>DASYKO010000473.1:0-24913 GCA_035995285.1 Hyphomonadaceae bacterium | reverse complement strand
GCTGGGGCGGGGATCGTCTGGGCGTCGCCCAGCTCACGGGCTTGAGGCCGAGGATCTCGCGGGCGCGCTGATAGATCAGGAGATCGATGTTCGGGCTGAGAACATCGAGGCCGCGCTCGATGAGCGCGATGCCTGATGGATTATCCGGGTTGGCGCAGAGCCAGCCGACCATGTCCGGGTCGTGGAGATAACGGATGCTGGCTTTGAGGAGATTGTGTGCGCGCTCGTACATCTGTCTCCACGGAGACAGCGCATGCAGGGCCCAGAGGATGATCGCCATCAAGCTCATGGGCTGAGTATCTCACGGGTTTGGGGACCTACAGTTTGAGAAGGCCAACGTGATGTCGATTGTGGAAATTGCTGAGGGAATGGAGGTGACGGGTACGCCATAACGGTGGTGGGTTTTCGAAAAGTCACCACCAGTATGGGCTCTCAACCGATGTCATTCCGGGCGGAGCGAAGCGGAGACCCGGAACCCAGGGGCGACGATCGCAGGTGTTGCCGCAGGCGCTGTTGAGGCGGGCGTGTATGTGGCCCCTGGGTTCCGGGTCTCCGGTGCTTCGCGCCTGCGCCCGGAATGACAGCGTTGGGTGGGCGATTGGACAAGTTTTCAACACGAAGACACGAAGGGCGCACGAAGACACGAAGTTCCCCTCAGTTGCGTGAGGCGCGGTTGGTGTTCGAAAAGATTTAAACACCAAGAGCACCAAGGAGGCACCAAGGTCACCAAGTTCCCCTCGGTATTGAGGGGTGAGGTTGGCTGGGTTGGTGCGCTCGGCGGCGGCGCTCACGGTTTCGGGTCTGCGCTTCCGCATTCGCCGAGGCTACGGCGCGACAAGTCGCTGTGCGCGGAATGACAAAGTGGAGTGAACGCGCCCCGCAAACGCAAACGGCCCGCTCTTTCGAGCGGGCCGTGCCGTAATCCGTCAGGTGACGGAGATCAGACTAGAACAGGCCCGAAGCGGCCGTGTCGAAGCCGGCTGCCGAGCGGAACGCCGGGCCGGAACGATCGCGGGCTTTCAGCGTGCCGTTGCCGAAGTCGAAGCGGGCGCCGATCGTCCACACCGAAACGTCGGTGTCCGTGCCGCCCGAGTCGAGCGTCTGGAAGTCGTAGCCGCCGAAGATGGAGATCGGGAAGTTGTCCGGTTTCCATTCAGCGCCGACGCCAGCGCCGATGCCGTCGGACTCGCCGCCGTCGTCGATGTTGGTGTAGCCGACCTTGCCGTCGATGCGGAGGTTGTCGGACACGAAGTAACGGCCAACGCCCGAGATGCCGTAGAGGTCAGCATCCGCGTCGTCGTACGAGCCGAAGCCGCCGCCGACCGAGAGGGTCATTTGTGGCATGTAGTAGACGTACTCCGCGCCGAAGCCGAGGAATTTGTCGTCGAGCAGCTCGTTGTCCTTGTAGGCGACATAGGCGCCGAGCGCGTAGTTCGCGTTGCGCATGCCGAAGTTGGCGGAGGCCGAGAGGTTGTCGCCATCCACCGGATCATCGAGGTGGTCGAAGCCGAGGTTGCCCTGCAGCGTGAGGCCTTGGCCGACCGGGAAAGCGACGGTGCCATGGACGCCCATCAGGTCGACGTCGTTGTCAGCAGGACCAACGTCCAGGTTCAGGCTGCCGACGCTGGCGTCGACGAAGCCGGTCGCTTGCGCCATGGCGGGCGCAGCGGCGAGTGCGGAAAGGCCAGCGAGCATCGCGGCCGACAGAAGCAGTTTTTTCATTGTTTTCTTACCCCAGGGGATTTGGTGCAGCGGGCGGAATCGCTCGCGGGGTTTTCTTAGCAGCGGGCCGAACTGATCCGATATGGCGCCACGGACACACTCCCAGTATTCGCGCAGCTTTTGCAGTCGCCACTTGTCGGACGCGAAATGAATACAGGTTGGCTTCCTTAGAGGAACTGTGAACGGAATTTGGACCCTCTGGTTCAGATCGTCCGCGTCCGGACAATAAAGCGGAAGCATCCTGCAACCTGCGAGGGAAAGGGGGAGAGATCGTCCGGTAGCACTCGCCCTTTCAGCGAGAGCACGCCTGCCGCAACCTCAAAGCACGTCAAGCGTGTCGAAGCCGCCACAGCAGCGCGGTATCAATCGATCGTTGCGCCTGCCGTGTGCGTCAGAGAGCGGCTTCGATGGCGTGGCGGACGGTTGAGCTCTGCGGCTCGATGCCCGACTTGAAGGCCGTGACGGGCTGGCCGTGCTTGTCGGTGAGGAGCTTGTGGAAATTCCACGCAGGGTGCGCGGCGCGGCCGAGCTTCTCTCGCATCCACTTGTAGAACGGGTGCGCCTTGCCGCCCTTCACGTGCGTCTTCTCGGTGATCGGAAAGTTGACCTGGTAGGTGACGGCGCAGAAGGCGGCGATCTCCAGCTCCTTCGCGGGCTCCTGCCAGAGGAACTGGTTGCACGGTACGCCGATGAGCGTGAAGCCGCGCTCGTGGTAGTCGTGATAGATCTGCTGCAGGCCGGTGTATTGCGGAGTGAAGCCGCACTTCGAGGCGACGTTGACGACCATCAGCGCCTGGCCTTCGAACTTCTTCAGCGGAAGCGGCTGGCCGTCGATGCCGGTGAATTCGAAATCGTAAGCGGATGTCATAGCGCGCCTTCGATAGCGGTGCGGATTTCAGGAGAGAGCGGTTCGGTCTGCGGGCCGAAGGCGCGGATGGCCTTGCCGTCTTTTCCGATGAGCAGCTTGTGGAAATTCCACATCGGATCGGCGGGCTGGCCGAGTTCTCCGAGCATCCATTTATAGAACGGATGCGCGGTCTCGCCCTTCACGTCGGTCTTGGTGGTGAGCGGGAAGTCGACGCCGAAGGTGGTGGAGCAGAAGGTGGCGATCTCTTCGTCAGTGCCCGGCTCCTGGCCCATGAACTGGTTCGACGGCACGCCGAGAACGACGAGGCCCTTGGCCTGGAGGTCGTGATAGAGCTGGACCAGCCCCTCATACTGCGGCGTGAGCCCGCACTTCGAGGCGACGTTCACGATCAGCACGGGATGGCCCTTGAATGCCGAGAGCGGGAGGGGCTTGCCGTCGATGGAGGAGAAACTGAAATCGTGGGCGATGGTCATGGTTCGGCCTTCCACTTGATCTGGAACTCGATTTCTTCCTCGCCGCCGGAGCGTTCGTGTTCGATGTCGAATACGGCGCGGGCGGGAACGTGGATGCGCTCGCCGCCGATCTGGATGGCGAACGGCTCGCCCTGCTCCACACTGTCAGCGAAGCGGCGCAGCTTGGCGACGAATTGCGAACGCGAGTACGTCTTCTCGGTGTCGCGCGAAGGCTTCCTGGCCACATCTGTCTCCGGGCTGGCTGGAGACTATGTAGCTGGATTGGCGCCGGCCGCCACCCGCATTTGGAGCGGCGAGGCTACTTCGTTGCCGCCTCTCTCGCGCGACGCTCTTCCTCGGTGTCCTGGTCTGCCTTCTTGCTCAGCCTCTCGGGCTCGCGCTCAAGGTTGTGCGCCTTGTCCCATTCGCGGCCTTCGGCGACGAGGCGGTCGGTGTTCTCGATGATGGCGCCTGAGAGGCGCTTGAGAAATTCGTCCTTGCCGAGGCCCGGAGGAATGGGGTCGAGGAATTCGATCACGGCCGGGCCGGGATATTTCCTGTAGTCCTCCTGCTGCCAGCGCAGGCCGAGACTGGTGGCGACGGGAACGACCGGCCATTGCGAGGCTTCCTGCATGTGCCACACGCCGGCGCGAAAGCGGTGATGGCTGCCGACCTTCGAGAGATTGCCTTCGGGATAGATGAGGACGTTGCGCTTGTCCTCGGCGGCCTTGGCGAAACTGGCGGCAAGGTCGCGGCGGGCTTCGGGGCCGCCGCAATTGTCGATGACGATGGCGCCGAGTTTTTCCAGCACCTTGGGCACGAGCGGGAAACGCTCGAGGTGGTCGCCGGTGACGAAGGCGATGTCGTCGAACTGCGTGTACATGATGAAGCCGTCGCCGTAGCTGGAGTGTTTGGGCGCGATGATGAAGGGCGCGGGCGGCAGGCGTTCCTTGCCGCGGGCTTCAGGCTGAATGCCGCACAGCTTCATCAGCTGCACCATGCGGCGGGAATAGCGGCGGACGGCCCAGCGCACGCCCTTATGCCCCGGGCTCAGCGCGAGGATGGCGGCGAGCAGGACATAGACGGTCGAGATGACCCAGAAGCCGACATTGAAGACGAATGAGCGCATACGACTCCCCAAGCCCGCCTATGGCCAAGTTCGGGGTCGCATTTTTCGAGCATTCAGGTCAAATAATTCTGCACATGCCGGAAGGACCCGAATCCATGCGCCCTGCCCTGATTGCCTTTATCGCGCTTGGCGTGGCGGCTTGTGCGACCGAGCCGGCCGGCAAAGCCGCGGCATCGGCGTGGATCGACGGCGTGAAGTTCACCTCGATGGGACAAGGCACGGGCGCGTTCTCGGCGACGATCGACGGCAGCACGAATGCGGCCGCACCCTATACGATCCGCGTTCACATCACCAAGGGCGGGAAGATCCAGCCGCACACGCATCCGGACACACGGCTGATCACGGTGGTGGATGGCGAGCTCTGCTACGGCTTCGGCGAGACGTTCGATGAGAATGGCTGCAGGGTCTATCCGGAGGGCGCCACGTTTGTCGTGCCGGGCGGCAAGCCGCACTTCGGGTTCGGCAAGAGCGATGCCGTCTATCAGGAGAGCGGCGTGGGGCCGTCGGCGTTTGTGCCTGTCAGGTAGCTTCAATTCGGCCGATAGACTTCTCCCACGGCGCCCTTTGGAAACCGCTTCGTCTCGATCAGCTTCAGCGACAGCGGTTCGTCCAGCTTCGTGAAGATGGGGAGGCCTTCGCCCAGGGCGACCGGGTGGACGAGCATGCGGAATTCGTCGACGAGGCCGGTGGCGATCAGGCTGCGGGCGAAGCCGGCGCCGCCGTGGGCGATGATCGGCGCGCCATCCTGCCGTTTCAGCTTTGCGATCTCGTCCTTCATCGGACCTTCGGCGACATAGGAATTCTGCCATCCCTTGAGCACCTTCGGATCGGGCGTTTTCTTCTTCGGTCCCTGTTCCAGCGCGCTTGCGGAATTGTCGAAGGACTCCAGGCTCGGCGTCTTGTCCACGCTGGCGGCGCCGTGCTGGGTGAAGACCGCCTTGGGAATGTCGTTCATCGGCGCGGCGAACACGTCCTCCACGAACGGCCAGAACGAGATCATGTCGTGGAACGTTTTCGAGCCCATGATGTGCAGGCTGGCGTTGCCGACCGAGGCTATGCTCCACGCATCGGCTTCATCGTCATTGGTGCGGAATATCCAGTCCGACTCGCCGTTGGGACCGGCTACGAACCCGTCGAGGGACATGGACATTTTGAGATGAAGCTCACGCATTCGCCGGTTCCTTCTGCTCAGGACCCTGGGAATGAGCCCTCTCTATCAAAAGGCCGAGGGGCGGGATTGGTTTCGAATGTTCGCTGTAAAAGATCTGGTCCGGGCGCGACTTCGCAGCTGCCGAAAGACGGAACCCTAAATTTGCTCGTCGGCCGGACGAAGCGGTGACCAGTCCCACTCGAACTCATTGAGCAGGTCGGTTGCAAGATGATCCAGCTCCGGCCGGTAGTGATGCAAGTGTTCCCGCTGGGCGATCCGATCGACTTCACCAGGGGCATAGCCCGCCGCCTCAAGGATGCTGCTGTAGCGATCCAGCGGCCCGTATGCGTGGATGTAGTTGTGCCGGTCCCATACAATCGTCGCGCTGTCCGTCGGCGAACGCACCCAGATGTCGAACCGGCCGTCCGCAATGAGAAATGCCTGGTATCTCCCGATGAAGTCCGCGAGCTGCAAGCGATCGACTTCTTCGCTCTCGTAGCGCCCAACCTCGCCTTCGCCTCGCGACGTGTGGAGCACGTATAGAACGAAATAAGGAGGCCGAAGTGTCTGGGCGAGGTCGCCAAAAATGGCGACCGCGTCGCCGCCCGCGCCGATCAGGAATTTTGGATTCGGCCGTTCGGCGCCAATTGCCTCGTAGAGCCTCGCATGAACATGGGCGACGCAATCGCCCCCGACACAGTCTTCAAGCTTATGCATTCGATACGAGCTTTGCCGTCGCAGCAACAACTTCTGCGGCCTCGTGTGCGCGCGACTGTCTCGCCCACAGGTCTGCATAGATGCCGCCGTGCGCCAGCAGCTGATGGTGCGTGCCGCGTTCGGCGATCTTGCCTTCGTTGAGGACGATGATCTCGTCGGCGCCTGCCACGGTCGAGAGACGGTGGGCGACCATGAGAGTCGTGCGGCCCTTGGAGGCTTCCTCGAGGGCGCCCTGCACGTCGGCTTCGGTGGCGCTGTCCAGGGCGGAGGTGGCTTCGTCGAGGACGAGGATGGCCGGGTCCTTGAGGATGGCGCGGGCGATGCCGACACGCTGGCGCTCTCCGCCGGAGAGTTTGACGCCGCGCTCGCCGACGCGCGTTTCCCAGCCCTTGGGCAGCTTGTCGATGAAATCCAGGAGCTGGGCGCGGCGTGCGGCCTCGCGCACTTCTTCGTCGGTGGCGTCGGGTTTGCCGTAGAGGAGATTGTCCTTCATCGATGAATTGAAGAGCACCACCTCCTGCGGAACCAGTCCGATGGCGTCGCGCAGGCTTGCCTGTTTGAGCATGCGCACGTCCTGCCCGTCGACACGCACGCGGCCGCCGCCTGTTTCGTAGAAGCGGAAGAGGAGTTTCAGCAGCGTGGACTTGCCCGAGCCGGACGGGCCGACGATGGCGAGCTTGGCGCCGGCGGGGACTTCGAAGGAGACGTGGCTGAGGCCAGCGGAGCGGGCGTCGTGCGTGAAGGAGACGTTGTCGAAGGAGACGGCGCCGCCTTTGACCTGCAGCGGCTTGGCATCCGGATCGTCGGCCACTTCGGGCTTCATGTTGAGGAGGCCGTAGAGCTTTTCGAGGTCGACCGCGCCCTGGTTGATCTCGCGGAAGGCCCAGCCGAGGATCGACAGCGGGCGATAGAGGTTGCCCATGATCAGGATGACGGCGGCCATGTCGCCGGCCTGCACCCTGCCGTCGAACGTGGCGAAGGCGGTGAGCGCGGCAACGCCCGTGAGGCCGAGCGCCATGATGACGTCTTGCCCGGCGTTGAGCAGGGCGAGCGAGCGCGAGACCTCGACCATGTGCTTGTTGTAGGTGCGCATGGCGCTGTCATAGCGCGCAGTCTCGCGCTCTTCGGCGGCGAAGGCTTTTACTGTCTCGAAGTTGGTGAGGCTGTCGACGGAGACGGCGCGCAGTTCGGTGTCGGCGGCGTTCAGCTTGCGGCGCTGTTCGGTACGCCAGCTGGTGAGCAGCGCGGTGAAGCCGGCATAGAGCACAACGACGATGACAGCGAGGAATGCCGACCAGGGGCTGTAGCGCGTGGTGAGCACGAAGGCGGCGAGCGCGAGTTCGATCAGCGTCGGGCCGATGTTGAAGGCGAGGAAGCGGACGAGATAATCGAGCGCCGCCACGCCGCGGTCGATGACGCGGTTCAGCGCGCCGGTGCGGCGGGTCTGGTGGAAGGCGAGCGACAGGCGCTGGGCGTGACCGTAGGCGCCGACGGCGATGAGGCGCTGGGCGTCCTGGCTGACGGGGGCGAACAGCGCATCGCGCACGTAGGGCAGGTTCGAGCCGAGGATGCGGGCGAGCGTCCACCAGCCGAGGAGGAGCAGGACGGCGGCAAAGGCTGCGTCCTTGCCGCTCAGCAGGTTGATGGCGTCGCCGAAATAGACCGGCGCGTAGACGGAGAAGACCTTGGAGGCGAGCGTGAGCAGCAGCGCCACCACCATGAGCGGGCGCCATTTGGCGAGTTCGGGCCGGGCGAGGATCTGCCCTATGCGGACAAGGGAAATGCCGATCCCGGCCTTGCCGGTCTCGATTGCGTCTATGTCTGTAGAGGGGGCGGCGCCGCCAGTTTTCGGGGCCGCCTTGGGGGATTCATGTCTTGCCATGCCCGGGTCTATTTATGCCTTGTGCACAGGCTTCGCTAGTACCCGCCGGTTTCCTGCCCCACTATGCTGACACTATTGGGCGGCCCCAGTGTCCGGGCAACGGGGCGCACTTCCCCCCTGCCCCGAACCATCGCATCTATCCCGGCTGAAACAGAAGAGAAGACGATGTCCGGAATCAAATCCGTAACGGTCTATTGCGGCTCGGCCGACGGGGCCGACCCCATGTATGGCGACCTCGCCTGCCGCCTCGGCAAGGCCATCGCCAAGCGCGGCTGGCGCACGGTCTATGGCGGCGGGAATGTTGGCCTGATGGGGAAGGTTGCGACCAACGCTCGCGATGCTGGCGGCAAGGTGCTGGGCGTCATGCCCCACTTCCTGCGCGAGCTCGAAGGCGTGCTCGACGGGATCGAGAACCGCTACACCGACAACATGCACCAGCGGAAGCAGGCGCTGCTGGACGAGGCCGATGGGCTCATTGTTCTTCCGGGCGGGATCGGTACGCTGGAGGAAGCTGTTGAGACGCTGAGCTGGGCCAAGCTCAACCTGCATCGCAAGCCGATGGCATTCCTGTCGGAGAACAAGTACTGGTCGCCCTACTTCGTGCTGGTCGATCACATGATCGAGGGCGGTTTCCTGCCGGAGAGCTTCCGCAACCTGATGGCGGATACCAACTCGCCGGAGGCGGCGCTGCAGGCGCTGCACGAGCGGGCCATCGTGCTCGACTAGGCGCCGCGGACCATCCGCAGAATTGCGACTGCCGATTCCGGAAAAGCGCGCTGTAGCTTTGGCGCCGCGGTGCGGCAACTTGTCGGAATGGTGAGGGCGGCCTCGAACCTGCGCGTATTGCGGCGCAGTGCGACGGCCCCTAGGTTGGCCGCCGCCGGGAGGGGCCTTCGCCAAGTGTATTGGCGGGGATTTGCCGGCCAAGATGAACACGAGGGCCAGGCAAGGCCCATCTGGAGGGTTTCCATGCGCGCTGTTGTTATGTCGCTCGCTATGGCTGTGTCGGCGACGGCGCTGCTGGTTTCGTGCAAGACGAATGAGGCCGAGACGGCGGCTGTGGGTGTCGTCCCCAGCAATCCGGTTGGCGCGGCTGCGGTGAACGAGAAGCGCCTCGGCCTCGACAAGGAGCCGGGCTCGTGGCTGACGGCGGGCGGCAATGGCTATGAGGAGCAGCGCTTCTCGCAGCTCGACCAGATCAACGACACCAACGTGCAGAACCTCGGCCTCGCCTGGTCGGCGGAGATCGACACGGAGCGCGGCCAGGAATCGACACCGGTCATCGTCGATGGCGTGCTGTACCTGACGACCGCGTGGTCGATGGTGAAGGCGTATGACATCCACAAGGGCACGCTGCTCTGGGCGTACGATCCCAAGGTCGACCGCGCGAAGGGCGCGGATGCGTGCTGCGACGTCGTCAACCGCGGCGTGGCGGCGTGGAACGGCAAGATCTATGTCGGCGCGCTGGACGGGCGGCTCATTGCTCTGGACGGAAAAACTGGCAAGGAAGTGTGGTCGGTGCAGACCACCGACACCAACCTGCCCTACACCGTCACGGCGGCGCCGCGCATCGTGAAGGGCAAGGTGATCATCGGAAACGGCGGCGCTGAATACCGCGTGCGCGGTTACATCACCGCCTATGACTCGGAGACCGGAAAGCAGTTATGGCGCTGGTGGACAGTTCCCGGCGAGCCCGCGAAGGGCTTCGAGCAGCCGGAACTGGCGGATGCCGCCAAGACCTGGAATGGCGAATGGTGGAAACTCGGCGGCGGCGGCACGGTGTGGGATTCGATCGTCTATGACCCGGTGCTCGACCAGCTCTATGTCGGCACGGGCAATGGCACACCGTGGAACCAGAAGATCCGCTCGCCCGGCGGCGGCGACAATCTCTATCTCTCCTCGATCGTCGCGCTTGATCCCAACACCGGCAAGTACAAGTGGCACTACCAGACCACCCCCGGCGAGACATGGGACTATACGGCGACGCAGCCGATCATGGTGGCCGACCTCAACTATCCGGAGGGCAAGCGCCGCGTGGTGATGCAGGCGCCGAAGAACGGGTTCTTCTATGTGCTCGACGCAAAAACCGGCAAGCTCTTGAAGGCCGACAAGTTCGCGCCGATCACATGGGCGACACATGTCGACATGGCGACGGGGCGGCCGGTTGAAGTTCCCGAGGCGCGCTTCGAGCGCACGGGCAAGCCGGCGATCGTGACGCCGGGCGCGCTGGGCATGCACAACTGGCATCCGATGGCGTTCAGCCCGGAGACGGGCCTCGTCTACCTGCCGGTGACGGTCTCGCCGCAGACCTATGCGGCGGTTGCGGACTTCAAGGTGAACCTGCAGGGCTGGAACACGGGCATCGGATTTACCCCGGGCGCCGGCCAGACGCCGGTGCCGGTGGGCGGCGTGCTGCCGAAGACGGACAGCTACATCCTCGCCTGGGACCCGGTGACGGGCAAAGAGAAGTTCCGTATTCAGAACGAGGTCTATGGCGCCTCGGGCCTGCTTGCGACTTCAGGCAACCTGATCTTCTCCGGCAACGCCAAGGGCGAGCTGGTGGCGTATGATGCGCGCGACGGCAAACGCCTGTGGGCTGCGCCGACACAAGCGCGCGTTGTTGCGGCGCCTGCGACCTTCACCGTCGATGGACAGCAGCAGGTGGCGATCCTCGCCGGCGCCCGCGGTCTGCCCCCGGGCCAGAAGCGCACGGTCGGCGTCTCGGCCAACAACTCGCGCATCCTGGTGTTCAAGGCCGGCGGCGCGGCGACGCTGCCGACCGAAATGTCGGGAACGATCGCTGCAGCGCCTAGCGTGCGGATCAACCCGCCGCTGGCGACGGCAAGCAACGAGACGGTGGCTTCGGGCGAACAGCTCTATGGCCAGAACTGCTCGGCCTGCCATGGCCAGAACGGCGTGCCGGCTGCAGGCGCGACCGCCCCGGACCTGCGCTACAGCGCGCTGCTCGGCAACAAGGCGGCCTACAATGGCGCGGTGCGCGAGGGCGACCGGGCTCAGCGCGGCATGCCGAGCTTCGCGCGGCTGACCGAAACGCAGACGGACGATATCCTCGCCTACATCATCAAGCGCGCCAACGACGAGAAGGCGGCGCAAGAGGCTGCGGCTCGCCGCAACTAAGGTAGACGAATATGCCAAAGGAAACGCCCCGCTCCCCAAAGAAGCGGGGCGTTTCTGCGTCTGGGGGCAAGGCGCCGGCGGGCGATGCGGCGGCGCGGGCGCTGCTGGAAGCGGCGATCGACAAGTATGATCCGAAGATCGCGGCGCTCGGGCGCAAGGCGCTGGGCATCATGCGCAAGCGGCTGCCGGGGGCGCTGGAGATGGTCTACGACAACTACAACGCGCTGGGCGTCGGGTTCGCCGGCATTGAGAAGGCCGGCAAGATACCGCTATCGATCGTGTTCTATCCGCGCTGGATCACACTGTTCTTCCTCAAGGGCAGCGCCCTGCCCGATCCGGAACACAGGCTTGAGGGCAAGGGATCGACGGTGCGCTCGATCCGCATCGAGACGGCGAAGGCGCTGACCGAGACGTTTGGGGATGAGTATGTCGACCGGCTGATCACCGCGGCGGTGATGCACGCCGGCTGGACGCTTGACCCGAGGGGCAAGAGCCGCGTGATCATCAGGTTCGTCTCGCCGAAACAGCGACCGCGCAGGGCGTGAGACCCATTCCGGACTCGGCCGATCGGTGCTAGCATTCTCCATCCGGTTTGATTGGGGAACCGCATGATCCGTTACATTGCAGCAGCAGTTATCGCAGCCTGTCTTGGGCAGGCGGCGCACGCACAGGTCGCGGGCGACCCGGCGCGGGAGAAGGCTTTTCTCGCGCAGATCGAACTCGCGAAGGCGGCGCCGGGATACAAGGAAAACGTGCGGGGCCTCGACGTGGCGCGTACGCTGCTGGGTGGTGGCCTGCCGCTGACTTCGGCGCAGCAGGCAAGCGCGGGCGAGCATGCGATGAACAGGGGCGTTCCCATCGAGGCAGAGACGCTGCTGCGGCCGCTGGTGGATGTCGGAGAATTCGGCGGCGACAAGGATTCGAAGAGAGAGCGCAATGCAGCCTTCTTCTGGGCCGTGCGCACCGATGCAGACAAAGACCGTAACGGAGCATTGGAAGAGGGCGCCGCTGAGGCAGCGGCCAAGCCCAGCGGCTTCACCTACCTCGCTGTCGCCCAGGGTTTCGCTGCCAAGGGCGATTATGGGCGGGCGGTTGAGCTTTATGCGGCGGCCCTGGCGAAGGGCGGGTTTACGGCGGCCGATATCGCCTTTGCCAAGCTGGGTCTCGGCATCGCGCAGTTCCGCGCAGGCGACCGGCAAGCGGCGCGGGCGACATGGACTTCCATCGAGGATCACGCCGGCGCGAAGCAGCTGGCTAACGCCTGGCTGATGATCGCCCAGAGCTGAAACTGCAGGTCTGGCGACGGGCCTGTCCCGAAGCTGGGACTGCCGGTTTCCTTTTGGGCGGGCCTGCGCTATCTGGCGCCCATGGTCTGGCGTGCGATGTGCCGCCCCCATGAGGACTTGGAAAGATGCTCCGTATTCAAGAGCTGAAGCTGCCGCTTGATCATGCCGAGCCCGCGTTGAGGCTGGCGATCCTGAAGCGGCTGTCCATCGCCGGCGAAGTGCTCACCTCTTTCACCGTGTTCAAGCGGGCGTATGACGCGCGCAAGACGTCTGCGATCCAGCTGATCTACACCATCGACGCTGAGGTGAAGGACGAGGCGGGCGTGCTGAAGCGGCTCGCCAAGGACAAGCAGATCGGTCGCACGCCCGACATGGACTACAAGCAGGTGACGCGTGCGCCTGCCGGGGCGAAGCGGCCGGTTGTCGTTGGCCTTGGACCATGCGGCTTGTTCGCCGGGCTGATCCTCGCCGAGATGGGGTTCAATCCGATCATCCTCGAGCGCGGGAAGATCGTGCGGGAGCGGACGGTTGATACGTTCCGCTTCTGGCGGAAGGCGATCCTCAATCCTGAATCGAACGCGCAGTTCGGAGAGGGCGGCGCGGGGACGTTCTCGGACGGCAAGCTCTACTCGCAGATCAAGGACCCGAACCATCTCGGCCGGAAAGTGCTGAAGGAGTTCGTGGAGGCGGGGGCGCCGGAAGAGATCAGCTATGTCGCCAAGCCGCATATCGGCACGTTCCGGCTGGTGCCGATGATCGAGCATATGCGCGAGAAGATCATCGCGCTGGGCGGGGAGATCCGCTTCGAAGCGCAGGTGACGGACATTCTCATCCACGAGCGCAATGGCGAGCGGAGCGTGGTGGGCCTCGGCCTGTCGAACGGCGAAGAGATCGCGGCGGACCGCGTTGTGATGGCGCTGGGGCATTCGGCGCGGGATACGTTCGAGATGCTGCACGCTCGCGGCGTGTTCTTCGAGGCGAAGCCGTTTTCGATCGGCGTCAGGATCGAGCATCCGCAATCGATCATCGACAAGGCGCGGTTCGGGCCGTGTGCGGGGCATCCGATACTGGGCGCCGCCGACTACAAGCTGGCGCATCATTGTTCGAACGGGCGGTCGGTCTATTCGTTCTGCATGTGCCCGGGCGGGACGGTGGTGGCGACGGCGTCGGAACCGGGCCGGCTGGTGACCAACGGCATGAGCCAGTATTCGCGCAAGGAGCGGAACGCCAATTCGGGCATCGTGGTGGGCGTGGGGCTGGAGGATTTTCCGGGCGATGCTAAGACCAATCCGCTCGCCGGTATCGCCTTCCAGCGGCACTGGGAGGAGCAGGCATACGCAGCCGGCGGATCGTGCTGGCTCGCGCCGGCGCAGCTGCTGGGGGATTTCCTGGCCGTGCGGCCGAGCACGACGCTCGGCAGCGTGATCCCCTCCTACAAGCCGGGCGTCACGATGACGGATATCTCGCTCTGCCTGCCGAATTATGCGGTGACGGCCATGCGCGAGGCGCTGCCGGTGTTTGCGCGGCAGATACCCGGCTATGGCCAGGAAGATGCGGTGATGACGGGCGTCGAGACGCGCACCTCGAGCCCGGTGCGGATGACGCGCGGGGCGGACTTGCAGTCGCTGAACGTGAAGGGGCTCTATCCGGCCGGCGAAGGCGCTGGCTATGCCGGCGGCATTCTCTCCGCCGCCGTGGACGGCATCAAGGTCGCCGAGGCGCTGGCGTTGTCAGTTGCGGGCAGGATCGCCGCCTGAAGGTTCGGGCGATGCCCGGTCGACTGGATCGCAGCAGCCATAGTCGAACATGAATTGCATGCCGAGCAGGTGGGGCGCATTCGCCCGCCACCATGCGGCGGCCTCGGGGCTTTTGCTCTCAAGGACTGCGAGGGACGCGTTCACGTCGACGAGATAACCACGCCAGGGATGCTGTCCGGTCACCCAGCCCCAGAAAAGCTCAAGACGCGATAACTCACGAGGAGGTTTCAGCACGCTCATCCCATGCGCGACGATCGTGCCGTGATAGATCAGCGGCAGCGTGAGGCCGACCCACTGCTCGCGCACCCAGAGAGGCGCGTCGCCCTTAGGCGTATCCACGATGTGGATGCTTCCGGCCACGCGCCCCCCAAAGACGTTCGGCTGTCTAGTCGCGCTTGCGCATCAGGATCGCGGCGACGAGGACGCCGACGGCGGCGCCGATCGCGATCGTGGTGACCGGATGTTCCTTTACTTCGCGCACGGCGTACTTGGCGGCCTTGCGGCCGCGGACGACGGCTTCGTCGGCGACGTCATGGGCGAGTTCGCCGGCGTGGCGCGCGGTTTCATCCAGCGCCTTGCGGGCGCGGCCGCCGAATTGCGCCACATCTTCGAGAACGCCGCGGACAGCGTCGCCGCCATTGCCGCCGGCTCGTCTTGCATCAGTCATCGGGAGAACCCTTTGCCACCATTCAAGGCGCTGCCGGATGTTGGCTCCGGCTCGCACGCCATACGGGGAGTGTAGATAGCGCGATGCAGCCCCCGAACACAGCGGCATGGATCATAAATCGCAAAATTTCCGCGATTTCAGGCGGGTTTCAGCCCCGCTTCATGAGGCCGGACAGGCGCGGCGCGTGTCCCCTGCTCGCCTCAGTGAAGATTCTTCGCGGGCGGGGTTGACGTCCATAACCGAGTGGTTATTATAACTAGACGGTTATGGACGTCTTGAGAGACAGCACCGATGCCAACCTCTGAACGCCTCGATCTGACCTTTGCGGCTCTGGCCGATCCGACGCGGCGGGCCATCATGGCGCGGCTGGCGCTGGGCGAGGCTTCGGTCGCGGAGCTGGCTGCGCCGTTCAAGATGAGCCAGCCGGCGATCTCGAAACACCTCAAGGTTCTGGAGAATGCGGGGCTGATCGCGACGGGCCAGGACGCGAACAAGCGGCCGCGCAGGATCGATGGCGGGCCGATGCAGGAAGCCGTCGCCTGGCTCGAAGACTACCGCAAATTCTGGGAGCGCCGGTACGACGCGCTCGATGAACTGCTCGGCCAGATGCAGGCCAAGCCGCCGAAATCCAAACGCAAGAAACACTAATTCCCCCCGAAACCACGCCCTAAAAAAAAGCAGGGCCATCTGGAGAAACCACAATGGCAAACGTGTCTAAGATTTCCCCCTTCCTCATGTTCGACGGACCGGTCGAGGATGCGGCGAAGTTCTATGTCTCCGTGTTCCCGAATTCGGAGATCAAGTCGGCGAACCCGATGTCGGCGACGATCGTTGCGAACGGGACCGAGATCCTGATGTTCAACGGCGGATCGCACTTCAAGTTCACGCCGGGCATCTCGTTGTTCGTGAAGTGCAAGGACCAGGCGGAGGTGGACCTCTACTGGAACAAGTTCCTCAGCAACGGCGGGCGCGAAGACAATTGCGGCTGGCTGCAGGACAAGTGGGGCGTCTCCTGGCAGATCATTCCGGATGCGCTGGGCCGCTATCTCGGCGATGCGGACCGCGAGAAGGCCAACCGCGCGCTGCAGGCGATGCTGAAGATGCAGAAGATCATCGTCGCCGACCTCGAAAAAGCATTCAACGGCTGACCCTCCCCGAAGCCCGGACATAAAGAAAGGAACCGCCATGATGGCGAAAGAGAAATTCAAGGCCGAAGTCTCTCTGCCGAGCGACACCGAAGTGCGCGTGACGCGCGACTTCCACGCCCCGCGCAAGCTGGTGTGGGATGCGCATACCGTGCCGAAGCTGGTGCAGAAGTGGATGCTGGGCCCGCCGGGCTGGTCGATGCCGGTGTGCGAGATGGATGTGCGGCCGGGCGGCAAATACCGCTGGCGCTGGAAGTCCGATGCGAACGGCCAGGAGTTCGGCTTCCATGGCGACTTCAAGGAAGTGGATGCGCCGGCGAAATTCACGCACGCCGAATTCTACGATCCCGGCGACATAGGCGGCGCGATGGATGTCAGCCAGCCGGCGATGATCCGCACATCGTTCGCTGAAAAGAACGGCGTGACGTCGCTTGAGACCGTCATGAAATTCGCCAGCAAGGAAATCCGCGATGCGGCCGTCTCGACCGGCATGACCGACGGCATGGAGATGGGCTATGAGCGGCTCGACACATTCTTCGCCGAAGAACAGGGAGGCTGAGATGGGTAGCAAGCTGGAAGTTACCCTGCCCTCCGATCGCGAGGTCCGCGTCACGCGCGACTTCAAGGCGCCCCGAAAGCTGGTGTGGCAGGCGCATGTCGAGCCGGAGCTCTTCACGCGCTGGATCGGCGGCTATCCGGGCTGGACGATGCCGGTGTGCGAGATGGACGTCCGGCCGGGCGGCAAGTATCGCTGGCGCTGGCGGCATGAGGAGAACAATCAGGAGTTCGGCTTCGTCGGCGAGTTCCGCGAAGTCGAGGCGCCTGCCCGCCTGGTCCAGGCCGAGTACTTCGATCCCGGCACGATGGGCGGGGCGATGGATGCGAACAATCCTACGATCAACCGCACCACCTTCACCGAAAAGAACGGCGTCACCACGCTGGTCACGCTGATAGAATACACCTCGAAGGAAGCGCGCGATGCGGCCCTCTCGACCGGTATGACGGACGGCATGGAAGTAAGCTATGGGCGCCTCGACAAATTCGTCGCAGAGCAGCAAGGGAATTGACATGCCCAACAAGCTGGAAATCACCCTTCCGTCCGACCGCGAGATCCGCATCACGCGCTCGTTCGACGCCCCGCGCAATCTCGTCTGGGATGCGCATACCAAGCCGGAGCTGGTGCGGCGCTGGCTGCTCGGCCCGCCCGGCTGGGAGATGCCGGTGTGCAGGATCGACCTGCGCGTGGGCGGCGAGTACCGCTACGAATGGGAGGACAAGTCCCGCGGCGCGAAGATGGCCATGGGCGGCACGTACACGAAAGTGGACAAGCCCGAGACCATCGGCTCGAAGGAAAAGTTCGATGATGACTGGACCGGCGGCGAAACGCTGGCCAGCCAGGTCTTCACCGAGAAGGGCGGCAGGACGACGTCGGTGATGACCATCCTCTACGCCTCGAAGGAAGCGCGCGACGGCGCCGCCGCCACCCCGATGGCCGACGGCATGGAGGCGGGCTATCAGCGTCTCGATCGGGTTCTGGCAGAGCTGGGCTAGATGGCGACGAAATCCCTCAAGGGCGCGAGCAAGAAGAGCGCCGCCGCGAAGCCGAAAACGGCCCGGCCAAAGGCGCCCGCTTCCTCCCTGGCGGCCCATCCTCCTACTGGCAAGAAGGTGGAGGATGCCTCCACCTTCCTCGCTGCGCTCGACCATCCGCTGAAGGGCGATATCGAGGCTGTGCGGAAGATCGTGCTGAGCGCGAGCCCGGAGATTGCCGACGGCGTCAAATGGAATTCGCTGAGCTTCCGGAAGAGCGACTGGTTTGCGACGGTGAACCTGCGCTCGAAGGATGTGGTTCAGCTCGTCTTCCACACCGGCGCAAAGGTGAAGGACAATCCGAAGCTCGATATTCCCGATCCGGGCGGCCTGCTGCTGTGGCTCGCCAAGGACCGGGCGCTGGTGACGTTGGGCGCGGGCAAGACGCTGAAGGCAAATGCCAAGGCGTTCGAGGCGATCGTGAAGGCTTGGATGAAGAACGTCTGAGGCTCAGCGGAGATATGGCCCGGCCCTGACTTCCAGGATGCGGACAAGTTCCGGCTGCATGAACCCGTACTCATCGGGAATATCGAGGCAGATCACGCGCTTGCCGCCGAGATGCCGTTTGAACTTCTTCGACAGCTTGTTGCGATGAGCCTTCTCCATCACGAAAATGATGGTGGCCCATTCGATCTGTTCGCTCGAGAGCTCCTGCTCGGCGCCGTTGCTGATGCCTGCGGAATCCGTTTCGACGTCCGGCCAGGACGCGAAGACTTGCTCAGCGGTGGGGCTGCGCAAGCGGTTGGCGCTGCAGATGAAGAGAGCGCGGCGCACTAGCTCCCCTTCGCCATATCACGGCGCAGCCTGAACCAGACGCTCCCGCGCCTTCTTGGCGCCAATCAGCGCCAGCATCTTGTCCATCTCTGGCCCATGCTCCTGGTCCGTCAGCACGCGGCGGAGGGTGCCGTAGAGGAGTTTGCCCTTGCGGCCGGTCTTGGCCTTGAGGGCCTCGGTCCAGTCTTTCCAGGTGGTGGGACCCACTTCGCCGGTGGGGAAGAGCGCAGCGGCCTCGCCGACGAAGCGTGAATCTTCCTCGGAGAGTTCGGGGCCTTGCAGGCCGGGACCATAGACAACGCTGAGCCAGACGCCCGCCTGCGGCACGGCCTTGAGGTTGGCGCGCACGGCGTCCCAGAATTCGGGGGTCGCCTGGTCGCCATAGGGCAGCTTGGCGAGGCGGGGCTTCACTGTGTCGAAGCTCATCGCATGGATGATCTGGGCGTTGAGGTTTTCGAGTTCGGTCTCGTCGAAGCGCGCAGGCGCGCGGCCGATCTTGTTGAAGGAGAACTCCTTCGCCAGCTCCATGATGCTTCCGCGCATTTCGACTGGATCGGACGTGCCGATCTTGGCGAGGAGAGAGAGCACAGACATGGGCTCGCAGCCTTCCTCGCGCAGCTGTTCGGCCGAGAGCGAGCCGAGGCGTTTCGACAGCCCCTGCCCGTCTGCGCCGATGAGCAGCGGCATGTGCGCCATTTCCGGCGTCTTGCCGCCGAGCGCCTGGAAGATCTCGATCTGCGCGCCGGAGTTGGTGACGTGGTCTTCGCCTCGGACGATGTGCGTGATCTTGGCGTCGATGTCGTCGACGACGGAGGGCATGGTGTAGAGGAAGGAGCCGTCCTCGCGGATGAGAACCGGATCCGACACGGACGATGAATCGATCGACTGCGGGCCGCGCACGAGATCGTTCCAGTGCACGGGATTGCCCGAGAGCTTGAAGCGCCAGTGCGGCTTGCGGCCTTCGGCTTCGAGCTGTTTCTTTTCAGCCTCGGTCAGCGCGAGCGCGGCGCGGTCGTAGACGGGCGGCTTGCCGCGTGAGATCGCGATCTTGCGGCGGCGGTCTAGCTCTTCGGGCGTTTCATAGGCGGGATAGAGAAGCCCCTTGGCCTTGAGCCCCTCGGCTGCCTCGGTGTAGCGCGCGAACTTTTCGGACTGCTTGAAGGTCTCGTCCCACGTCATGCCGAGCCAGGTGAGGTCCTCGCGTATGCCGTCCTCGTAGGCCTTGGTCGAGCGCTCAAGGTCCGTGTCGTCGATGCGCAGGACGAAGATACCGCCAACCCCACGCGCGAACAGCCAGTTGACCAGCGCGGTGCGGATATTCCCGACGTGCAGCTTGCCCGTAGGCGACGGCGCAAAGCGAACTTTTACGGTCATTTTTCCAAGTTCCGGACTTGAATGAGGCCGGATGGATGCACCGATTGCCTCAGAGAGGCAAGAAGTGTGGCAAGGCAGCGCCCTGCCCCGCTCCCGAGGCCTATCCCAGCATCACGCTGCTGCGGGCGATAAGCCCGGCCAGGGGCTCGGCGTCGAACACCTTGGCGCCGTAGTCGATCGAGAAGCCGGCAAGGCGCGAGAGCACGTCGACGCCGACGATCATCGCGGGCTCCTGCGTGAGATTCCACAGGTGGAAGACGTGGGCGTCGGTGGCGATGGCGCCGGCGTCTCGCACATTGATCTTGCCGAGCTCGACGCGGGGCAGATGAAGATAATTGCCTTCGAGCACCTGGCCCGTAACGCCGACGACCGTAGCGCGCTCGATGCGCTTCATGCGCGGCTGGGCGCGGACAAGGGAGGCCTCCAGCACGGAATTGACGATGCAGCTCTCCGCACCGGTATCGAGCATCAACCGGCAATCGACACCGCCGATCTTGCCGTCGATTTCGGCGAGCAAGCCGTTGCGGATACGCATGTTGGAGGCCAGGCGTGTTTTCGCGCCCCGCCGCGTCGGTTCGACGCGCACGGACTTGGCCTCGATGTCGAAGGTGAGGCGATGGTTGACGAAGACATCGGCGCCAAGGATGCCATCCTCGCGCGCAAGGCCTTCGTCGGTGAGAACGGCGACGCGGATGTTGTCGCCCATGACGACCCCGCATTCGAGCTTGTCGATGCGAGCAACAGGCATTTCCGCAAACCCCGTCGTGCCGTTGACGACGGCTTTGCCGACGACCGGCGTGGCAAGCTGGGTGGCGATGCGCTGGGCGATGACGGTGGTTGTGGAGCCGGTGTCGACCAGGAAGCGGAAGGGCCCCTGCCCGTTGATCAGGACTTTCGCGGTAGGGCGGCCCCACTCGTCGATCCAGGCTTCAAGCGAAAGCTGCTCCTCGGCCGGGACGATGCGCGTGCCGGTCTTGGGCGTCTTGTTGCGTTGCGCGTAGGCGGGAGCGGCCAGGCCCGCTGCTGCGGTCGCTGCAAGTCCAAGGGCGGGGATGGCCGCCATCAGGGCGCGGCGGGAAAGCTGCATCTTGGGCCTCCTCCCAAAGCCCTGTTGTTTGCATGCAGCATGATCCTGACCGGGCCAGACGGCAAGCCGGATAGTTCAGGCAGATATCTCGGGAAGCAAGCGCTAAAGCCCCGGCAGGCAGGCGGCGAGGACAAGGACGATGCCGACGAGGGACACCGTCCACACAGCCGTGCGAACCACAGGCAGGCCGAGGGCGTAGATAGGAAGGAAGGCTACCCTGCCCCAGAAATAGAGTGCGGCGCCGAGGGGCGCGAGAGCGCTGCCATGGCCGGCGGTAGCCTCGACCAGGATGGCTGCGACAAAGATTGGGAAGGTCTCGAGGAAGTTCTTCCAGGCGCGCTCGAGCCTCGCGCCGGTCTTGCCGATCTCGCGCCCGGGTTCATCTCGCGGACCTAGGGCCCAAGGCATGCCGCGGCTAAGGACGCTGGGGACCGTCGCGGCCATCAGGTAGACGAGGCCGAGCGCTGCGCTCAGCCACAGCATGGTCATTTCGGGTGAGCCGAGATCCAGCATGAACCCTCTCCGGTGTTGCTGCGGAGGAGGCTAGCGGCGGGTGGCCGGCGCACAACCGGCGCCGTGGGGGCAGCGCCCTGGTTTATTTGCCCGAACTACTTGCTGGGGCGGATCGCCTTGATGGCGAGCGGGGGCACCCCGGAGCGTTCGGAGATCGCCTTGTCCTGCTCCTCGATGGCCCGGCGGATCGCGCCGTCCTTGTCGTAGGGGTCGTTGGCGACGTCGGCGGGAACCTTGCGGTTCGACTTCTGAGTGCCGTCTTCGTAGGTGACGTCGAAAAACGAGTATTCGACGCGCGCGGTCGGCTTCTTGGCCATGGGAGGTCTCCGTAGCGTCCTGGGTTTAGTGGACCTGGCCGAGGGCTTTGCCTGGAGCTTTTACAGGCCAAACAGCTCGAGCGGCCGGAATGGGGTCCGTCCCCTTAAGGTAGGAATGACGTTTTGGGAAGCTAGGCCGCCGCTGCAGCCGAAACTGACGCAGCTTCAGTGGGCCGGCGGCGCAAGGCGCTCTTCTCGACCAGTTCGGCCATGGCAGCCGCGCGGGCGCCGACGCCGCCGGTGACCGGCGAGACATCGCGGCCCTGGATGGCGGCGAGGAAGGCTTCGTCAGCCGCGCGCAGCGGGTCCGGCAGGATCTGCGAGACGTCGGCGACGATGTTGAACGGGGTGGTGTTCTTCACCTTGCGGGTGAGGAAGTCGATTTCGACAGTGCCGGAAGGATAGTCGATGCGCATCGAACGCGAACGCTGGGTGCGGGCGCGGCTGGCGGTGAGCTTGGCCTCTCCGCCATTGGCGAATTTCACGAGGGCGATCGACTCGTCGATCTTGTCGGTGTGGATCATGCGGCCGCGGCCGTAGACCGACTTCACTTCCGAACCGAACAGCTCGGCGGCGAGATCGAGATCGTGGATCATGAGGTCGAAGATGGCCGACACGTCTTCGCAGCGATGGTCGGGCGCGGCGGGGCCGACGCGCGAGCCTTCGATGCGCAGCGGACGCTCGCCCGTGTTGAAGAGGCCCATGGCCTGGAACACGAGACGTTCCTGATGGCCGACCTGAAGGACGAGGTTGCGCTCCAGCGCGAGGCCAGCGAGCGCGCGGGCTTCGTGGCCCGTGAGCGCGAGGGGCTTTTCGACGAGGGCGTGCTTGCCGGAATCTAGCGCCATGCGCGTGAGCTTGGCGTGCGTGACCGCAGGCGTGGCGATGACCAGCGCATCGCATTCAGCAGCGAGCGCTTCGAACGACGCGAACACGAGACCCTTGCCGATCTTGCCGACCAGCTTGGCGGCCGCTTCGGTGTTGAGGTCGAACACGCCTACGAACTGGGCGTGCGGGGTCGAGGAATATTTCTGGGCGTGATAACCGCCGAACACACCGGCGCCGACAACGCCGATCCGGACTTTCCCGGAATGGCGGCCGAATGCGGTGGCCGTTCTGGCCGCGTTAACGGTACGCTTCACTGGACTCACCCTCCGACAGCCTCTCGGCCTGTCAGCAGCAGATAACCGAACAACGCACCTGCACAATTACCGGGGCCATCAAGCTTGGTTACCGGATTTTTCAACCGTCAGGCCGGCTAAGGGGCTGGCTAAAGCCCCTTGCCCGCGCGATTAAGCCCAAAACCCCGCGTTTCCAACCCGGAGAAGCCCTGATGCCATCTGTAACATCGCGTGAGTGGAGGCTTAAGGCGCGGCCCGTTGGGGAGCCGAAACCCTCGGATTTCGAGCTTTCCACAGTGGAGGTGCGCGAACCGGCCGCAGGCGAGGTCCAGGTGCGCAATGCCTGGATGACGGTCGACCCCTATATGCGCGGACGGATGAACGAGGCCCGGAACTATGCCGACCCCTACGAGATCGGGAAGGCCATGACCGGCGGCGCGGTGGGGACTGTGCTGCAATCGCGTGATGATCGCTACAAACCAGGTGACCTTGTGACCTCCATGGCCGGCTGGCGGGAGGCGTTTACCTCCGCCCCGGACGCCGTGGGGATGATGAAGCTGCCTGCCACCAACGCGCCGGCGCAGGCCTTCCTCGGCGTGCTGGGCATGCCGGGGCATACGGCGTGGTACGGGCTCAACGGGATCGGACAGCCGAAGGCGGGGGAGACGGTGTTCGTGTCGGGTGCGGCTGGGGCGGTGGGGTCGGTGGTGGGTCAGCTGGCGAAGCTGAAGGGGTGCCGCGTGGTGGGCTCGGCGGGTGGCAAGGAGAAGTGCGACTGGCTCAAGGCGCACGGGTTCGACGAGGCGGTGGACTACCGCACCGCGGGCGATGTGTTCGGCCTGATGAAGGCCGTGAAGGCTGCGGCGCCCAACGGCGTCGACATCTACTACGACAATGTGGGCGGGGATCACCTCACCGCAGCGCTGGGCGCGGCCAATGTCGGCGCGCGCATGCCGATCTGCGGGATGATCTCGGTCTACAACGCCAAGGCGCCGGTGCCTGGGCCGTTCAACCTCGGCATGCTGGTGGGGAGAAGGATCAAGATGCAGGGCTTCCTGATCTTCGACCATGCCGATACCTATCCGGCGTTCCTCTCGGAGGTCGCCCCGTTGGTGGCTTCGGGAAAGATCAGGTATGAGGAAACGGTGCGTAACGGCATCGGCGAGGCGGTGGACGCCTTCCTTGGCCTGTTCTCGGGGGGAAATACTGGCAAGATGCTCGTGAAACTGACTTGAAAGAGTAGCCGCCGCGGGACATCTCCCGCCATCGGCGCATATCCCGTTAAACGTCCCGGCTGCACATAGGTGCAGCCGATTTTCTGGAAGGAGCGTGGCCTCATGGCGCGCCTGTTCAACAGCTACGTGATGGTCGACTGGAGTGCGGCCTCCAAGCCGGCCACCGGCGCCGATTCCATCTGGATCGGGGCGCTGACCCCGGATTCGCGTCTGAAGCTGGCGTTCAAGGCGACCAACCCGCCTACGCGTGCGAAAGCTGTCGAGGAACTTGGCGAGCTGCTCGGCCGCTGCCTGAAGCGTGGCGACAAGGTGCTGCTCGGCGTCGACTTCCCGCTGGGATTCCCAAAGGGCACGTCCGAGGCGCTGAAGCTCAAGGGCGAACCGTGGCGCGGCATGCGCGATTTCCTGCTGAAGGAAATGAAGGACAAGCCCGACAACACCAACAACCGCTTCGCCCTCGCGGCGCGGATGAACCGTCTCATCTCCAACGGCCCCTTCCCGTTCTGGGGCTGCTCGAAGAAAGACGAGCTGACCACGCTGTCGGTGAAGAAGACGCGCGAGCACGGCAAGGGCGACATTCCGGAGTTCCGCATCGCGGAGGTGATCGCGGCTGCCGCCAAGAAGGGCCGTCCGCAACCGGTGTGGAAGATCGCTTATGCCGGCGCCATCGGCGGGCAGACGATGACGGGCATCCCCGCCATCGAGAGGCTGCGCGAGAAGTTTCCGGCGCTGAAGATCTGGCCGTTCGAGGTCCCGCTGGACAAGCTCGATGACGAAGCGCTGAGCGACACACGCATTCTCGTTGCGGAAGTCTTGCCGCAATTTCATTCGGCAAAGCCTGAGGCCACCGAGATCCGCGACGAGGCGCAGGTGCGCTCCATTTGCGAAGCGCTCGCAGAGCGTGACGCCAATGGAAAGCTCGGCGCTCTCTTTGCAGGCGAAGCGAAGCTCTCGGACTCGCAGAAGGCGACAGCTGTCTCTGAGGAAGG
>DASYKO010000472.1:0-11911 GCA_035995285.1 Hyphomonadaceae bacterium | reverse complement strand
GACTGCCCGCGCCCGCCGGAGGATTTCGCAAGCTGGACATAGCCGTCCATCATGGCCCGCATCGCCTTGGCCTCGCCCGCCTCGGCATAGGGACGCACCGCGGCAAGGTTGGCCTCGCTCTTCTTGCCATTCCAGGCGGAGACGGCCTTGGCCGCGGCCTTCAGCTCGTCTGGCGTCAGCGCCCGAACCGCCATCTTCGGCCGGTTGGCCTCGACATAGCCGTCGAACGTCAGGGCAGGGGCCTGCGCAATGGCTGCTCCCGTCGCAACGGCAAGCGCGGCAAGGCTGGCAGACAGGCGTTTCATGGCGAGAATCCCCTCAAGCTGGCGAGTGCGTATCATCGTTCGCGCGAATCCTCGACGGCATGGGATAATGGCCGGTTACCGGTCAAACCGTCCCAGATGACAAGCGCGCCGCAATGCCTATTCTGGCAAAAAATATCGGGAGGAATTCATGCCGGGCGCAGTTGCGGAAATCACGGTCAAGGAAGGCCAGCAGGCCGAGTTCGAAAAGCTCGCCATGGAGATGGAGCAGGCCGTCAACGCCAACGAGCCGGGCATCGTTTACTACCGCCTGTTCAAGGTGCAGGGCGAGAGCAACAAGTACGTGTTCATGGAACAGTACAAGGATATGGACGCCGTCGGCGCTCACCGCGCCGCCGAGCACTTCAAGCGGATCGGCAAGCTGATGGGCGCGCATATGGATGGCCCGCCCAAGGTCACGCGCATGGACAAGGTGAAGTAGCCATGGATCTCGAATTCACCACCGAGGAACTGAAGTTCCGCGACGAAGTCCGCGCCTGGATCGCCGAGAACTACACGGATGATCTCAAGAAGCGCATGACGCTTTCCAAAAACGGCTCGCTGGACGAGACGCACCAGAAGGCCTGGCAGAAGGCGCTGGCGAAGAAAGGCTGGCTCGTTCCCAACTGGCCGACGGAGCATGGCGGGCCCGGCTGGAACCAGACGCAGAAATACATCTTCGAGATGGAGATGTCGCTCTCTGGCGCGCCGCGCAACTCCTCCATGGGCGTGCGCATGTGTGCGCCGGTGATCATGAAGTTCGGCACGGATGAGCAGAAGAAGAAATTCCTGGCCCCGATCCGCAACTCGGACGTGTGGTGGTGCCAGGGTTATTCCGAGCCGGGCTCGGGCTCCGACCTTGCCAGCCTGTCGATGACGGCCAAGCGCGAGGGCGATTTCTACATCCTCAACGGCTCCAAGACGTGGACGACCTACGCCCAGTGGGCCGACTGGATCTTCTGCCTCTGCCGCACCTCGAAGGAAGAGAAGAAACAGAACGGCATCTCCTTCATCCTTGTCGACATGAAGTCGCCCGGCATCACGATCACGCCGATCAACACGCTGGATGATACCTCGCCCGGCGAGCAGGAGATCAACTCGGTCTTCTTCGACAACGTCAAAGTCCCGGTCGAGAACCTCGTCGGCAAGGAAGGCGAGGGCTGGACCTGCGCCAAATACCTGCTGACGTTCGAGCGCGGCTCGGCCTACGCGCCAAGCAACCGCAACGCCCTCAACAAGGCGCGCCAGCTTGCGAAGATCGAAACCGTGGGCGGCCGCCCGCTGATGGAAGACCCGGACTTTGCCCGCAAGATCGCCGACCTCGAAATCCAGATCGAGGCGCTGGACGCGACTGAACGGCGCATCTTCGACAAGCTGTCCTCCGGCCAGTCGGTCGGCGCCATGTCTTCGCTGATGAAGACGCGCGGATCGGAGATCGGGCAGAAGGTGACCGAGATCGTGCTTGAGGCGGCAGGCGTCTATGCCGAGCCCTTCGTGCAGGACACCTACGCGCATCTCGAAGGCCGGTCCAACGAGCCGCTACCGGCGCCGGAGCACCTGATCACGTCTGCGGGCGCATACTTCAACAACCGCAAGACCTCGATCTACGCCGGCTCCAACGAGATCCAGCGGAACATCATGGCTCAGATGATCCTGGCGGCATGAGCATGAGGGTCGCGGTAGTCGCCATCGTACTGGCCCTTGCGGCCTGCTCTCCGGAAGCCAAGGCGCCGGAGGCAAAAGCTCCGGAGGCTGCCGTCGCGGCTGCCGCCCCAGAGGCGGCGGTTGGGACGTCTGATGCCGAGGCGGCGGCAAAGCTCTCGAAGCTGCACATGTTCGCCAAATACGATCCCGCCCGCGATCCCGAAGCCGACCTCAAGCTCGCGCTGGACAAGGCGAAGGCCGAGCACAAGCGCGTGCTTCTGGATGTTGGCGGGGAGTGGTGTTCCTGGTGTCATCTGATCGACCATTACATCGCCACGCGTGACGATGTGCGTGAGGCTTTCGAGGCCTCTTTCGTCGCCCTCAAGGTCAACTACAGCGACGAGAACAAGAACGAGGCCTTCATTGGGAAGTACGGCAAGGTCCCCGGCTATCCGCATTTCTTCGTTCTGGAGCCGGATGGAAAGCTCGCTGTATCCCAGGGCACGTCCGAACTCGAAGAGGGCCGCGGCTACAACCACGACCGGATGCTGGCCTTCGCCAAGCGCTGGGTCCTGAGCTGACTTGCCGACTGGAAGATTGGCTGCAAGCCGCACTTGCCTGACGGGCTCAATCGGACAAGTTGGGTGCAGGACAGGGCGGGGCAAGCAGGAGTGATCATGATCCGGCAAATCGCACTCGCAACCATCGTCGCGCTCAGTGTCTGCAGCATAGCCTCCGCACAGACGCCGCCTCCAGGCTGGGTCAGGCCCACTGACGCCGAGCTGCAGGGCTCGGATTTCAAGGCCCGCCAGGCCAAGCCGGGCAAGGCGCTCGCCGTGCAGGCCGACTTCAACGGAGACGGCAAGCAGGACTCAGCCGAACTCCTCATCAAGCGCGGCTCGCAGACCTTTGCGCTCTTCGCTTTCATCGCAGGCGCGGTCGAGCCCATCCAGATCGTCACCTCCAAGCTGGAATTCCTGGAGCGCATGGGCGTCGCCGTCTCGCCTCCTGGCCGTTATGAAACCGCCTGCGCCAGGGGTCTCGACCGGACCGATCCGAATTGCGAGCGCGGCGAGAAATTCATCCAGACCAAACACCCGTCGATCAGCTATTTCATCTTCGAATCCGGCGGGGACAATCTCTACTGGGACGGATCGAAGTTCATTCAGGTGTGGACGCCAAGCTGATGCCGAAGCTGGGGGGATCCAAAGGCAGCAAGCTCCACGAGCACTTCCACAAGGATGGCTCGCTGTGGGCCCACGGCGAGATGCTCGATGGCAAGATGCATGGGCCGTGGGAATTCTTCCGCAAGGACGGCGTCATCATGCGCTCAGGCGCGATGGACCGGGGCGAGCAGACGGGAGAGTGGACGACCTATGACAAGGCCGGAAAGGTCTACAAGGTCACGAAGATGAAGGCGCCGGCCTCGGCCAAGAAGGCGCTCGCGAAGAAGCCTGCCGTAGCCAAGAAAGCTCCGGCGAAGAAGAAGTAGGCGAGGCCGCTGCGCCACTTGCTGCAGACGCTCTTCCCCAGCGCGAGTCTTGCGCGCAGCTCATGAAGCCGAAGTAATCCGCCGCCTGCTTCGTAATACCTCCGTGCACGGTAGAACTGTCCGGCCAGCGGGCCTGCACTACATCGTTTGCAGACCGCAATGGAGGGAGAGAGTTCATGCGTCGACAAAACCTTCTGCTCGGAGTGGCCATTGCTTCGGCCGTATCGCTGGGCGCCTGCTCGTCGAGCCCGCCCGCCAAATACGACCTGCGCGACCAGACGCGGCAGGAACTCTCGCCGGGCCTCACACGCCGCTACATCAACAGCGACAAGGCCACGATGGCGATCTACGAACTGCGCAAGGGCGTGCGCATCGGCACGCACTATCACGACAGCGAACAACTCACCTATGTGCAGGCGGGCCGGCTGCGGATCACGATCGAGGGCAAGGCCTACAATATCGGCGCGGGCGAAGTCCTCACCATCCCGCAATACGCCAAGCACTCCATCGAAGCGCTCGAGAACACTGTCGAGATCGATTACTTCACGCCCAAGCGCTACAACTGGAGCGAAGACCGCGACGAAACCGGGCCGCTGCGCCCGGTGAATTGATGGGACCGGAATAGCTAATAGTAAGCCCGCGCAGTCATCTCGCGCCGCGACCCATCGGCCATCACGGCGATGACGCGCGCACCTTCTGCAACATCGGCGGCGTCCGGCACACGGACGCCGCCGTCCGTTTCAAACGCCGCAATCACCTCTCCTGCAACGAACCCGGCCGCCTCAGCCGGGCTTCCCGGCGCAGCCAGCGTCACGCGCCGCCCGCTTTCGCTGTTCGCCGTGAAAAGGCCGATGCGGTTCTTCCGGAACGGCGCGTCGAGAGCGCTGTTGGGCGTCAGCCACATCCGGCTCAGTCCATAGTCGATCACGAGATTGAAGCGCCGCAGCACATCGACGCCGAGCAAACCGTCGGCACGCGAAAAGTCCCGCGAGAACGGCCCCACCGTCACGGGCACATCCCTGAAAGCGTATCCCGCGAATTCAAGCGAGGGCAGGGCGACCACCGGCCTCGTCGAAACACTGTCGATCCCAGCAACGATCGTCTGCGATCTCGGCAGGCCCTTCAGCGCCGGCGAGTTCCGCTCGAACAGGCCTTCGACATGCAGCGCGCTCGAAGCCGCCGTGTCGATCAGGAGCTTTGCTTTCGTCTCGCCAAGTTTCGCATCAAGTGTGTAGACACCATAGAAATTGTTGAGCTTCAGGGGCGGCTGCGCCGGCGCCTTGAACGACCTGTAAGGCGTCATGTCGAACATCAGGCGATCGAAATCGATGCTCAGCACCTGATCCCAGAACGCATCCATGCCGATGATCATCTCGACGCCGCGAGGCGCAAACTGTCCGTCCGCCGGAAGAGTGGCGAGCCGCCGCTTGATCACCGTCCCGCCGCCAAGGTCGAGCGCCAGCATCTCCGTACGCTTGTAGTTGCGCATGGCGTCGCCTGCGCCGAACTGCCGCCCATGCTTCAGCGTCGCCAACTTCAGCTCGCGAGCCAGGCTCTCGGAAATGCCGGACCTGTTGGCGCCGGTATCCAGCAGCGCCAGCGTCTCATGGCCCTCTACCTTCACCGGGATCACGACCTGTCCGCCGATCAGCGTAAACGGCCGCTCGTCCGCCGCCGCCCATGGCGCTACGGCCAGGGCAAGCGCCGCAATCCATCCCCATGGGCGAAGGCGCAGCTTCATCGCCCGTCATGATTGGCGGCAACCGGCTCGCCGCGCAAGGCTCGCTAGATCTGGTCCTCGGCCGGCAGGGCGGACATCCGCGCAGCAATCCGGGCATTTCGGGCGAGGCCGCCACATTCGCCGGCATCATGCGGAACCGGCCACACGACGACATGTCCGGCGCACGGAAGCCTGACATCTTCTGCAGAGCCTTCGGGTTCATTACCTCAACCCGCTCATACCTGCGCTTCAGCAGGCTGCGCGCGCGCAGCAGCTTCATGGCGTGGTCCACCTGCCGCGCCTTCAGCGCTGTGGCATCCGCCAGCGTCTCGTTGGTCAGCGGCATCGCGAACTCCCGATCGCTCGCCAGCCCCGCCTGCTCCAGCCGCCAGCGCAGCTCCAGCAGCAGGTGGGCCACTCGCTCATCCGCTCGCATCGTTCCAAGACGCGTAACTTGGTTCATCAGGAACTCCTCCTGCTGCGCCGACATGCGCCGCAGGGCGTGCAGCACGCCCGGAAACTGCTGCTGGTCCTGCGCCACCTGCAGCAGCGGGGCGGCGTCCACCGTTTCCATCGCGGTGAGGGCGGAGATTGTCGTGGGCGACAGCGGCTCCGCCGCCCCGCGCAGGCCGATCGCGTCGCCCGGTAGGAGCAGGCCGACGATCTGCGTGCGGCCGCTCGGCGTCACGCGCAGCCGGCAGGCCCAGCCTGACATGATGAACATCGGCCGGGGCGAGGCCTCGCCTTCCTCCGCCAGATTGCTGCCCGTCTGGTGCACGCGGCGATGCGGAGTGCCGTTGCGCACCATGTGCGCTTCGTCGTCGCTCAGCACAGCGATGGAGCTCAGGCGGTTGGTGACGACGTGATAGCGCGCCGCCTCGGCCAGCGTGCGAAGCTCATCCACCTTCGGCGTGCGTTGCTTTTCGATCCAGGAGTTGACGCCCTTCATCAGCCCGGTCGATGTCGTCGCCGACCATGCGCCAGCCCGCGCCACGCCGCGCGCCGCCACGCCCGCGCCCTTGATCGCCGCGCCGGCCGCTACGCGGCTGTAGTCGAGCAGCCGCACCACATTCGTGCCCGGGGTCCGGGAGGGCGGCGCCGGTGATTCGCTCACCTCGACCGATACGTCCACATCGTGGAGGTCCATCGGGGCTGCGACCTGCCGCTCGACCGCCTTCCGTTCAGCTGCTTTAATTTGGGTTGGGCGGCGAGTTGGCTCCACCGGTGCAACCGGCGGCTCCGCCTTCGCGGGTTCCGGCCGAAGGGCTCCACCCTGTCCGAACCTGTCGGGAAGAACGCGAAAAATGCCCCGGCCTTGGGAAGGAAAGCCGGCGCCGGGAGCAGGACCGGGGTCGTTGGGGGGTGTCGATTCAACTCGCATCGCGTTACTCCACACCATCCCCGATGAGCGTGAATGGCCCAGCAGGCGAACAAGTTCCGGGAACTCGCCTGAGTTCATCGTGAATTGCAGCTGGGTACGACTCGGAGCAGCGCACCTATGCCTTGGTGCAATTGGACGCGGCTTTTGCTAGAAAGGTTCATTGCAGACAGCGAACGATCCGCGAGACCCACATGGCCGACGACCTCAAATCAGTCCCCCAGCCTGCCGACGCCCACCATGACGAACCCATGGGCCGGGCCACCTTCACGGCCTTCACCAATGCGAAGCCGGATGACTGGCACAAGATCGCGGCCGCCACCGACGTCTTCAAGCAGACGCACGTGGATCGCATCCTCGCCCACCTCAACCTGCTCAAGGGCGATTGCGGCGGCTTCCCGATCGACCGGCTGGAGCACTCGCTGCAGACCGCTACGCGCGCTCACAAGGCAGGTATGGATGAAGAGTACGTCGTCTGCGCGCTCATCCACGACATCGGCGACACGCTCGGCGTCTACAACCATCCGGACATCGCCGCGGCGATCCTCAAGCCCTTCGTGTCAGAGGCCAATCACTGGATGGTGCAGAACCACGGCATCTTCCAGGGTTACTATTTCTTCGAGCACCTCGGCCTCGACAGGAACATGCGCGACCAGTTCCGTGGCCATCCGCAGTTCGAATACACCGCCCAGTTCTGCCACCTCTACGACCAACCAGCCTTCGACGGCGCCTACGAGTCCATGCCGCTGGAAGCCTTCGAGCCGATGCTCCGCCGCGTGATGGCCAAGCCGAAGACGTCGATCTACCTCAAGGCGGATGGGTCGAGCTGGGATACGAAGTAGGCGGAGCGCGACCGACTGCCGGTTGTTTTGCCGGCCGCCTCTCCACGGCCCGCGTGGCTGGGGAGTTTATTGACCACGCAGGTATTCGATCACGTCAGCTCGCCTGGCCGCATCCGCCACGTAGAATGGATGGGCCACCTGCGGACCGCGAGACGGGTTCAGCAGGACCTCAGCAGCCGCGTTGAACGTCGCACCGCGCACCTCATCGGTATGCAGGAGCGTTGTTTTTCGCGAGAGATCGAGGAGCAGCGGCAACGCATTGCCTTTGACATCGGGCGGAACCCGGCGTGTTGCGTCGACAACGATCATCTTGTCATCGAACAAGGGGCTCGGACCCTCCGAGTTGCTGACGGGTCCCAGCGGCGCCGTACGATTGAGGATCAGAGTTGGCGCATAGCCTGGATAGATCGTCGCAAACGGGATGACGTTTGTGGGCACAAATGTCTTCTGATCGACCTTGTGACACGCAGTGCATCCACCTCCACCGCTCGCGAGTGTGGTGCGGAAAATCTCCCGTCCACGAGCGGCCGATGCAGCATTGATGTCACCGGGGGGCGCGGGTGACTGCTGTGCATTCAGATAGGCGTTGAGGTCCAGCAACTTGGTATTGTCGACCCTGCGTCCTGCCGGAAACGGCTCCGAACCTGGCGTGCCCGTGGTGCTGATAGTCACGAATGGAATTCCAGTGAGCGGTCCGCCTAGCGGGCCGGCGGGTAGAACGCCGGTGGCCCTGAGAATTCGCTCGTAATCGTCGGCGAGCTCAGTGCCGGCCACTCCAGCCAGCGTCGTTAGCAACGTGCGACCCTCAGGCGTCAGAAGCACGGTTGGATCGAGAGCAACGCTGTAGACGAGGTTGCTGAAGTTATCGAGCATCGCGATGCCGCCGTCGGAGCCCCACGGGGCTGCCGGGTCCGTGCGGAAGAGCGGCGAGATGTGCAGCGGGTTGCCGAGGCCATCGAAGGTGTCGTCGAAGTTTCCGACCGGGTAGAACCGGTCTCCTGCCGTATTGGTCCCAGTGAGATATGCATCGACCTGAGCTTCGGTCGGGATGACGCCAGACGCGGTCTGCAGGCCTGCAAAGCCGCGGCCGACCGTTGCTCCGGAGAGCGAGTCGAACTTGGCTTGAAGAAACGGAAAGTACGCCAGCGAATTCTGGCCCGCGGCGAAGATCTTGCCGACATCGAGTTTATGCGGCGTGGCCCCATCGATTTCGACGCCGATCGTTCCAACCGTGCCGAGAGCTGCGTTGGCAGGCAGCACACTGCCGCTGGCGATCGCGTGACAGGACGCGCAGCTGACCCCCACCCGGTCACCCCCGGCAATGTTTAGTGTGCCGGTATTGGCGAGCGCCTTTCGCGATCCATCAGGATTGAAGGCCACGACGCCGATAACGGCATTCTGGTTGATCAAGGAAAGTGTAACAGCCGGATCGCCGAAGGCCGTAGTGTTCGCCGCCGCGCCCGCCGTGATCTGCGAAATGGCGGTCTGGATCGCTGTCTTCGTAGGCGCGTTGACTGCATCGATGTTAATCGAGAGCCCGATCTGCAGCGCCTGCAGTGGCGTCAGGTTTGTCGCGGCGATCCCTTGCGGGAGTTTGAGAGCGTCGGTCCAGAAGCCCTGATTTCCGAACGTCTCGTACCTGAAGACAGTTTGTCCGGCCGTTGCGCTGCCTGTCGCGTGAACGAACACACTCGGCAGAGATGCCGGGCCGGGACCATCCGAGGTGACGGCAACGCCTGGTATGATGCCCCCGCCGTTTCCACTACTGCCACCGCCGCCGCAGGCCGCCAATCCGATGACGGCGATGCTCGCGACGACGCTCAGATGAATTTCTCACGCGAGCATCTCTCCAATTTGCAAACTGGAATGGGAGCTAGCGTGTAAATTTGCGGCGACAATTTTCCTTTTTTATCGCGGGCCATTCTTCTGTCGCAGGACAGTTTAGCATGCCTCTGTGTGCGATAGCTGACACTCGACATGCAATCTATGTTTGGACTCAAGCTTCGATGACGACTGATGTGGGATAGGCAAGTCGCCTCCAAGCCCCACTCTCGTGCAGACCGCAGACTGAACGCGCGCCGGATGAGCGCAATGACCGCGGCGGGATTGGCGCCGACCGTCAGGCTGGATTGACGCTCGCATTCGTCTCGTGGCTCACGTCGACGCCGCACCGCGCCGCGCCGTGCGAGTGTCTTCTCTGCATCGCGCGGGTAGAGCGCGAAGCAAGAGTACAATCAAACTGTGCGTTGGATCGCGACGGGCGGGAACCGTTGCTCCTGAACTGCTCCAAGCACCGCACGAAAGCTCGCATCGGGCCAACAGACGTCAGCCGTCAGACCGCGATGCACGATCTCGGGCGACAGGCTGTGCTCTGCATAGGTCTTCATCATAACGGCTCGCAGGCAGCCGCGAAGCGGGGCAAAGGCCCTGTGGACGAAAGCTTGACCGGTCGCCTCGCGGCTCCTGTTCCGCGCGAAATACGCCAAATCCCTCGGGTTTCGGCGTTCTCCGGATGAACGGCGGGTCGCTGCGCCGCATCACGGGAGCTTGAGCCGCCCTGATCCGCTGATAGGGTCTGTCATATCGGGGTCGCAATTTCGGAGGTTCCGCGCATGCGGATTGCGCTCGTGCTGGCCGCCACCATCGCCATGTCTGCGCTCGCCCCAGCCTCTAGGGCCGTGGCCGACGAGGGGATGTGGACATTCGACGGCTTTCCCTCGGCCAAGGTGAAACAGCTCTACGGCTTCGCGCCTGACCAGCAATGGCTCGATCGCGTGCGCAAGGCTTCCGTCCGTCTCAATGGCGGCGGCTGTTCGGGCTCCATCGTTTCGACTGACGGGCTCGTCCTCACCAATCATCACTGCGTATCGGAATGCTCTGAAGCGCTGTCGAGCCCGCAGCACGACCTCGTCAATGACGGCTATCTCGCAACCTCTCGCCGGGAAGAGAAGATCTGCCCCGGCAATGAAGCCTCGATCCTCCAGTCAATCACCGATGTGACCAACCGTATTCGCGGCGTCACGGCCAACGCTGCGCCCGCGACTGCCGGCATGGTCCGCGCGACCGAGATCGCGAAGATCGAGAAGGAAGCCTGTGGCGAGGACAGAAACAAGCAGTGCGAAGTCGTCACGCTCTACCGCGGCGGCCAGTACAAGCTCTACACCTACGACCGTTACGACGACCTGCGTCTTGTTTTTGCGCCGGAACTGCAGGCCGCGTTCTTCGGCGGCGATCCCGACAATTTCAACTTCCCGCGCTATGCGCTCGATATGGCGCTCGTGCGCCTCTACCGCGACGGACAGCCGGTGAAGTTTACCGATCCGCTGCGCATCGATCCGGCGGGAGCGAAAGAGGGCGACCTTGCCTTCGTTCCCGGCCATCCCGGCTCGACCGAGCGGCTACTCACGATCGCCCAGCTCGAATTCCAGCGTGACCACTTCCTGCCCTGGCGGGCGGAGTATCTTTCGCAGATCCGCGGTTCGCTGATTTCCGAGGGCACGAAGGGCGAGGAAGAAGCGCGGCAGGTGAATGAAAGCCTGCTCTCGATCGAAAACTCGCTCAAGGTCTTCCGCGGGCAACGCGGCGCGCTGGTGGAGCCCACCTTCTTCGCGATGAAAGTCGCCGAGGAGAAAAAGCTGCGCGATGCGCTCGCCAACGATCCCAAGCTCAAGCAGAAATACGGCGATCCCTTTGCCGATATCGAGGCGATCACCTCCTCGCAGAAGCTGGCATGGCTGCCTTACCAGATGCTGGAGCTCCGCTTCGGCGCCGGCTCCGTCCTGCTCGCCGATGCCCGCACGCTCGTGCGCGGCGCGACCGAGCGGCAGAAGGGTGAGAATACTCTTCCGGAATTCTCGTCCTCGCGCCTGGCCTCGACGCAGGCTGCACTGCTTGCGGAGGCTCCGGTTCATCCGGTGCTCGAGAAAGTCGAGATCGCCTTCTGGCTCGACAAGACGCGCGAATATCTGGGCCCCGACAATCAGGCCGTGAAGGTCCTCTTTGGCTCGCATACCTCGCAGGAGATTGCGGCCGACATCGTCGAGCACAGCCAGATCGCCGATGCAGCCTTCCGCAAGAAGCTGTGGGACAACCCCGCACAGGCGGCGGCTTCCAACGATCCTGCCATCGCGCTCTTCCGCAAGATCGACGCCGCCGCCCGCGCGGCGCGTGTGAAATACCAGACCACGGTCACCGGCCCCACCTCGCTCGCCGCCGAGCGGGTCGCCAACCTACGCTTCGACGTGCTAGGCCAGACCATCTATCCAGACGCCACGTCCACGCTGCGGCTCTCGTATGGAACCGTCAAAGGGTGGAACGACCCGGCCTTCGGCGAGATCAAGCCGTTCACCTACGTCTCAGGCCTGTGGGAGCGCGCCACCGGCGCCTTTCCGTTCAACCTCGGCGCCAAGTGGGTCAACGCCAAGGGCAAGATCCAGGGTAACACGCAGGAAGATTTCGTCACCACTAACGACATCATCGGCGGCAATTCCGGCTCGCCCGTGCTCAACAGGGATGGCCGCATCATCGGCCTGG
>DASYKO010000471.1:0-7786 GCA_035995285.1 Hyphomonadaceae bacterium | reverse complement strand
CCAAGGGAGGACTTCAAATGTCGCTGAAGCTTTACATGCACCCGGTCTCGACCGTGAGCCGCCCCGTGCGCCTGTTCGTTGCCGAGAAGAACCTGCCGGTCACAGAACAGGTGGTCGACCTGATAACAGGCGAGCACATGGGCCCCGCCTATTCCGCCATCAACCCAAGCAAGGCCGTGCCTACGCTCGAGGAAGGCGACTTCCGCATCTCGGAGTCCTCGGCGATCCTGAAATATCTCGCCTCGCGCTTCGACTGCCCGGAGTATCCGAAGAGCCTGGAACAGCGCGCCAAGGTCGACTCGGTGATGGATTGGTTCAACACCGGCTTCTACAAGGACTTCGGCTACGGCCTGCTCTACCCGCAGGTCTTCCCGCACCACAAGCGGCCGAGCGACGAGCAGCACACGGGCACGATCGCCTGGGGCAAGGACAAGACGAAGGCCTGGCTCGAAATTCTCGACAAGAGCATCCTCGGCAAGAATGATTACCTCGCCAACAACACGATCTCGATCGCAGACTATTTCGGCGCAGGCATGCTCACGGCCGGCGAGATCATCGGCTGCGAGTTCAAGGCCTATCCGAATGTCTGCCGCTGGATCGGCAACATGAAGAAGCTGAAGTCGTGGGGCCCGGTCAATGAAGTCATGTACGGCTTCGCAGGCTCGCTCAAAGGCAAACAGTTCGAGACGGTGTAGGGGACAACGCAGCGATGATCATCAAGGGGCTCCACCACAACGCTTATCGCTGCAAGGATTCCGAGGAGACGAGGAAGTTCTATGAGGACTTCCTCGGCCTTCCCCTGGTCAACGCCTTCGAGATCAAGGAGACGAAGACGGGACGCGATACCCGCGTGCTGCACTCGTTCTACCAGATGGCCGACGGCTCCAACCTCGCCTTCTTCGAAGTGCCGGGAGAAGACGGGAAGGATTTCGAGTTCAAGGACCAGCACGATTTCGACCTCCACATCGCGCTGGAAATCCCGCATGCCGATCTCGCTCCCTGGAAACAGAAGGGCGAGAAGGCGGGCTTGAAGGTGCGCGGCATCGCCGACCACGGAATGATCGACTCGATCTATTTCCGCGATCCGAGCGGCTATGTCATCGAGCTGACGGGCAAGCGTGACGGGCATGATGACGCGATGGACCCGGCCAAGAACAAGGCTCGGGCGCATCTCGACAACTGGCAGAAGACGAAACCTGCGTAGTTGGGCCGGCCTAGAGCCGCTTCACCCGCACATTCCGGAACTTCACCTCGCCTGCGCCCCACTGCAGCGCGATAGGACCGTTCGACATCAGCGGGCCATCGCTGTCGATCGTCGTGGCGCCGTTGAACGACGCGAAGATGTGGGCGCCCTGCGCGCGGATGACAATCGAGGTCCATTTGCCGCCGGCGTCGACCTGGGCGAGCGGCACGAAATAGTCGGGCGCGCCGCCGGTGCGGCCGGACTGGTCAGGGCGTTTGTCGAAGATGTTGATCTCGTAGCAGTTGGTCGCGGTGATGTTGGCGCGCTCGGCGCAGCGGATGAAGACGCCGCTGTTGTGCTCGACGCTGACATAGACTTCGAGCGTGAGTTCGAAGTCCTTGTAGTCCTCCTTCGACACGAGAAGCGACGGGCCGGAGCCCTCGTCTGCCTGCGCTACCCCATTCGCGAACGTCCAGTTTGCGTCGCCCGTGCGCGCGAAGTCCGAGATGCCGGTGGCGAAGAGATCGGTCCCGTCGCCCATGCTTGCGCAGGCGACCGCAACGAACGCGAGCGCTCCAGCGCATGCAGCTTTCAGATGCCGGATCATGATTCCCCTCCCCGGTTTTCCGCGGAGCGTAGCAGGCAAGAGCTGGCGTGCTGAGCCCGTTGCCGCCGCGTGTCCATTTATCAGGAAACGATCGCAAAACCTCGCATTCCTGCAGGTTTTAGAACAATTCCAGTTACCCCTTGCTCCGACATTAGAACGGTTCTAAGACGGTTCCTGCAGGCCGCCTTTCGTGGCGCGCCCACACGAACAATTCGAAACAGGAGCAAGACATGGCTGACGACGCGAAGTGCCCGGTGCAACCGCGCGGACGGACGAACCGCGACTGGTGGCCGAACCAGGTCAACGTCCAGATCCTGCACCAGCATGGTCCCGACAGCGATCCGATGGGCAAGGACTTCAGCTACGCGAAGGAATTCGACAAGCTCGACCTTGATGCGGTCGTGAAAGACCTTAAGGCGCTGATGACCGACAGCCAATCGTGGTGGCCGGCTGACTATGGTCACTACGGCCCCTTCTTCATCCGCATGGCCTGGCACGCGGCGGGCACGTACCGCACGGGCGATGGCCGTGGCGGCGGCGGGCGTGGGCAGCAGCGTTTTGCTCCGCTGAACTCCTGGCCGGATAACGGCAACCTCGACAAGGCGCGCCGCCTGCTCTGGCCGATCAAGATGAAGTACGGCGCGAAGCTGTCGTGGGCGGACCTCATGATCCTCACCGGCAACATCGCCATCGAGTCGATGGGCGGCCCGGTGTTCGGCTTCGGCGGCGGCCGCGCCGATGTGTGGGAGCCGGAAGAGCATGTGAACTGGGGCGCGGAAGAAGCCTGGCTTGCTGACTCGAAAGCGTCAAACACGCGCTACTCCGGTGAGCGCCAGCTTCATGGCAACCTCGGCGCGGTGCAGATGGGCCTCATCTACGTGAACCCGCAGGGTCCCGATGCGAACCCCGATCCCCTCGCCTCAGCGAAGGACATTCGCGAGACGTTCGGACGGATGGCGATGAACGATGAAGAGACCGTGGCGCTGGTCGCCGGCGGCCACACCTTCGGCAAGGCCCACGGCGCCGGCCCCGACAACCATGTCGGCAAGGAGCCGGAAGGCGCGGACATCGAGGCACAGGGCCTCGGCTGGAACTCGTCGTTCGAAAGTGGCATGGCCGGCCACACCATCACGTCCGGCATCGAAGGCGCCTGGAAGCCGAAGCCCACGACGTGGGACCAGGGCTTCCTCGAAACACTCTACAAGTATGAGTGGGAGCTGACGAAGTCCCCCGCGGGCGCTCACCAGTGGAAGCCGAAGGGCAGCACGGGCGACAACACCGTCGAAGACGCGCACGACAAGACCAAGAAGCACGCGCCCATGATGACCACGGCCGACATGGCCCTGCGCATGGACCCAGCCTACGGCAAGATCACCAAGCGCTTCCTCGACAACCCGAAGGAGTTCGCTGACGCGTTCGCGCGTGCGTGGTTCAAGCTGACCCACCGCGACATGGGACCGAAAGGTCTTTACCGCGGCAAGCTGGTGCCGAAGGAAACGCTGATCTGGCAGGACCCGATCTCCGGCGCGCCCAGCAATATCGGCGATGCTGAAGTCACCGCCCTCAAGGCCAAGATCGCCGGCACGGGCCTCTCTGTGTCGGAACTGGCGGAGACTGCGTGGGCCTCGGCCTCGACCTTCCGCGGCTCCGACAAGCGCGGCGGCGCCAATGGTGCACGCATCCGCCTGACGCCGATGAAAGGCTGGGCCGTCAACAAGCCCGCCCAACTCTCGAAAGTGCTTGTCGCGCTCGAAGGCATCCAGAAGGAGTTCAACGCGGGCGCCAAGAAGGTGTCCCTCGCTGATCTCATCGTTCTCGCCGGCAACGTCGCCGTCGAGAAGGCTGCAAAGGATGCAGGCATCGACGTGAAAGTCGGCTTCACGCCCGGCCGCGCCGACGCCACGCAGGAAGAGACCGAAGTCGAAAGCTTCGCCTTCCTCGAGCCCAAGGCAGATGGTTTCCGCAACTATGTGCGCCAGCCGATCATGCCGATCGAAGACCACCTGGTCGATCGCGCTCAACTCCTGATGCTGTCGGCGCCGGAAATGACGGTGCTGGTCGGCGGCCTGCGCGTACTCGGCGTTGGCGATGCCAAACTCGGCATCCTCACCAAAACGCCGGGCAAGCTGAACAACGACTTCTTCGTCAACCTGCTCGACATGGGCACGAAGTGGACGGCGCAGAACGACGCCAACAACAACCTCTTCACCGGCACGGACCGCAAGTCCGGCGCCGAGAAGTGGACCGCCACCCGCGCCGACCTGATCTTCGGCTCGCACTCGCAACTGCGCGCGCTGGCTGAAGTCTATGGCGCGAACGACGCCAAGGAGAAGTTCGTGAAGGACTTCGCCAAGGCCTGGCAGAAGGTCATGGAACTCGACCGGTTCGACCTGACGAAGTGAGCTGAACCCCCGTAACGGGAATCCATTGAAAGCCCCGGGCCTTGCAACGGCCCGGGGCTTTTTGTTCGCCTGCACTCAGCCCTTGGCCTTGCGCTCGATCTCCTCGCGCATGCGGTCTTCGCGAGCCTCAATCTCCGGCGTATATGCCTCTCCGAAATCTTCGGCGGAGGCGATCTGGCGGATCTCGATCTCCGAATCCGTGCGCATCGGATTCGGACATTTCTTGACCCACTCGACTGCTTCCTGCAGCGACTTCACCTGCCAGATCCAGTATCCCGCGATCACCTCCTTGGTCTCCGTGAACGGGCCATCCAGCACCATGCGCTTGTCGCCCGAGAAGCGGACGCGATGGCCTTTCGAGGACGGGAGCAGGCCTTGGCCGTCAAGCATGATGCCGGCCTTCACCAGCTCCTCGTTGAACCTGGTCATCGCCGCGAATTCCTGCTCGGTGGCCATCACGCCCGCCTCGCTGTCGGCCGTGGCCTTCACGATCACCATGACTTTCATGTCCGTCTCCCTGCTCACGAGCGTGCCTGCTCTTCACCCGTAGGACGGGCCAGATCCGGTAGAGCCGACATTTCGTGTTCCGCTTTTTACTGCAGCAACCTGCGCGGGAAACCGGCGTTAAGTCCGGGCTCCGCGAGTTTTATGCCCTGCAACTCCGTAGGAGACACAACTCCCCCGGACCTGATGGTCCGGGGGTTTTTTGTTGCCAGAACCAGCCTGCCCATGATTGATACCAACCGGTAAGTCGCTTGGTTGGAGTGATTCATGGACCGTCGCGAACTCGTCCGTGGGCTTGGGGCTCTGGGCGTTTTCGGCATGGCAGGTTGCCAGACCGGACCTCAGAAGACAGCGAAGGCCGAGCCGCAGAGCGGAATGGACAAGGCGTTCTTCTACGGCTTCCCGTTGTATGAATTCACCCGCACGGCTCAGCAGCGGACTTCGCTGCTTCCGATGAACCGCGTTGGCCATCGTGCGGCGCTCGCCGATCACACGTCGCGGGAGGTGACGGCGCCGAACAACGACACGATCTATTCCTCGGCCTTCCTCGAGCTGTCGAACGGGCCGGTTGAGATCGTCAGCCCAAGTTCGACGGACCGGTATTTCTCGATCGCCTTCATGGACGCGTTCACCGACAACTTCGCCTATATCGGCACCCGCGCGACCAAGGGCCAAGGCGGCAGGTTCTGGCTGGCGGGACCGACATGGGCCGGACAGGCGCCTGCGGGCGTCACCCTGCTCCGCTCGTCCACCAACGATGTGTGGATGCTGGGGCGGACGCTGGTGGATGGGCCGGAGGATATGGCGGCGGCGCGGGCGCTGCAGACGCAGATCACGGTGAAGCCGATGAAACCCGATCTGCCGGCGAAGCCTTATGGCGTAAAGTGCGTGGACGTGAAGGATCCGGCGAACTTCCTCGGCGTCGTGAACGACATCCTCGCCCGCTCACCGGGCGGCAAGGGTCAGACGGCGCGGGCGGCGCAGTTTGCCAGCTATGGGATTACCTCGCAGGCTTCGCCCGAACTGCTTGAGCAATGGCGTGCTTACCTTCCCGGCGGGCTCGACAAGCTCAAGGACAAGTTCATGTTCCAGGACATGGTCGTGAACGGCTGGGGCTACCAGGAAAAGGGCGTCGGCGATTTCGGGACCAACGACTTCCTCCGCGCCGGCATCGCTCTGGGCGGACTTGCGGCGCTGGGCGAGGAAGAGGCGATGTACTTCCAGTCCACGAAGGATGAGACTGGAGCGCCTTTGTCGGGCGAGAACAAGTATGTCTGGCGCGTGCCGGCGGCGGGCATTCCGACCAACTCATTCTGGTCGCTGACCATGTATCAGGCCGAGGCGGATGGGCGGTACTTCCTGGTGCAGAACCCGATCAACCGATTCTCGATCGGCGATCGTACGCGGGGTCTGGTGAAGAACGCGGATGGCTCGATCGACATCCTGATCCAGCGCGATCAGCCCGCCGGCGAGAAGGCGGCGAACTGGCTGCCCGCTGCAGCGGGGCCGATGCGGATGTCTCTGCGCGCCTATCTGCCGAAGCAGGAATTGCTCAGCCGGACGTGGAAGGTTCCGCCGGTCAAGCGAGTCTAGATCTGGCCCAGCAGGGCGAAGATCAGGACGATCACCAGAATCGTGCCGAGCGTGCCGGAGGGCCAGTAACCCCAGGAGCGCGAGTGCGGCCAGCTCGGCACCGCGCCAAGCACGAGCACCAGCAGAACGATTAGGAGCAGCAATGAGGTCGTGCTGAGCACCATGGGCAGCATCTCCGGCGAAAGGGTCCGGAGCACTAACCCGTGATAGGAAAATGAGTTCCCGCCCGGGTGCAGCCTTAGCTGATCAGTTCGGAGGGGCGCTTCACTTCGAACTCGGTGCAGCTCTGCATCGTGGGGACGATGCCCTTGATGCGGCCGCCGTCGGCATCCATGCGGCCGTCGAGGCCGACCATGATGTAGTTCTGCGGATATTCGATCCACTTCACCCCTTCGAGCTGAACCTGGCGGAGCATGGGATCGTAGGTCCCCGTCATCTTGTAGGCGCCCTTGGGGACGTCAGGATTTTCGGGAAGCGGGCCGAAGCGGAAGGTGGCGGTGAGGTTCATGCCTTTGCCCTGCTCGATGTGGAGGTCGAGGCGGGTGACGCCCTGGCCGCAGATGTATTTGCCGGTCCAGTCTCCGGTTACGGCGCTGGGCTTCTTCAGCTGCGGCTCGGCGTGGGCCGCGGTGAGGAACATCGCGCCGGCGAGGCAGCCGATGGCGGCGCAGGACACGAGAGCGAAGCGAAGCACATCAGTCCCCAAGCTCGAGTCGGGATGAGGTTCGGGGAATATTCAGGCGAAACGATTGAGGGAATATGACCGATTGAGGCGCCGCAGAGTCAGGCTGGCGTTCGGCCGCATGGCTGTGGCTCCGGAAGCTGGGCTTCGGAGCGATGTCAAACAGCTGGGCGGCATGGCTTAGAGGGCTAAGCGGGCCTGATGGTTGTCCCAACAAACCCAACGACGAGTCATTCTCGGGCCCTGCCCGGGCCTTCTCCGCTCGATTTGGTCCACTGGACCAAATCGTCCCTGCGGGCCGCTTCGAAGTGACCCGAGAATCCTTGAGGCGGCGAGTGCTGAGGTCGGCGATCCCCTTGCGGCCCAGAGATTTTCGGGTCGCGCTTCGCTTGCCCGAGAATGACTCGCCGAGAGGGCGATGAGCCCGCCCTCGTGGTTCGACGGGCGCGTGGCTGTCGCCACGCTGCTCACCATGAGGGCTTCTCTGGCTTTGGAGGGGCGGTCGATATGGCTGCTTGCGGCAGCCTGAGTTGTTTTCTTGAGCTTGCCGCTCTCCGTGCGGGGCAGAACCTCCGGCGTCGCGTCGCTGTGGCATTCAGCGGGGCAACGTGTGAGGCGCATCGAGCAAAGTTTAGCAGCGTGGGACACGAGCATCGCAAAGGCGTGCAGCAGCGCGTTGATCAAACGATCAAGAGGCGAAGGGCTTGCGAGGCCAGTGTGCAGGGCTTTGTGCCGTGTCATGGGCAGCATTATCGCTCAGGTTTTTCGACACACAGTTTGAAAACCGGAAGATTCTTCATTTTGTGGAATTTGCT
>DASYKO010000470.1:0-7200 GCA_035995285.1 Hyphomonadaceae bacterium | reverse complement strand
TCCAGCCATCCCAAGGAGCCACCGCATGATCGCGGCCTCGCGCCGCGGACTACGCCGGCCGCAGGGCCGGACGCTCTAACTCCCCATCGGCTTTGACCGATGGATCGAACGCTTCAGCCGTCGAGTTTTTCAACGGAATTGGTGAAGAGTGAACATTCGTCGCCAGCGCCGGGGATGCGGCCGCATCGGTAATCCTCGCGCCAAATCGCATAATGGTGGTGACTTCCGGAAAACTCTCCACCGGTATGGCGTGTGCGCGCCGCGTTTTCTCCAGCGCTTTCAAGCGTGCAAAACAATCTGCAGGATTTCTTTCTGTGGGTCGGAAAAGTTGACGAGACAATCGGCTGTTTGGGCGCGCGTTGGGCGCGCAATGGACGGAGGTTGTCGTGGGTGAGGGTTGCTTTGAGGGGCCGCGCGATGCGCGTGGTGAGGGCGATGAAGCGCTTGCTCCGGCGGCGCGGTTTCGGCGTGGGGATGGGTCTTGGCCGAAATGGGTTTCGTTGGCGCCGGTTGAGGTTGCGATGCCGGAGGGAGTCGATGATCCGTGTCTGGTGTTTCCGGATGGGATGAGGTCGATCGAGGCGGCGCGGGCGCACCGCATTGCTGAGGCGGCGCGCGCAGCGGCGAGGGATGAGAGCCGGTGGGCTCGCTCCAAGCCGTGGGTCGACTGGATGGCGGTGAAGCTCTTGATCGGGCGCGGGGCGACGCAGATCGAGGTGAAGAAACGGCTGGACGTGAGCCGGCATAGCGTCTGCGATCGGGTGCAGGTCGAGGACTGGGTCAAGATCGAGGATGAAGGCGTGCTTGAGGCGCTGTCGCGCGATGTGGCGGCGGCGGGGCTGGCGCGGGCGGCGGAGATCGGGCGGAAGGCCGAAGGGAATTATCTCAACTACCTCGCGCGGTCGGCGGAGTGGAGGCCGCTGGCGCGCGTGAAATACTATCAGCGACATTGTGCGGTGGCGCCGGCGGAGCTGCCGGAGGTGCGGGCGAAGGACGATCCGGAGAATGCGGAGTTTGATTTTCGCGGGCAGGCGCGTGAGGTGCTGCCGAAGGTTCGGGTGGAGGCGGCGGGGCTGGGCGATGTGGCGCGTGTTGCGCTGATCGATCGGTGGATGGGGGAGCTGGCGAGCGGGGCGAGCGCGAGCGAGGCGCATGCGGAGAGGGCGCTTGGGAACTGGCGCGTGTTTGCTCGGGCGGAGCAGGTGGCGCCTGAGGGGGACTGGCGGACGTGGTTGCTGATGGGTGGTCGTGGGTCGGGGAAGACGCGGGCGGGGGCGGAGTGGGTGAGGGAGATGGTGGCGAGTGGGCGGGCGCGGCGGATCGCGCTCGTTGGGCCGACGCTGCACGATGTGCGTGAGGTGATGATCGAGGGGCCGTCGGGATTGCTGGCGGTGTCGGGGGAAGATGAGCGGCCGAGCTATAGCGTCGCGCGGCGGCGGGTGACCTGGAAGAACGGCGCGGTGGGCTATGTGTTCTCGGCGGAGGATCCCGAGAGTTTGCGCGGGCCGCAGTTCGATGCGGCGTGGTGCGACGAGATCGGCGCGTGGGCTCGCGATGAGAAGACGTGGGACATGCTCGGCTTCGGGTTGAGGCTGGGCGGGCGGCCGCGAGCGGTGGCGACGACGACGCCGCGTCCGCGCACGCTGGTGCGGCGGCTGGTGAGGCTTGCGGAGGAGGGCGTGGGCGGGCGCGGGAGAGGCGGCGTGGTGATGAGCCGGTCGGCGACGCGCGACAATGCCGCGAACCTCTCGCCCGGGTTCGTGGAGGAGATGGAGGTTGCCTACAGCCATGCGGGGCGGCTGGGGCTGCAGGAGCTGGAGGGGCAGCTGGTGGATGATGCGCCTGGCGCGCTGTGGACGCGGGCGATGATCGAGGAGGCGCGGGTGCGGCTGGATGAGATCGGTGCGATGGACCGCGTAGTGGTCGCGGTGGATCCGCCGGCGGGCGTGGGGCGCGATGCGTGCGGAATTGTTGTCGCCGGAAAGAAAGCGAAGAGCGTGTACGTGCTGGCGGATGGCTCGGTGCGCGGGCTGCGTCCGGGTGAGTGGGCGGGGCGCGTGGTGGCTCTGGCGCGGATGTGGAGTGCGGGCACGATCGTGGCGGAGGCGAACCAGGGCGGCGAGATGGTGCGCGAGGTTCTGAATGCGGCGGGGGCCTCGCAGGAGGCGCGCGTGAGGCTCACGCATGCGAGGGGGTCGAAGTATGATCGCGCGCTGCCATTGTCTCAGGCGTATGAGGAGGGGAAGGTGCGCCATGCGGGGATGTTTCGCGAGCTCGAGGACGAGATGTGCGCGTTCGGTGCGGAGATGGAGGCAGGCGCCTCGCCGGACCGGGTGGACGCGCTGGTGTGGGCAGTGAAGGAGCTGACAGAAACGAAGCCGCGGCCGGGGATATTCTAGGGTGTCCGGGCCGGTTCCGTTTGCTGCGGCGATGGCCTATCATTGCGGCGGGGGCGGAAAACGGGGGCGGAGATGCGTGACGCGGTCGCGGCGCTTTTAGTGGCTTTGGCGGTGATGGCGGCGCCTTCAGCGCTGGCGCAGAATCTCGAGGAGTCGCGCAAGTATTGCGACGACGATACGGGGGCGTATTCGCTCGACCTGCAGATCGGCGGATGCACGGCGCTGATCCGGTCTGGCACGGAGGCGACGCAGGATCTCGCCTACATCTTCAACAACCGCGGCGTGTCGTACAACGCGCAGAAGAACTATGACGCGGCGATCGCGGACTATACGCAGGCGATCAAGCTGAAGCCGGACTATGGGCAGGCCTGGACCAACCGCGGCAACGCGTATCATCGCCAGGAGAACTACGCGAAGGCGCTGCCGGACCATGACGAGGCGGTGCGGCTGGAGCCGAAGAACAAGGAGTTCCTGCGCAATCGCGGGCTCACCTATTTCGAGCAGAGGGATTTTGCGAAGGCGCTCGCCGATTTCGACAGGTCGATTGCGATCGATCCACGCTATGGCGATGCGATCTTCAACCGGGGCGCGCTCTATCTCGAGCAGAAGGACTATGCGCGTGCGATTGCCGATTTCACCACGGGCATAGGCATCGAGCCCCGCGATCCGGACTTCTATTTCAAGCGCGGCCTCGCCTTTCGCGGGCAGGGCGAGGATACGAAGGCGGTTGCGGATTATGGCGAGGCGATCCGGCTCGATCCGGACTACGGGAGCGCCTACTACAACCGCGCCATCGTCCACTACGCGCTTGAGGACTATGCCAAGGCGGTTGCCGACTACAGGGAGACCGTGCGGATCGATCCGAAGGACGACGAGGCCTGGCGCGGGCTTGGCAATGCGTATGACGACAACGGGCAGATCGAGCTGGCGATGAACGCCTATGGCGAGGCGCTGAAGATCAATCCGCAAAGCCCGCTGGCCTATTTCGACCGCGGGCTGTCCTATGGGCGGCAGGGCGAGGACGCCAGGGCGATTGCGGATTATTCGGAGGCGCTGAAGATCGATCCTGCGTACTCGCCGGCGCTGTCCAATCGCGGGCAGCTTTATGGGCGCCAGGGCGAGAATGTGAAGGCGATGGCCGATCTCGACCAGGCGATCCGCCTGCGGCCCGACTATGGCAATTCGCACGCCTATCGTGGGGACGTGTTCTATAACCAGAAGGACTATGCCTCGGCCGTCGCCAGCTATGACAAGGCGCTGAGCCTTGCTGAGCCGCGGGCGGACTGGCTGAATGAGCGGTGCTGGATCCGTGCGGTGTGGGGCCAGCAGCTGGACAAGGCGATCGCTGATTGCGGCGAGGCGCTGAAGATCGCGCCGGACGATCCCAGCATCTTCGATACCCGCGGCATGGTGAATTTCAAGCTGGGCAAGTTCGCGGAAGCGCTGGCGGATTATGAGGCGGCGCTGAAGGGCAACGACAAGGCGATGGGCTCGCTCTATGGCCGTGGGACGACGAAGCTGCGCCTCGGCCAGGCGGAAGCTGGGAATGCCGACATCGCCAGGGCGAAGGCGGGCGATCCCAAGGTCGCCGATCGGTATGCGGGGTATGGGGTGAAGCCGTAGTTTTCAGGCAGTAGGCAGTAGGGAGCAGATTGCGGGCCCGCTACCCCCGGTGCTGACGGTTTACGACTGCCTACTGCCTATTGCCTGAGCTTACTTCTTCGAGCGCAGGACCAGCCAGGCGAGGGCGGCGACGGCGAAGGCTTCGGAGATCATCACGCCGAGGGCGGCGGCCAGAGGATAGGGCTGGATGCCCCACGCAACGAGAAGCGGGCTGAAGGCGAAGGCGCCGACCAGCGGGGCGATGACGATCACCACCACCAGCACGATGAGCATGGCGCCGCGCATCTGTTTCTCGAGGCCGGCAGGTTCAGGCATTCTTCGAGGCGGTCCTTGGGGATCTGACGACAGGCGGGACTAGCGCAGTCGTCGGCAGATTTGTCCAGTCTTGCAAGGCTCCTATGCCAGCAGACTCAGGAGGCAGGCACGCGGGCTTGCGAGATAGGGGCGCCTGCGCGACGATTGGCGCTAATCCAGATTCACGCCCATAGATTTCAGCATCACGATCCAGGCCCAGGTGCCCGCGAAGGTTGCAATCACGGCGAGGCTGAACGACCACCAGAACGGCATGCTGATGCGCTGGCCGACCATGATGATGACGGGAAAAAGAAGGCCGGGCCAGAACAGGTAGAAGAATTTCGCCACGAAGTCGTTGGCCTTCGCAACGCCGCCTTTATCGGAGGCGTCGAGCGCGAGGTTGGCGACGACCAGCATGGTCATCAGCGGCAGGGCGGCGACGGCGGCGGCGAGAACCGTCCAGCGCTTTGCGACTTCGCCCAGGGCCAGCACGACCGCGGCCGTGCCGAGCGCCTTCAAGATGGTCATCCACATGCGACGTCTCCCGAGGCCCGATTGTGGTGAGAGTGGAGGCGAGAGGGCGGATGCGTCAACCGTTGCAGGATTTTGGGGATCGACCTTGGCCTGGGCGGCGAGGTCGGGACGATGCGCAGACTAAGGAACTAGGACACCCACCCCCCACCTGTCCGCCCCCCGTCGGGCGGGCGGGACCCTGTTGCTCTTGCTTACCCAGCACCCAACGCCGGCAGTTGCATCAAAGGTCGAAGTTCGTTGTTCAACTCGCACCACGCAGTCCCGCCCGCCCGAAGGGGGGCGGACAGGTGGGGGGTGGCTCAACGTTTTCCGGACTTGCGGTTCGAGTTCGGACAGGCGCGTGCCGCCGCAGACACAAGACAGCGCCTCAAGCCGCGGGAGCTGGGCTGTCTGGTTGCTTGCGGAGAGAGGGCAGAAGCAGAAGCCCGAACCCGATGAAAATGGCGATGTCGGCGACGTTGAACGACCATGGGTTATCGATGCCGCAGCAGGACACGTTGAGGAAGTCAGCGACTGCGCCCCAGTTGAGGCGGTCGATCGCGTTGCCGATGGCGCCGCCGGCGGCGATGCCCAGGCCGATGGCGCTCAGCATGCGCTTGCACCTCAGCGAGCCGGCGATGAGCGCGAGGGCGATGAGCGATGTGCCGATGCCGAGGATCCAGCGCGTGGCGTCTCCGCCGCCAGAGAGGACGCCGAAATTGACGCCGGTGTTCCACGCCATGCGGAAGGAGAGGCCGGGGAAGACATCGATGACGTCGCGATGGCGCAGATCCATCGCCACGACGACGAGGTATTTCGAGAGCTGGTCGAGCGCCAGCACGGCGATGGCGGCGCCGATGGCTCCGGCGAGGCCATGGCGCAAGGCCGGGCGCTTCTGCATCAGGCCTGTGAGCATGCTTCCTCCGCGGCTGCGCAATCTGGCCGGGAAGGCGCGCTACGGCAAGGGCGGCGCACCTCCTGAAGAAGAATGCAGTTCGGCATGGCAACCCGGGAGGGCGCAGCGCGTTGTTGGCGGTGGACTGGCGCGCTGCGGCCTGATGACGAGGGATAAGCAATGTTGAAGATTCTGGTTTGTGCAGGCGCGCTTGCGGGCCTGGCGGGGCTGGGCGCGTGCGAGCAGGGCTCGTCGGAGAAGGCAGGCGAGAGCGTCGATCGTGCGCTGGATAAAGCCGTGGATGGAAAAGAGAACAAGGGCGACGGCGCCTTCGAGAAGGCGGGCGAGGCCATCGACAAGACAACGGGCAAGAAAAATCCGGACGGCGCCGATGCGCTGTCGGACGCGGTGGATGGAGACAAATCTACCAAGCCGAACTGAGGTCAGGACAAACTCGCGCGCAGAGGACTGCAAATCCTTGCACCCTCTGCGACCGCGACCCGATGGCGATTAGCGAGCAGTGGAGAGAAGGCTAGGGCGGCGGCAACGTCGCTGTCGGCGCCTCCACTGCTCACCAGTCGCCATTTGGCGTTCAGTCCCGCCAGCCTGTCTTTTTCAACCAGACCTCAAAGCCCTGCTTGCGTTCCTCGTGACCGGTAGGGCGGCGTTGGGCGCCGAGGTTGGCGCGATGACGCGCGGTGACTTCGGCTAGCGATGGAAGGCCGAGCGCGAGGCGGCGAGCGTCTACGTTGGCTTCATCCTCGATAGGCAAGGGCGACATCTCGCCCATGTCGTCCCAGTCGAACTGGGTGCCGTAGAACTGGGGACGGCCTTCGAAGGTGCGGATGCGGTCCGAGAGATAGGCGGCTTGCCACGCGGGAGCATCGCCCGCGGTGATCGCCGCCTCGATGAGCGCGAGGCAGCGGCGCTGGAAGGCTGGCAGGCCGATCGCGTGCTGGACGATGCGCCAGGCGGCTTCGGCGCCATCCTCGCCTGCGCGCTCGCGCCCAGGCCAGCCGCCCGGTAACATGGCTTCGAGGGCGCGGGCGTTGGCGACGTGCACAGCTTCCATGCGCGGGTGATAGCCGTCGAACAGACTGCCGTCGGCGGCGAGTTCGGCGCGCACGCGCTCGTCTTCCGCGATGAGAGCGAGGAGGCGCTGGCGGACGGGTTCGTCGGTCACGCGCGTGGCTTCGGATTGGCGACCTTGTCTTCGAGCCACGCCACGGCGGCCTTGTAGGTCTTGTAGTCGTCGCTGTTGAGGTCGAGCAGGTGGGGACGGTAGGCGCCGTCGAGGCCGTACCAGTCTTCGGCGTGGCCGGAGATGTACAGAAGGAAGGCGCCGGCGGAATAGCGCATGGTTTCGTCCGACTGGATGCGGGCGTTGCGCATCAGCTGTTTCATGACCGCAGGCGTCTGATGTTCCTCGCACAGCGTGAAGAGGCGGTCGGAGGCGTTGGTCATGCTCTGCATGTG
>DASYKO010000469.1:0-2484 GCA_035995285.1 Hyphomonadaceae bacterium | reverse complement strand
GGCGGGCGGCTGAGGTCATTCGAACGCCGCCGCTAGTTTTTCCGGGGAGGGCGCGTCGCGGTCGGGACGGCGGATCCACCAGAAGATGCTCGAGGCGCCGATGGAGGCGAGGAGCAGGATGATGCCGAAGACGCCGCCTGTGTAGAGCAGGTTCGCGCCAAGCACGTCCCTCGCGCCAACGATCGAGAGAATCGTGATGATGACCGTGGCCAGCACGCCAAGGAGCGCGCCGGAGAGGAGATAGCCGCCGATCTTGTGCGAGCGGCGCTTGTAGAGGAAGGCGTGGGCTGGGAGGCCAAACACCAGCATGGCGGGCCAGCCGATGGCGGCGCCGAAGATGGCGCCGGAGAAGAAGAACGCGATCGGCATGGCGCCGCCGCCGCTGCGAAGGCTCATGAGCCAGCTGATCAGGGCGATGATGAAGATCATCAGCATGCCCGCCAGCGGCCCGCAGAGTATGGTGGCGAGGAAGAGGCGGCCTCCGGTTTTTCCCTGGATCTGATTGGCGTTCCAGAGGGGCGGCATGGGTGTGCTCAGCTCTTGTACTCCGCCGCATCCTTGTCCGGACGGCGTGCGAACCAGAAGATGATCGCGGCAAGTGTTCCTGTGACGGCGCCAATGGCGAGAAACTGTGTCAGGTCGTTGGCGGAATGTGAGCGGCTCTGGAAATAGCGGAACGCCCCGCCGGCGAGCCCGATCACGATGCCGGCCGCCCCGTAGATCCAGAGCCTGGCCGAAGTCTTGCGCAGCAGCAGGGCATGGCCCGGCAGGCCGAACACCAGCATCACCGGCCAGCCGACAAGCGCGCCGAGGATGATGCCGCCGGTGACGGCGTTGAACAGGTTGCCGGCGATCAGCGGGATGCTGGCGCCTTTCATCAGGTTCGGATCGGCCGGATCAGGCGCCAGGAAGATCTGGGCGTTGAACACTGTGAGGCCGAGGATGATGGCGAGCAGCGCGCCGGCGGCCGGCGGGGCAAGCGCGGTCGCAAAGCCGAGGCGCGGCATGTTGCTGGACTTGAGCCAGTTGTCGGCAGGTTTGGCATTCTGCGGAGCGTCAGCCATGCTGTCAGTAATCCCTGTCCGGTCGGCGGATCAGCCAGAAGGTGACGCCGCTGACGACGCCGACAATCGCAGCCGACATGGAGAGCGCCTGGTCAATGATTGCTACACCGCCATAAGCCGCAGCCGTTGCAAGCAGCGTGACCGCGGCGATAAGCAAGCCGAGGCCTGCATAGACTGGCAGGCTGCAAAGCCGGAGACGCTGAAGCGCCAGATGAGCAGGCAGCCCCAGGATGATGGCGGCCGCAAATCCGATGATGCCTCCCAGCACTGTCGCCATACCGAGCAGGGCAAGCGGACCGGCGGACGGGCCTTCATTAGCCCCCGACACGAGGGTGACAACGACGAGCACGAGACTACCTGCAAAGGCACCCGCGAATGGGGCGATGCAAAGGCCGATGAGCGTCCGCCGGGCAAGGTATGGATCGAGGTGGGCTGTGCTGCTCATGCGCCGTAGTCCTCCGGCCCGCGGGCCTGGCGGTGGAAGCCGAGGCGTTCGGCGTAGTCCATCGGGTTGTGCGGTTTCACCAGCGCGTCTTTCGGCGTGGCGGCGAGGTCGACGAGGCGGGTGAGGAAGAATCTCATCGCAGCGCCGCGGGCAAGGATGGGGATGGCGGCGCGTTCGCGCGGCTCGAGCTTGCGGACGCTTTCATAGCCGGACATCAGCGCGCGGCCCTTGGTGAGGTTGTATTCCCCGCGCCGCTCGAACGCCCAGGCGTTGAGGCAGACGGCGAGGTCGTAGGCGAGGAAGTCGGTGCAGGCGAAATAGAAGTCGATGACGCCGGAGAGCTTGCCATCGAGGAAGAATGTGTTGTCGGGGAACAGGTCGGCGTGGATGGCGCCTCCGGGGAGCGTCTTCGGCCAATTGGCTTTCAGCACGTCGAGATCGAAATCGATCTGGGCGGCGAGGCCGGCGTTGAGCGCTTCGGCGCCAGCCTCGCGGCCTTCCCACATCTTCGGCCAGGAGGCGAGGGAGAGGTCGTTGGGGCGGCGCATGCGGAAATCGTCGAGCGCGCGGTGGAAGCGGGCGAGGCCTGCGCCGAGCTGGCGGCACTGGTCGATGTCGGGGCGGCGCGGGCTCATGCCCTGCAGGAAGGTGGCGATGACGGCGGGCTTGCCCTGCACGGTGCGGATGGGCTTGCCGTCCCTGGCGGGCACCGGCAGCGCGGCGGGGAATCCCTTTTCGGCGAGGTGGGACATCATGCCCATGAAAAACGGCAGGTCCTCGGCTTTCACGCGCGGCTCGAACACGGTGAGGATGTAGCGGCCTTTCGGTGTCTCCAGCAGGAAGTTCGAATTCTGCACGCCCTCCGCAATCCCCTTGAAGGCGAGCGGTGGACCGAGGTCGTACTCGGAGAGCAGCGCTTCGAGGGCTGCATCGTCAATGTCGGTGTAGACGGCCATTTTGCGTGGTTAGGGGCTG
>DASYKO010000468.1:0-16299 GCA_035995285.1 Hyphomonadaceae bacterium | reverse complement strand
CGCGTCTCTTTGCGAACGCTCCGGAGGCGATTGCGCAGACGCAGATGTTCCTTGACCTGATCGAGTTCGACCTCGGCGAACTGAAATATCTTTATCCCGAAGAGCCTGTGCCGCCCGGCTGGAAGGCGGACGATTATCTTGCCGACCGGGCATGGTTCTACGCCGGCATGAAATACGAGGGGCAAATTCCCCAGAAGGTGCAGGAACTGCTGCACAAGGAGCTCGCCTTCATTCGCCAGCGTAACATGGCGGCATACTTCCTCACGATCTTCGACATGGTCCGCGTCGCCGAAGACATGGGGATTCTCTGCCAGGGACGCGGATCAGCGGCGAATTCAGCTGTCTGTTTTGTACTTGGGATCACGTCTGTGGATCCGGCGAACTTCGACGTGCTGTTCGAGCGCTTCCTGTCCGACAAGCGGGTGAATGCAGCGGAGATTCATGAGCCGCCCGACATCGACGTCGATTTCGAGCACGAGCGGCGCGAAGAAATCATCCAGCATATGTACAAGCGCTACGGGCATGATCGCGCGGCGATCGCAGCGACGGTGATCCACTACCGGCCCCGCAGCGCGATGCGCGAAGTGGGCAAGGTCCTGGGGCTTACGGATGACGTAACGGCCCGGCTTTCCGGCCTTGTATGGGGAAGCTGGGGAGAGGCGCTGAGACGGACCCAGCTGCAGCAGGCCGGCCTCGATCCGGACAATCCCGTTCTGCACCGGGCGCTCGAGTTTGCCGGCAGGCTGCAGGGCTATCCGCGCCATCTCTCGCAGCATGTCGGCGGTTTCGTGCTGACGCGGGGGCGGTTGGATGAGCTGACGCCTATCGGCAACGCCGCGATGGACGATCGCACCTTCATCGAATGGGACAAGGACGATATCGACACACTCGGCCTGATGAAGGTGGATGTGCTGGCGCTAGGCATGCTCACCTGCATCCGCAAGGCGCGAAATCTCGTCTACAAGCATGGCGGCAAGCGTTACGGGCTGAGGGATTTTCCGCCCGAGGATCCAGCTGTCTACGAGATGCTATGGCGAGCAGACTCGCTCGGCGTCTTCCAGGTCGAGAGCCGGGCGCAGATGAGCATGCTGCCAAGGCTGAGGCCAAAAGAATTCTATGACCTTGTCATCGAGGTTGCGATCGTCCGTCCCGGTCCGATTCAAGGCAATATGGTGCATCCCTATCTGAAGCGCCGGTCCGGCGAAGAGAAGATCACCTATCCGGCGCCATCACCCGAACATGGCAAACCCAACGAGCTTTATGAGATCCTGAACAAGACAAATGGCGTGCCGCTGTTTCAGGAGCAGGCGATGCGGCTCGCCATGGTGGCGGCCAAATTCACCGACACCGAAGCTAATGGTCTGCGCAAGGCAATGGCGACGTTCCGGAACGCCGGGACGATCGGGAACTTCGAGAAGCTGATGATCAGCCGCATGATCGGGCGCGGCTACGATCCCGAATTCGCGAAGAACTGCTTCGAGCAGATCAAGGGCTTCGGCTCCTATGGTTTTCCAGAAAGTCATGCGGCTGCGTTTGCGCAGCTGGTCTATGTGTCGTGCTGGCTCAAGAAATACCATCCGGCGGCGTTTGCGGCGGCGCTCCTGAACTCGCAGCCTATGGGGTTCTATGCGCCGGCTCAGATCATTCGCGATGCGCAGGAGCATGGAGTGGAGGTGCGGGGGGTGGATGTGAACTTCAGCTCATATGATCATACGCTGGAGCGGCGGGAGGATGGGGCGCTGGCGCTCCGGCTGGGGTTCCGGCTGGTGGATGGGCTGGGGGAGGCGGATGGCGAGGCGATCGTGGCGGGGCGTGGGAAGGGGTATGGGAGCATAGAGGATATGCGCGAGAGGGGGCGGGTGTCCTCAGCGCTGCTGCGGCGGCTGGCGGATGCGGATGCCTTCCGGTCGGTAGGGCAGGACAGGCGCGAGGCGCTGTGGACGGCGCGGCGGCTGCCGAATGACAAGCCGCTGCCGCTGTTCGCCGCTGCGGCGGCGCGGGAGCTGGGGGAGGATGTGGCAACGAGCCTGCCGGAGATGCAGCTCGGCGAGCATGTGACGACGGATTATCAGATGACGCGTGTGTCGCTGAAGGCGCATCCGATGGAGATACTGCGGCCGGTGTTCCGGGCGGAGGGCGTGCTCAGCTGTGCGGAGACGTCCGCACTGAAGGACGGGGGCTGGGCGCGGACGGCGGGTGTTATCCTGGTGCGGCAGAGGCCGGGCACGGGCAAGGCGATCTTCATCACACTGGAGGATGAGACGGGCATCACCAACGTGCTCCTGTGGGCGAAGGTGTTCGAGAAATTCCGCGCTGAGACGATGGCGTCAAGGCTCCTGCTCGTGGAGGGCCGCGTGCAGAGGAGCCCGGAAGGCGTCACCCACCTGATGGGCGCGCGGCTGATCGACCGCACGGCGGAGCTGGAGCGGCTCTCTGATGATGGCCGGGCCGAGCAGGAACTCACGCGGGCGGATGAGGTGACGCATCCTCAACCCGGCATGCACCGCCATCCGAGGAATGTGCGCGTGCTGCCGAAGTCGCGGGATTTTCATTGACGGCGTCTGCGCTACACGCCTCAACCCTCGTGGGGGCGTTTCATCCAGATGCGGCGGCGTTCGCTTAGGCGGTAGCGCCAGCTGGGGCGCTGGTTGGGGCCGGCGTTTTTGACGAAACGGTTGGCGAGGAAGTCGTAGGGTTCGCGCCAGAATGTCTTGCCCCTGTCGGCGTCGGAGGCCAGCGGCGTGAAGTACGAACAGCCGCGGAAGTAATAGTGCGTGACCTGGCTGAGGCGGGTCTTGTCGGGATCGGTGACTGGCGAGCCGCCGTGGAAGAGGTTGGCGGCCCAGATGAAGGCCTGGCCACGCTTGATGAGGGCGGTCTCCTGCGCGTGGCCGGAGGTCTGCAGCGTCTGCGCGATGAACTTCGTGTAGCCCTTGTGCACATCGGCGCCGCCGAGGTCGGCGTTGGAGAACACAGGGAGCTTCTGGCTGCCGGGAAAGTATTTCAGCGGGCCCGAGCCGGGATGGATGTCTTCGAGCGCGATCCAGACGCCGCACATGAAGCCGTTGGGCAGCGTGTTGAAGTGGAAGGTGTCGGAGTGGGTTTCCTGCTGCGAGCCGCGCGGGAAGTTCAGCGTCTGGAACGGGAAGGCTTCGGCCTGGTAGAGCTCGTTGAGGAATTCGATCACGCGCGGGTGCGTGGCGAGATTGCGGATCGAGGGGTTGATCAGCCAGGCGTCCTGCACGCGTCCCTTGGTGATCGCTTTCGTATAACGAGCGGCTTCGGCTAGGTCGGATTCAGAAAAGCCGAAATCCCGGATCAGGTAGCCTTTCTCGCGATAATCTGCTGCGGCGGCCGTGATGTCGGGCTTGTTGGAGAGGGCCTTGGCGCGCTCGGCATAGGCAGGCTCGGGCTGGTCGAACCAGGGGCCGGGCTTTGCTGATTTTACGCCGCCGTCGGCCATTGTCTCTCTCCCGGCCTCAGGCCTAACGGATTGCGCCGCCCAAATCCACCCGGTCGGGCATCTGGCGGCGCGGCATTCCGCTTTTCAAGCCGACTCTCAGGCCTCAGTGATCCCGCGGAAATATTTGATGGTTTCCTTGAGGCCGTCTTCCAGCTTCACCCGGGGCTGCCAGCCGAGAGTGTTTTTGGCGCGGGTGATATCGGGTTGGCGCTGTTTGGGATCATCCTCGGGCAGGGGCATCTTGATGAGCTTCGACTTGGAGCCGGTGAGCTTCAGGACGTTTTCGGCAAGCTCGATCATCGTGAACTCGTCGGGGTTGCCGACATTGATGGGGCCGGTGACATCATCGCCCGTGTCCATCAGCCGGATCATGCCGTCGATGAGATCGTCGACATAGCAGAAGGAGCGGGTCTGCGTGCCTTCGCCATAGATGGTGATGTTCTCCCCGCGCAGCGCCTGCATGATGAAGTTGGAGACGACGCGCCCATCATTGGGGTGCATGCGCGGGCCATAGGTGTTGAAGATACGGATCACCTTGATGCGCAGCTGGTTCTGGCGGTGATAGTCGAAGAACAGCGTCTCGGCGCAGCGCTTGCCTTCGTCGTAGCACGAGCGCGGGCCGATCGGGTTGACGTTGCCCCAATAGTCTTCGGTCTGCGGATGCACTGAGGGGTCGCCATAGACTTCCGAGGTGGAGGCCTGGAGGATTTTGGCGCCGAGGCGCTTGGCGAGGCCGAGCATGTTGATCGCGCCGTGAACGCTGGTCTTGGTCGTCTGCACCGGGTCGTGCTGGTAGTGGATGGGCGAGGCGGGGCAGGCGAGGTTCCAGATCTGGTCGACCTCGACGAAGAGCGGGAAGGTCACGTCGTGGCGCAGGAATTCGAACTTCGGGTTCTGCAGGAGGTGGGCGACGTTGCGCTTCTGGCCGGTGAAGAGGTTGTCGACGCAGAGCACATCCTGTCCGCGCTCGATCAGCCGGTCGCACAGGTGCGAGCCCAGGAAGCCGGAGCCGCCGGAAACGAGGGCGCGGTTTTCGAGGAGGGAGCTGGCGCGGGGCATTGATCCTCACTGATCGGCCGCTGGGTCGTGGCATCCTGATGCAGCGGGTGGGCGATGATGTAAAGCTGGGCGATCAGGACAGGCGGATGAGGCCCGCGCGCATATCGGCTTCGGCTTGCGCCAGCGAGACAAGATTGCCGATATCGCGGTGATAGCCGGCATGGCGGTAAGCTCGGATGCGGCCGAGAAAGTGCGGGATCACGTCGACGCTGAGATCGATGAGGGGCTTGTTCACGGCCTTCGCGGCGAGGCCTACTTCGGGCTCGATGATCATGACGGCGCCGTTGGCGAGGTTGCCGGGCGGGTTGGGGGCTTTTTCGTGGAAGGCGCGGACGAGGTTCTTCTGGTCCAGCTCAAGGATGCCGCAGGATTGTGGGTTGTCAGTCTCGAAGGCGAGCATGGTCATGACGCAGCCGGGCGGGCGCTGTGCGTGGGCGGCCTGCATGGCGCGGATGTCGACGTCGGAGAGATTGTCGGCGTAGGCGAGGAAGAGGGCCTGGTTGCCGAAGTAGTCGAGATTGGCGGCGAGGGTGCCGCCAGTGCCGATGAGGTCGGTCTCATAGATCTGGTCGATGCGGTCTTTCCACGGTGAGCTGGCAATGTGTGCGGTCACGCGGTCGGCGAAGTAGTGCTTGTTGATGAGGACGCGCTCGATACCGGACTTGAAGAGATTGTCGAACCAGAAATCGATCAGCGGCCGGCCGTTGATCGGCACGAGGCATTTGGGAATGTCATTGGTGAGGGGCCGCAGGCGCGTGCCGAGGCCTGCCGCGAGCAGCAACGCGCGCATCTACTGGCCCGAGCGGCGGAGTTCGTCGGCAAGCTCCTGCCGCTTGAGCGGAATGTTGCCGACGCGGGAGACCTGGCAGGCGGCGGCGACGGCGCCGAGATAGACCGCGCTCCAGATGTCTGCGCCTGCACGCAGCGCGAGCGATGTTGTTGCAAAGAGAGAATCGCCCGCGCCAGCGACATCTTTCGGCAGGCGGTTGAGCGCGGGCAGGCGGTCGATCATGTAGCCGGCATTGCCGACGCCATAGGTGAGCAGGCCTTCGGCGCCCAGCGTGATCACGATGTTGGCGCATTTCGCCTTTGCCTGCAGTTCCTCGGCGAGGACGGAGAGACCGTCCTCGAAATTGCCAAGGCCTAGGCGCGCTTCCTTTTCGGTGGGCGTGATGAGGTCCATGCCCTTGAAGCGGGAGATGTCGGCAAGCTGGGACGAGGCCTGGCTGTCGGCGCCGATCCAGGCATTGCGCTTGCGCGCCTCGGCGGTGATCACATCGACAACGTGCTGGGGCAGGCAGCCATAGTTGAAATCGGAGAAGAGGACGACGTCGGCGGTTTTCACAAGCTCCAGCGCCCGCGCGATGAATTTCTTCGATATCTCGGCGTCGATGGCGTGCTGGCGCAGTTCATTGACGCGGTGCAGCGTCTTGCCGCGGGCGCGGTAGCGCTGCTTGTGCGTGGTGGGGCGCGAGGGATCGATCAGCAGGTCGGCGGCGACGTCGTAGCCTGCGAGCGCTGCCTTCGCGAATTTCGACTGCTCGTCATGGCCGGTCACGGTAAGAAAACGGACATCCGCGCCTAGGCCGCGGGCATGAGCGGCGACGATGCCCGCGCCGCCTACGAAAGTGGTCTGCTCGATCGGGGTGACCACGATGGTCGGGTCTTCTTCCGACATGCCCAAGGGGTCACACGTGATGTAGGTGTCGACGATGAGGTCGCCGAGCACGACGACTTTGATCCCAGAGAAAGCGTCGAGACGCGTCTGCAGATCGTTGAGGTCAAAGCCGTGGCGCGCGGGATAGTCGCGCGGCTTCTGGATCGAGGACCAGGTGGCCTGCCCGTATTCCTCCTGGATCAGCTGGATCGAGGAGAAGCGCACTTCGCCCGAGCCGAACAGAAGGCGGCCGCCATAGGTTTCAAGCGCGGCGAGTTCGGTGTTCTCGCGGTCCTCATACTCCTTGCCCTTGACCACGACATCGGGCCGCAGGGTGGCGATGAAGTCTTCGACCGCGCCGGGGATGACGCAGGCATAGCTGACGATGGAGATGGCGCGCAGGCTGTCGATGCGCAGTTCAGCCGGCACGCTGACGGTCGAATCCTCATCCGGCAGGGCGCCGACGACGAGGAAATCGGCGTTGTCCGCGGCAAAGCGGAACAGGCGCAGATGGCCCGGGTGGATGATGTTGAACTTGCCGGACACGAACGCGATGCGCGCGCCCTCGCCGGCGGCGGAGCGGATATAGGCGGCAATCACCGCCGCGTCGGCCTTGGATTTCGCGTTCGCCAGTTTCGTTTCGCCTGCCGGGCCGTCCGTCATCTTAACTCCAACATATAGGGGCAGGACCCCGGGCGGCGATTTCTCCCACGATAGCGGCAGAGGCGGGGAGTTGAAAGCGCGGCGCCTTCGCGCTGCCAGAGCGACAAGCGCGGCGCCTTCGCGCCTTGCCGGGGGTGGGGGTGGTTGCTATAGCCCGGAAACGGCGTTGAAACGCCGGTTTCAACACGTTTTGAGAGTGGATCGGCGGTCCCATGCATGTGTTCGTGACGGGCGCCTGCGGCTACAAGGGCAGCGTCCTGACGCCCAAGCTGCTGGCGGCGGGCCACAAGGTCACCGCGTTCGACATCCAGTGGTTCGGCAACCAGCTGGTTCCTCACCCCAATCTGAAGGTCGTGAGGGGCGATGTGCGCAATCCGGACGAGATCGACCTGACAGGCGTGGATGCGATCATCCATCTTTCCTCCGTCGCCAATGACCCCTGCGCGGACCTCGACCCGACGCTGACATGGGAGATTTCCTGCCTCGCCACCATGCAGCTGGCGGATAAGGCACAGCGCCACGGGATCAAGCGGTTCATCTATGCCTCGTCCGGCTCGGTCTATGGGCTGAAGGAAGAAGAGCAGGTGACGGAGGACCTCGAGCTGGTTCCGCTGTCGGAGTACAACAAGACCAAGATGTGCGGCGAGCGGATCGTGCTCTCCTACAAGGACGACATGGTCGTGCAGATCGTGCGTCCCGCGACCGTCTGTGGTTTCTCGCCGCGCATGCGTCTCGATGTGGCGGTGAACCTGCTGACGATGCAGGCGCTCTCGAAGGGCCAGATCACGGTGCTGGGCGGCGACCAGACGCGGCCGAACATCCACATCGACGACATCACCGATCTCTATCTCTTTCTGCTCGATCACCCGGAAGCGACTGGCGTGTTCAATGCGGGGTTCGAGAACATCTCCATCCTCGACATCGCGCAGATGGTGAAGAAGCATCTCGACGTCGAGATCGTGGTGAAGCCGTCGAATGACCCTCGGTCCTATCGCGTGAATTCGGACCGGCTGCTTGCGGCAGGCTTCCGGCCGAAGAAGACTGTGGAAGATGCGATCAAGGAACTGATCGGGCTCCATCGCCAGGGTGTGCTGAAGGACGAGGACAAGTCCTACAATCTCCGCTGGATGCAGAGCCATGTGGCTGAGGTTCGTCAGAAGGTGGCTGCGGAATGAGCAAGAAGCACCCCAAGCCAGTGAAGTCATTGCCGGAGATGAAGTCCGTGCAGAAGCTGCGCGCGAAGAGGTCGGCGAAGACGACGGAGCCGGTCGAGCACTTCAAGCGCTATTCCAACAACCTCGCTCTTCTGATGCGTGATTATGACTGGTCGCCGGTGGCGGAGCTGGCGGAGGACCTCGCGAAGGCGATCAAGTCGCGCGCGCAGCTGTTCATCTGCGGCAATGGCGGATCGGCGGGGAATGCCACGCACCTTGCCAATGATTTCCTCTACGGCGTCGCCAAGCATCCGGGCGCGGCCCTGCGTGTGATCTCGCTGTCGGCGAACCCCGCTGTGCTGACCTGCCTCGCCAACGATGAAGGCTATGATCGCATCTACGACCTGCAGCTGCGCGAGCTGGCCTCGAAGGGCGATATCCTGCTGGTGTTCTCGGGCAGCGGCAATTCGCCGAACATCCTCAAGGCGCTCGAGGCGGCCAAGGACATGGGCGTCAAGACCTATGCCGTGCTCGGCTATTCGGGCGGCAAGGCGCGCACGATGTGCGACGTGCCGATCCATTTCGAGATCGACGACATGCAGATCGCCGAAGACATGCAGCTGATCATCGGCCACATGCTCATGCAGTGGCTGTGGGAGAACCGCACGGCGATCAGCGGCGTTCCGGCCAACAAACCGAAATGAGCGCGGAAAAGTTCATCGTCCTCGGCTCGAACTCGTTCTCGGGCGCGACGTTCTGCGACTATCTGGCAGAGCAGGGCTACGATGTGGTGGCCACTAGCCGCTCAGCCGAGCCGCATGAGGCGATGCTTCCGTACAAGTGGAAGAAACATAAAGGCTCGGTTCGTTTCGAGCAGGTCGATATCAACCACGATCTGTCGAAGCTTGAGACACTGCTGAAGGGCGAGCGGTTTACGCACGTCGTCAATTTCGCGGCGCAGTCGATGGTGGGGCAGAGCTGGGATCGTCCTGATGACTGGATGATGACCAATGTTGTCTCGACCGTGCGCCTGCACGTGCTGTTGCGCGGGCTCGATTTCCTCGACCGCTATGTCCATGTGACGACGCCGGAAGTCTATGGCTCGACCGATGGCTGGGTGAAAGAAGATACACGTTTCAATCCTTCGACGCCCTATGCTGTGAGCCGCGCAGCAGGCGACATGTCGCTGAAGACGTTCGTCGACACCTACAACCTGCCGGCCGTCTCGACGCGCGCGGCCAACGTCTATGGTCCGGGGCAACAGCTTTATCGCATCATCCCGCGCGTGATCCTGTCGGCGATTGCCGGCGAGAAGATGAAGCTCGACGGCGGCGGCAAATCCGTGCGCGTCTTCATCCACATGCGCGACACGTCGGATGCGACGCTGAAGGTCGCGCTGAAGGGCAAGGTGGGCGAGACCTATCACATCTCGGGCTGGGATCTGATTTCGATCCGCGACCTCACCGAGATGATCCTCACCAAGCTTGGCCGGAAGTTCGAGGATTGCGTCGAGATCGGGCCGGACCGGCCGGGCAAGGACCAGGCCTATATGCTCGACAGCTCAAAGATTCGCGCTGAGCTGGGCTGGGAAGACAAGATCAAGCTGTCGGACGGAATCGATGAATGCATCGCCTGGGCCCGCAGGTTCGAGGGCGAGCTTGCAAAGCTGCCGTCGAAGTACATACACAAGCCGTGATTTCCGGCCCTGATTTTTGAAGGAGCTGCCGATGGCCGCGCTGGCCAAGGACAAGCCGATCGATGAAGCCGCGCTGAAGAAGCGCGCCGCCATCATTCGTGGCCGCGTGATCGAGATGTGCCACGCGGCAAGCTCGGCGCACCTGGGATCGAGCCTGTCCTGCATCGACGTGTTGACGGCCGCCTACTGGCATGTGCTGAAGATCGATCCGAAGGCGCCGGCCGATCCGCTGCGCGACCGCTTCATTCTCTCCAAGGGCCATGCGGCGATGGCCATCTACGCCACGCTGGCGATGCGCGGCTATTTCCCGGAAGAGGAACTCCACACCTACAACCAGGACAATGGGCGCCTCGCAGAGCATCCGCCTGCGAACCTGCTGCCCGGCGTGGAAGCCGCAACCGGGTCGCTGGGGCATGGCCTGCCGATCGGCATCGGCATGGCAGTGGCGGGGCGGATCAAGAACCAGGTCTATCGCGTCTATGCGCTGCTCTCGGATGGCGAGAACAATGAGGGCTCGGTGTGGGAGGCTGCCATGTTTGCCTCGGCCCAGAAGCTCGAGAATCTCTGCGTGATCGTAGACTACAACAAATGGCAGGCGACGGCGCGCTCGAACGAGACGCTGATGCTGGCGCCGCTAGCCGACAAATGGCGCGCCTTCGGCTGGGATGCGCACGAGATCGACGGGCATGACGTCGGCGCGCTGGCGAAAGCCATGAGCAACATCCCCAACGGCTCGGGCAAGCCGGTCGCCCTCATCGCGCACACGGTGAAGGGCAAGGGCGTCTCCTTCATGGAGGACGACAACAACTGGCACTATCGCGCGCCAACGGCAGAAGAGGTCGTCAAGGCGAAGAAGGAGCTGGGCCTGTCATGAGGAACGCCTTCGCAGACGAACTCACCAAGCTCGGCAATGACGATCCGCGGATCGTCATGCTCTCGGGCGATATCGGCAACAAGCTGTTCGACAAGTTCAAGGCGGCCCACCCGACGCGCTTTATCAATTGCGGCGTGGCCGAGCAGAACATGACGGGCGTGGCGGCCGGTATGGCGATGAGCGGGCTGCGGCCCGTGACCTACACCATCACGCCGTTCGTCACGACGCGCTGCCTCGAGCAGATCCGCACCGATGCGGCCTATCATGAAGCGCCGGTGACGATCGTGTCCGTAGGCGCGGGCCTTGCCTATGCCGGCCTCGGGCCGACGCACCATGCCTGCGAGGACATCGCCTTCCTGCGCGCCATTCCGAACATGGTGGTGATCGCTCCGGGCGACGCGTGGGAAGTGCGCGCCGCCCTGCGCGCCGTGATGAAACAGGACAAGCCTGCCTATATCCGCATGGGCAAGAAGGGCGAGCCGCAGGTTCACAAGGGCATCCCCGAGAATTTCGAGATCGGCAAGGCGATTACCATCGCCGAAGGCTCGGACATCTGCATTCTCTCGACCGGCAACATGCTGCCCGAGGCTGTAGAGGCCGGCAGGCTGCTGGGCGGTGGCGGCCACGCTCACACCGCGCGCGTCGTCTCATTCCACACCGTGAAGCCGCTGGACGAGGACTGCCTGCGCGAGGCCTTCACGAATTTCCCGCTGGTCGTCACCTGCGAGGAGCATTCCAGGATCGGCGGGCTCGGCTCGGCGGTGGCGGAATGGGCCTCGGACAATGGCCATGATGCGCGCCGGCTTCTTCGGATCGGCACGCCGGACAAGTTCTTCAAGCTGTCGGGCGAGCAGGAATTCGCCCGCGAGCAGCTGGGCCTCACGGGCCATCAGATTGCGCACACCATCCACGCGCGCATGCATCATCATCACTGACCAGAACTTACTGGATAGGCCTTCCCATGAAAACGACCGCCGCCCTGCTTGTCGCCACCGGCAAGCCGCTGGAACTCGCCGATATCGAAATTCCGAAGCTGAACCCGGGCCAGGTGCTGGTCGAGATCGCTTATTCCGGCGCGTGCGGCACGCAGGTCATGGAATGGCGCGGCGACAAGGGCGAAGACAAATGGGTCCCCCACTGCATCGGCCATGAAGGCGTCGGCCGCGTGCTGGAGATAGGATCGGCGGTCACGAAGGTGAAAGCCGACGATATCGTCGTCCTCTCCTGGATCAAGGGCACGGGCATCGAGGCGGGTGGGGCGAAATACGACTGGAACGGCAAGGTCGTGAACTCAGGCGGCGTCACCACCTTCCAGAAGCATGCGGTGGTCAGCGAGAACCGCCTGACGCACCTCCCCGCCGCACTCGACAAGAAGACCGGCATTCTCCTTGGCTGCGCAGCGCCCACGGGCATGGGCGCGGTATTCAACGTGCTCAACGCCAAGGCGGGCGATGCGGTCGCCGTGTTCGGCACCGGCGGCATCGGGCTCAACGCGCTGATGGCGGCCTCGTTTGCCGGGGCGACGCCGGTGATCGGGATCGATCCGCAGGCCTCGCGTCGCGAGCTGGCCAAGCGCTATGGCGCCACGCACGTGATCGATCCGACGGGGGTCGATGTCGTGGCGGAGATCAGGAAGATCGTGCCGAACGGCGTGGACCTTGCGGTGGAGGCAACGGGCCTGCCGCCGGTGATGGAGCAGGCGGTGAATTCGACGCGGCAGCAGGGCGGGCGGTCCGTGGTGATCGGCAACGCCAAACATGGCGCCAAGCTCGATCTCAACCCGGCCGTGTTCAACCAGGGCAAGAGCCTGATGGGCACGTGGGGCGGGGACAGCGTGCCGGATCGCGACTATGCGAAGTACGGCAAGCTGCTGGCGTCGGGGCGCTTTGAAGTCGCGGGGCTGCTGTCGCGCCCCTACTCGCTGGCCGAAGCGGACCAGGCGCTGCAGGATCTCGCCTCGGGCAAGGTCGGCAGGCCGCTGATCGACATGAGCCTTTGATCGGGGCAGCATGGCCCCATGCGCATCGGCGTCGATTTCGACAACACCATCGCGAACTATGACGGCGTCTTCCACAAGGCGGCGCTGGAGCGCGGGCTGATTCCGGCAACGCTGGGCTCGGGCAAGAATGACGTGCGCGACTTCCTGAACAATAGCGGCCGCAAGGACGATTTCACCGAACTGCAGGGCTATGTCTATGGCTCGCGCATGGATCTGGTGACGCCCTATGGCGGCGTCGCCGATTTCTTCGAGGCGGCGCGCAGGGCAGGGCACGAGGTGTTCGTGATCAGCCACAAGACAAAGACGCCGATCCTCGGCCCCGCCTACGACATGCACGCGGCGGCGCGCGGCTTCCTGAAAGCGCAGGGCCTGATCGATGAACGCCACGCGCATTTCGAGATCGCCAAGGAAGACAAGATGGCGCGGGCCGGCGCCCTGAACGTCGATGTCTTCATCGACGATCTGCCGGAAATTCTCGAACACCCGGGCTTTCCTGCCGGCGCTCGCGGGATCCTGTTCGATCCGGAGGACCGGTGGGGGTCAACCCGGTTCGAGCGGCATCTCGACTGGGCGTCGATCTCGCGCGCGTTGTTGGGATGAGCATGGAGGACGGCGCGCTCCTGAAACTGGCAGGCGATCTCTGCGGCAGGGCGGGGCTGGCGCCGCCGCGGTCGCTGGATCGGCTGGCGGGCGGCAAGAACAACCGGGTGTTTCGTGTTGCGCTGGTCGATGGCAGCGCCGTTGTCCTCAAGAGCTATTTCCACGATCCGCGCGACACGCGCGACCGGCTGGAAGCCGAGTGGACGTTTCTCAACCACGCATGGTCCGTCGGCGTGCACAACGTTCCAAGCCCGCTGGCGGCCGATCAGCGCGAGCATGCCGGGCTCTACAGCTTGCTGGAGGGACGCAAGCTTGCATCGACCGAGGTGGAGCCACGCCATGTCGATGCAGCATCCAATTTCGTCTACGCCATCAATCGCGCCCCATCTCCACTCGTTCGGGCGATGAACCCGGCCTCCGAAGCCTGTCTCTCGATCTCGCAGCATCTCGCAACGGTCGATCGCCGCATCGAGCGTCTTACGACTCTCGCCCCGGAAGCCCCTTATCGCGATGAAGCCGAACACCTGATCTCGCAGAACCTCAAGCCTGTATGGGCCGACGTGCGCTCGCGCATTGTCAACGGTGCGTTGAAGGCGGGGGCGGTTCTTGACCAGGCGATTGGCCGCACGATCATTTCGCCCTCCGACTTCGGTTTCCACAACACGCTGGTCCGTCCTGACGGTGAGTTGCAGTTTCTCGATTTCGAGTACGCCGGGTTCGATGACCCCGCCAAGCTCGTCGGCGATTTCTACGCGTGCCCGGAAATTCCGACCCCGCAGGAGACGTTCGAGCGTTTCGTCGACCGACTTGCGCTTCTGCTGGAGTTCCCTGGGGCTTTTCGCGAGCGAGCCTTCCTCCTGCGCGATGCCTACCGTGTGAAATGGGCCTGCATCATCCTCAACGACTTCCTACCGTCGGAGGATGCACGGCGGGCGTTTGCCGGCGGGGAGGAGCGGGCGGCGCGGTGTGCGGCGCAGTTGCGCAAGGCCGAAGCCAAGATCGCGGAAATCGTCTGAGGCGCGGGCCATACCGGGGCGTGGCGCCTTGGCTGGTTGCTAGGCCCCCGTTTGGCGACTAGGGACGGCTTGTCCCCCCGAGCGGGGCTGCGGAGAGTGGTGTTGGACAAGGCGGCAGACATTCACGCGCCTGATGCCGCGCCCCCCGCGAGCGAGGCGGTCTCCGACGAAGCCCTCGCGCCCCGCAGGCTCCGAAAGCGTGACGTGGCGGCAACGCTGGCCAAGCTGGCCGTCTCGGTGGGCGCGATCTTCCTCGTGCTGCGGATGGTGGATTTCGACACCGCGTTCCAGCGCGCCGAGGCGCAGCACCTGCCGTATATCTTCGCGGGCCTTGCCGTGATGGGGCTGCAGCTCGTGCTGGGCGCCTGGCGATGGCATGCCGTGCGGCGCGGGCTGGGCATCGAGGCGACGTTCGGCAATTCGATGCGGCTTTATTCCATCGGCTCGTTCTTCTCGAGCTATGTGATCTCGGGCGTTTCCGGCGACATCATGCGCGGCTGGCTGTCGTTCAAGAGCGGGATTGATCCCGCCCGGGCGGCCAATTCGGTGATCCTCGACCGGGTGGTGGTTCTGGTGGGCATCGCCGTGATGATGCTGCCGGCGATGCCGTGGTTCTTCCTTACATTCGGGACAGGTATAGAAGGCTGGGCGCCGGCTCTGGCTGCAGGTGGCCTGTTCGTGGCGGTGATAGCAACCAGCCAGGCTAGGCGTCTCCCGCAAAGCTGGCAGGCGACCCTGCCGGGCAGGCTGGCCCGCAAGCTGGGCGACGGGATGCACGACGTCTTCCTGCGGCCCAGGGCTGCCCTCTGGGCCATCTCCGCGGCCGCAATGGCTCAGGTGGCTCTGGCCGGGGCAACCTGGGCCCTGGCTCTCAGCCTCGACATGCCCGTGAAGTTCCTGGACTGCCTGATCATCATCCAGATTGTCGCGGTAGTGAACGCTATCCCGATCTCGGTCGGCGGGTGGGGCGTGAGGGAAGCCGCGGTCGTCGTGCTGTTCGGCTTCATCGGAGTGGATAAGGAGGCGGCGTTGCTGCTTTCAGTGGAATTGGGGCTATTGGGACTGGTGGTGAACCTGCCGGGCGGGGTGGTCTGGCTCATGTCGCCGGCGGACCAAAGGTCGAGGAAATCCAGCCAATCGGCTCCGAAAGCCGCGCCCCAATAGCGCACGACTTGTGGGGTTCGCGAAGCCCCGTTTTCCCGCTATGGGCATGGCTTGGGACAGACACAGGAATCGCAGGCGGCTATGAGCGCTGGGCCAGAAACAAGCGGGCCAGATCCGGCTGGGCCAAACCCCGGTGCGCCAAACCCCAGTGCGCCAAATCCTAGTGCGTCTGGCATGAGCGAGCCGGAGCAATACTGGAATACTGCGGGCGAGGTCAGCTATGGCGAGAAGATGTACGCCAGCAAGGACGTCGAGCAGCATGTGCGGCTCGGCCTCTGGCAGGTGGCGCTCGATATCGCGCGTGACCTCGGTGTGCCGGCCAAGGGCAGGGTGCTGGACCTGGGCTGCGGCGACGGCGCCTTCGCCAATCACTCGCTGAAGGATTATGGCCGGGTCGATGGCTATGACCTTGCGCCTGCCGCCATCGAGCGCGCGCGCAAGGAAGCGCCGGGCGAGCATTATCACTACCAGTCGGCGGATCTCATCAAGTTCGACTACGGCCTGCTGCCCCGCTATGACGGCGTCTTCATGATCGGCATCCTGCACCATGTGAAGCAGGCCACGCCCGACATCATCCGCAAGATCGCGCAAATCACCGACCGGGTGATCGTGCTCGAGCCCAATGGCGACAACCTGCTTCGCAAGGCGCTGGAGCTGACCCCGGCCTACAAGGCTGCGGGCGAGGACAGCTTCCGTACGAAGGAAGTCGCGACGATCTTCGAGGAGGCGGGCTTCAAGACCCGGGTTTCGCGCCGGATGAACCTTTTTCCCAATTTCACGCCCGGTTTCGTCTATCGCGCGCTTGCCCCGCTCGAAAAGAAAGTGGAGACAAGCGCCGTGCTCAGGGCCCTTTGCACGGTCAACATGTTCGGCTTCTCCAAGGCCGTGAGCGCCTAGGAAGTCCATTCGCGATGCTTGTCACCAATTTCGGGCTCAAGGCCTTTCTCTACAAAG
>DASYKO010000467.1:0-17343 GCA_035995285.1 Hyphomonadaceae bacterium | reverse complement strand
CGGCCTCAACGCCGCGACGCTCGATAACCAACACGCGCTGGAGATCTGCACCGAGCTGCAGGACAAGGCGCGCGGCAGCCTCGGCCGCATCGGCGTGCAGCGCATCGAAGCCATGCGCCGCGTCCTGCCCAGCGCAACCGTTGCCGCAAAAATCTGCGAAGAGCGCAAGCTGGCCGACAAGGTCTTCGCGAAGGAAGGCTGGTTCGGCGGCCGAAACGAAAAATCCCTGCTCGGCCTCAGCGCCAGCCTGATCGCCATCGATCTCGCTTTGCCGGAAGATGCTCCGATCACCGCAACCGAAACGCTGCTCTCCACGCTGGCGGCGCAAGGCGCCTACAAGGCGTTCGAGACGCTGCCCCACCACGACGTGGTCGACGCCGCGGCGATGACGCTCAGCCCCGGCGACTTCGACTCGTCGGTGATGGCCGGCGTCGGCTTCGTCGATGAAGGCGTCAACAAGGTCGACGATGTCCTCTCGACCCACAGCGCGGCGAACGATGCAGCCTCGCTCGCTCAATCCCTCGATGTCGATGCGATCGACAAGATCTCGACCGGCGCGACCAACATCATGGCCGGCGCCGGCGACGGCGTCACCGGCGCGATGGCCGAGGTCGGCGGCGCGATGAACATGCTCGGCGATTTCATCGGCGACTTCGTTGGCCCTGCCGGCTGGGCGCTCTCGGGCTGGACGCTCGGCGGCACGCTGCGCACGACCAAGAAGATGGGCGACAAGCGTCTGGAAGTTCGCGCGAACACCGTGCAGCTGAAAGAGAAGACCGAAAAAGCCAAGCGCGTGGTCACGCGCGGCGAGCAGCTCGAAATTCTGAATTCCGAGGCGACCTACCAGGCCTTCAAGCATGCCTGGGTCATGAAGCAGATCGGCAAGCGCCGCCGCCGCGCCCAGGGCTGGAAGGAACGCGACGCAAGGCGCGCCAAGATGCTCGAGAATTCGGCGCGGACTTTCTGGGTGGTGATGCACGCCCCGCTGCTCGCCGAACACGGCGATGCGGCGCAAGACCCGCTGCCTGTCGTTTGATGCCGGCCGCCCATGCCCGCTGATGTCCAGGCCGCACTGATCTACTGGCCCGCGCTGGCGGCTTTCGGGGCGCTCGTTGTCGCAGCCTTCGCCTTCGGCTTTTTCTTCACCGCCCTGAAGGGCCTGAACCGCAACCTCGCCGAAACGCGCAGCAATGCGGCCAAGCTCAAGGCCGCGCGCGCCGAGGCGAAGGAATTCGAGGGCAAGGCCGAGGACCGCGAAGCCCAGATCGGCAAGATTCACGACCAGGCCGGAAAGCTCTTCTGGCGCCACGAAAAAACGTGGATCGGGTAGCGCATGGATTGGCTCGAACCCGCCCTTCGCAACGAGACCTACGGCTACATCGCCCTCGGCGTCGCCGCCGCAACGCTGCTCCCCGGTATCCTTCTCAGCCTGATCGCCGCCTGGTTCGGCTGGCGCTCCTCCCGCCTCGCAAAACTCACCAAGCGCTTCCACGGCCACAAACAGCTCGCCGAAGAACAGCTCTCCGGCTTCGACCAGGAAGAAAAAGACCTCCAGCGCATGATGAAAGAGATCGAGAAGGCGGCCGCGAGCGGTTGATTTGGAGCGCTTTCCCGCCTTGCTGGACGAGGGGCCCAACCGCCTGTATCAGGCCGCCCCATGAGCCTTACCCCCGAAGCAGAAGCCGGCCGCCGGCGAACATTCGCGATCATCGCGCACCCCGACGCGGGCAAGACCACGCTGACCGAGAATCTCCTGCTCGCCGGCGGCGCGATCCGCATGGCCGGTGCGGTCAAGGCGCGCGGCGAACGTCGGCGCACGACGTCCGACTGGATGAAGATCGAACGCGACCGCGGCATCTCCGTCACCGCCTCGGTGATGACCTTCGAATACGCCGACAGCGTCTTCAACCTCCTCGACACGCCTGGCCACGAAGACTTCTCGGAAGATACCTACCGCACCCTCACGGCCGCAGACTCGGCCATCATGGTGCTCGACGCCGCCAAGGGCATCGAGCCGCAGACGCTGAAGCTGTTCGAAGTCTGCCGGCTGCGCGACATTCCGATCATCACCTACATCAACAAGATGGATCGCGAGGCCCAGGATCCGTTCCAGCTGCTGGACGAGATCGAGCAGAAACTCGCCATGTCCGCCTCGCCGCTCTACTGGCCGCAGGGCTCGGGCGAGCGCCTGCGTGGGATGAAGGACCTGCGCACCGGCGAGTTCATCACCTACCAGCGTCTCGTCGATCATGACGGCACCGTCGAGTTCAAGACCGAACGCGTCGGCCCCAACCGCTTCGCCGAAATGATGACCGACGACGAACAGCTCGAACTCGAGGGCGCGGCCGACATGGCCGCCGGCGTCTGCAAGCCGTATGACCACCAGTCCTATCGCGAAGGCCACATGACCCCGGTGGTGTTCGGCTCCGCCCTGCGCCATTTCGGCGTCAAGGAATTGCTGGACTGCATCCACCAGGAAGCCCCGCCTCCGCGCGTTCAGAAGGCCAAGGTCAACGGCCAGCCGATGGCATTCGGCCCGGACCGGAAGGAAGTCGCCGGCTTCGTCTTCAAGATCCAGGCGAACATGGACCCCAACCACCGCGACCGCATCGCCTTCTTCCGCATGGTCTCCGGCCGCTTCCAGCGCGGCATGCGTCTCAAGACGCCGGCCGGCAAGCAGATCGGCATCACATCGCCCGTCATGTTCATGGCGCAGGACCGAGAGATCGCCGACGAAGCCTTCGGCGGCGACGTCATCGGCATCCCCAACCACGGCGCGCTGCGCGTGGGCGATGCGCTGTCGGAGACGGGCACGGTTCAGTTCGCCGGCATCCCGAACTTCGCCCCCGAAATCCTGCGCCGCGTGCGCACCAAGGATCCGATGAAGTCCAAGCACCTGCGCAAGGCGCTCGAAGGCCTGGCGGAGGAGGGCGTCACCCAGCTCTTCACGCCCGAGATCGGCTCGGACATGGTCGTCGGCGCCGTCGGCCAGCTGCAGATCGAGGTTATGGCCGAGCGCATCGCCACCGAGAACAATCTCGAAGTCCTGTTCGAACAAAGCCCCTGGGCCGCCGCCCGCTGGCTCTCCTCCGACGACCGCACCAAGCTCGATGCCTTCCTCGAGACCAACCGCAACGCCGTCGCCAAGGACCTCGACGGCGCCCCCGTCTACCTCGCCAAGAACGCGTGGGATGTGGGGTATGTAAGCGAGAAGAACCCGGCGATCCGGTTCACCAAGACGAAGGAACGAGCGGTCTAATTGCTTCCTGAATTATTTCGCGAATAACTCTGCTGCAGCTCTTAACATTGTTGCCTGGCGGTCTGCGCGTGTGGGATCCGGTTCAATTGTGGCCGTGAGTTCTATATGATGCCAAGTGCGGCCTTGGCCCAAGCCCTCGCCGCGACACCTTAAAGCAACATCCATTGCGCGCATCCCGTCTTTAAATACAGGCGAATCGTGCCCCCCATTGATATTGCTGGTTGTTCGGATGATGGGAGTGATGGCTCCTTCATTCACAAAGCGATATCCTGGAGGTGGTCGGAATTCTTGTAGCCTGCTGCGATTGTTTTTGCGCTCGCGCGGCGGAAAACCAACCAGGTCCGCGGCGGGGCACGTAATCTCGGCTGTTAGAGGTGGGGCGAGCTGGATCCTTCCTGCCGAGGCAATTTTTTTCAGCGCTCTGTCGTACATATACTTCAGAACTTCAGGTTCGTTCGCGTCTGTTCTCTGACCACATTTTGAGATTTCCGAAACCCAGAAATTTTCGTCATCTGAGTCGATCGCCAGGCTCTTGGCAAAGCAATCCCTGAGCGAGGCCTCGGTGAGCGCTAGCGGTTGGCTTCTATAAGGATCTGGAACATTTGGCTTCTTTCCGCTGACGGTGCCGGTGTCGGTCTTGGTGCTGGTCTCAGCTTCTGCGGTTGGTATCAGGGACCCGAACAACGACCCTCTCGCAGCTCCAAGATCAATGAGGGAAACGAGAGCGAATGTGCCGACTAGGGCTGCAAGCACCGTCGCTGCAAAGCGCTCCGTTTTTGCGAGATTAGGTCCCTCTCTTGCGCGATATCTCTTGGGATGAAGTCGTATCCAAACCAACAAGATGAACGTCGCCACGATCAGAACGACCAAACCTATCAGGAATACCGCGGAAATAATTGTCAGTAGGAATGTTGGTGATAGATCGACGGCGGTCGGGATCACCAAGCCCAGCAATCCAAGCGCTAAGGCAGTCAACAAAAGAATGATCCAAACCAAAACCGCTGCCAATCGAAGTATCCATGCGAAGGTTCGCGCCGAGGATGCCTTTCCGCTTGGCGGCCTAGTTAAGAATATTTGGAGCAACCGCTTAAGAACGTCAGAAAAGGTCGCGAGATACCTTTCCGCAATCCCGCCGGCATTCTCATTCCCCACTGCCGCGGCTTGGGCTCTTCCATTCGCACCCTTACCGGTCCGACGACCTTTCCCCGGCTTCTTACTTTTTCTTCGTGCCATAGAAGCGTTCCCCCCAAACACGAATCAACTATTTTGAGGAAGCGAGCTCAGGTCAAGGAGGATATGCCCTTATGGCAGCGTCAGCGACGGCGGCGGGGCCACGCGCCCATCCGGCCGCGCTTTCTTGAGCATGCGCTTGAACGCAGGCCGCGCCTCCACCTTCTGCTGCCACGCAAGAATGTGCGGATACTTGGCCGGGTCGGCGACGTTCATGCGGATGGCGTAGCTGATGGGGAAGACCATCATGATGTCCGCCGCGGTGAATTCCGATCCGCCGAACCAGGGCTGCTTGGCGAGGTGATCGTCGGCGAAGTGCATGGCGCGCTGGCCGTCGGTTTCCTTCTCGCCGCGCGGGGCCTTGCCATCCGTGGCGCGCGCCACGCGATAATCGGCGACGACATCAGACGCGAGCGTGCCCTCGGCGTAGGCCATGAAGCGAAGATGGGTCGGGTAGTCGGGCGAGTTTACAGGCGGGCGAAGCCGTCCGCCACCATTGCGGTCGAGGATCAGCTGCAGGATCGCCTCGGATTCCATCAGGAGTTCGCCATTGTAGAAAACCGTCGGCGCCACGGCCATGCCCGGGTTCACCGCGCGGATGTCGGCGAACGAGCCCGCCACATCGCCGCGCCGGTATTTCAGCTCATAGGGCAGGCCGAGTTCCTCACACAGCCGCACGATCCGCTCGGATCGCCGCCCCTCCGCATGATAGATCACGATCTTCGGCGCCTCGGCCGAGGCGCTCGCCGCCGGAGCGGACGTGCACGCCGAGGGCGCCGCCATCAGTGCGACAGCCAGCATCAGTGCGCCGACGATTTTCATGGTCACCTCCCCGCGGTTTGTGCGGGAGAGCCTAAGCATTGTTCATCGCCAAGGCCAATCATGCCGCTGGGACAGCCGAGGATGGCCAGGTCAGGGCTGCGAAAGCCGCTTTCCGTCCCGCGCCGCTTCCCAGACGCGGCGGATGGCGGCGATCACCAGGTCGGGCTCATCGGCCTGGATCATGTGATTGCTCTTTTCCGCCACCACGAATTCGGAATTGTCGGAGAGTTTCACCAGGTTCTGCTGTCCCTCGTCCCATCCCTGTTCCAGCACATCCCATGGCGCAGGAAACTTGATGCCGTGCGTGACTACGCTGACCGGCCGGCTACCCAGATGTCCGCTCTGCCCATGGGCGACACGCAGGGCCTGTGGCGCATTCAGGATCGAATCGAACTCTTCGCGCGCGCGGTCGAACAGGTCCGGCCTGCGCGTGGCGTCGAGGGCGCGCCGCGCCTCCGTGCTCAGTCCCTTTGCATGGTTGAGAAAGCCGAACAGGCGCAAGACGCCGATCCGGCTCAGGACCTTCATCAGGCCGAGCATGGGCCGCATCGATTTGCGCACATAGGAGAGATAGCTCTCGCGAAACATCGCCGTCTCGTCCGGCGTGTCGATGAAGACGAGCCCCGCCGCTTTTTCCACGTTGTCGCGCGCGAACAGCCGGATCAGCGGCCCGCCGAAGGAGTGGCCGACGAGTACATAGGGCCCGGGAACGTTCGCTGCCGTGAGCAGCTTCGCCAGATCGGCGGCGCGGTCCTCCATACTCTGCGGTGTGGTGCGCGGGCTCCAGCCGAAACCTGCGCGGTCGTAGGTTGCGACGCGTGCGAAACCAGCGACTGCATTCTGGATGTGCCACCAGTAGATCGAGGGTTCCATCGCGCCCATTTCCAGGATCACGGTCGGGCCCGGTGCATCGCCCTTTACCAGCAGGTGCAGCTTCCGCCCGCCGATATCCACCATCCGCCCCGGCGGCTTGTTCCGGCTCATCGCCCTGGCGAGCCATTCCAGCACGGCGCCCAGCACCATAAACGCAGCGATCACGCCGACGGCGATCGCAACAACCTTCCCGACCGCAACCAGCGTTTCCATTCACGGCGCCTCCGATTATCATAAAATACATTGATGTATAAAATACACAAGGGTATAAATTCGGCATGGCAAGGACCGCGTCTCAAACAAAATTGGCCTCCGCGAAGGGGCGGCCCAAGGGCGATAAGCGCGAGCGCACGCGCGCGGCCCTGATCGAGGCGGCCGGGCAGGTGATCGGCGAGAAAGGCTTCGAGCGCGCCTCGCTGGAGGAAGTCGCCGCGCGCGCGGGCATGACGCGGGGGGCCATCTACGGGAACTTCAAGAGCAAGGAAGAACTGCTGCTCGCCTTCGTCGGGACCCACTGGAGGCCGCTCGCGCCGCCGCTGAAGAAGGGCGCGCCTCTGAAAGAGCAGCTTCGCATCATCGCCAGGGCTACGGCGCAGGCCGCTGACGAGCGGCGCGCGATTGCGGTGGGCGCGCTATCGTTCCAGATCTATGCGCTGACGCACGAGGCGGTGCAGCGCGAGATGGCGGCCGGCAACGTGCACATCTATCGCGCCATAGAAAAGGCGCTCGCTGAGTTCATCGATCCCGCAGAGCTCCCCATGCCGCTTGGCCGCTTCGTCCGTGTGCTTCATGCATTGAGCGACGGGCTGATGTTCCAGCGCTTCCTGGATCCCGACCAGTTCCCGGATGCGGTGTTCATCTCCGCCTTCGAGGCGCTGGCGCCCTGACGGCCTACTTCTTCAGGCAGAACCGGCACGAGGTATCGCCGCGAGCCATGCAGGCCTTGTGGTCGACTTTGGCGTCTGCCAGTTCGCTGATGAGGGCGAGGTCGATGGCGCAGATGGTGGGGTCGGCCTGGGCCATCTCGTGATAGATGCAGTTCTGCGCTTCGATCGTGTCGCCCGAGGCGCTGGCGGAGAACCCGAACTCCTCCATGATGCCCGCGATCTTCACGGCTTTCTCTTTCAGCGAGCCCGTCCCTACGCGCGGTTTGACCTGTGCGGCCAGCTGCTTGCCCAGCGTCTTCAATTCCTTCTCGGTCTCGGCCTGGCCGAGGCGCGTGACCAGCGTCGCCAGCAACAGCCGCGCAATGCCGTCATAGTTCTTCGGGAAAAGGGCATGGCCTTGTGGCGTCAGCGTGTAGTTGACGCCGGGCCGGCCGCCCGTGGGCACGGGCGAGAGCGCGCCTGAGACAAGGTCGTCCCGTTCCAGCGAGCGGATATGATCGCGCGCGGCGCTGCGCGTCAGCGGCAGGGCCTCTGCGATCTCGTCGATCGACATGCCGTCCTTCTGCTCGAGAAGGAGACGCAAGATGTCCTGCCGGCGCCCGCCGATGACGTGAAGCATGCGACTTTTCTAGCGATCATCGCTTCTTCGGTCGAGACTAATATTGCTTTCGATGGAAAAAACAGTAGAAAGCATAAATAGGCGACGGAATCGGGCGTTTTCGCCCGCTGCGCCGAAAAAGAGGGAGCCAAAAAATGAGGGAGATTGCGATGGAAGCGCTTTATCTGCCGCTGGGGCTGTTCGCCGTGGCCGCCGTGATCGGCGTCTACATGGCGAGCCGGGTGTTCGGAGGGAATATGGCGCCGTGGGCGGCGGGCGTGATCCACGCCCTGCTGGCGGCTTCGGGCCTCGTCCTTCTTCTCCTCGCCTATCTCAATGGCGGACTGGCGCAGACGGGATTGATCGCGCTCGTGGTGCTGGTGGTCGCAGCCCTCGGCGGCTTCTTCCTCGGCAGTTTCCATCTGCGCAAACAGGTTGCGCCCAAGCCAGTCGTGGTGATCCACGCCCTCGCGGCCGTCGCCGGCTTCCTGCTGCTTGCGGCGGCCACTTTCGGCCTCGCCTGATACCCGGGGCTGATGAGATGACACGCCATCCCATCCATCCGATGCTGGTTCACTTTCCGCTGGCCGCCTGGCTGTTCACGGCGGCCAGCGATGTGACGTGGCTTGTGATGGGCACGCCGTTCTTCTCGCATATGGCCGTTTTCATGTGCCTCGCCGGAGTGGCCGCGGGCGCTATCGCCGCAATGTTCGGGGCGGGGGACCTTCAGCGGGTGAAGGGGCAGAAGTCGCTTGAGCGGATCGCGTACATTCATGCCGGCCTGATGGGGTCGGCCTGGGTTCTCTCAACCATCGCTCTGGTCCTGCGGATCGATGAGATGTTCATGACGCGAATTCCAGAGCCGCTGGCGGTCATCGTGCTGGACTTTCTCGTCGCCGCTCTCGTCCTCGCGGGCGCCTTCTTCGGCGGGGAGCTGGTCTATCGTCACGGCGTGGGCGTGAAGCGTGAAACCTAACCCTTCGCCCCCGCTCTCCAACTCGTACTGCCTCGCGCGAAGCCAGGTGGAGCTTGGTACCGTTAATTGCTATATCATGCTCGCGCCGGAACGGGGAGAGTCATGGATAGCGCAGTTTTCTTTGTTGCGGCCGTCGTCTTGGCGACGCCGCTGTTGGTGCTTGTGTATGTTATCGTCCAGCATCTGATTACACACAGGTCGCAGCCTCAGGACGAGCCCTTTGAAATAAGGTGGCGATCCGGTACGCGCCGATTTGTCCAACCCGACAAGGGCGCGCTAGGGTCTCCTATCGCTGTCGCTGAAAGATACCCAGAGCTGAGAAGGTCCGACTACAAGCGGGGCTTTGGGATTGGATCGGAGGCATGGACGCTAAGCGCAATAGCGTTTGTCGTTGCGCCTTTTGCAGGCGGATTCGCCAAGACGTTGTGGGACAAGGGCTACTATTTGCCCAGCGCCGTTTTGTCGTTGGCGGCGGTTCTCGGTCCGTTGCTCTGTGGGCGCGCGGCTTTGCGCGCGGCTAAGGATCATCGGGAAGCGATGCAGTTGCGCGCCGAACTGCTTGACGGAGATTTCGTTCTATATTTCCGGCCATTTACTTTTGACTTTGCCAGCAGCGTGGACGATTTCGAACTCAGTACCGGTTCGGGCGCTGGCTATCCCGTCAACATCACGTTTGAAGAGTCGCTGAGTGCGACATGCCTGCAGTGGAGACTAGGAGTTCGGGCGATCGGCCGGAAATATGACGGCGTGTTCGGACCAAAATCGATAGAAACCAGCAACAAGACGTGGATGCAGGATGCGGAGCGGCTGATGGAGCTTGCCCGCCTGATCGTTGTTATTCCCGCGTCGTCAAAAGGATCGTTTTGGGAGCTGCAGCGAATTGCAACCAGCCCAGGGCTAATGATCAAGACAGTCTGGATCATGCCGCCAAAACGCATCGCGCCTGAATTCGAGTCTGATCGCGATTGGGGGCCGGTTGCGAAGCGCTGTTCTGCGGAGCTGGGCTTGCCTTTTCCACAGTATCACAAGGATGGCGCGATTTTCTGTTTTAATCTGCGGGCAGACGCTCAAATCGCAGTGACGGTGCGACGGTATTCGCTCAATCTCCTGGCCGGTATCCTAGCTGCGGTCAGGCCTGGACGAGTGAATCAGATCGAAGCCGCGCCTAACTTGGCTTAGCGCTTCCTCTTTGGCGCCGGGTCACGCTTCAACCGGCGGATCGAGGGCGAGGAATTTCATCGTCATCTCGGCGATGCGCCCCGTGCGCGCTTTCACCTGTTCCGGCGACCAGTTGCGCGCCGAGGCGATTTCGTTGGCGAAGCGGCAGCCCTTGAGACGCTGATAGGCGCGGCGCTTTTCTTCGAACGGAGCGTTGCCGAGTTCATCCGCCGGCAGGATGCAGAGATTGCCCGTCAGCTCCCGCACGGTCGCGGCGTGGTCGATGTCCATGCCGTCCTCGAATGCGGTCCAGTGCGCTTCCGGGTTCTTGGGATAGACGTGCTCCACCGAGGATTGCGGATCGACGATGTAGTTAGGCACGCGGTCGCCGTGGGAGGCCGCTTCGATCCAGCGCATCACCGTGCCGCGGCGGCCGGAATCGGGCAGGGGGCTCTCAAGGGCGCGTTTCATCCGCTCGTGCTGGGCCTTGGTGAAGGTGAAGCCGCCCTGGCGGCCGAAAGACGTGCTGTTGCTGCGGGCAAAGCGCTCCATCTTCCGCCCCAACATCTCGGCGCAGCGCCGCGCATCCGGCGTCGCCAGCGTGAGGGCAAAGCAGCAGCGATCCAGGATGTCGATGCGGCGGGCGAGATCCTGCGGGCGGGACTTGATGGCGATCAGCATCGCGAACGCCCGCCATTGGTCCCATTTCAACAGTTGCAGGCGGCGCAGGCTGGCGTGCACGCCGGTCGCCACTTCCATCACCTCGCCTTCATAGATCCACTTGAACGCCGCGCGGTACTGGATCAGCCGGTCGCTGGCCCACGCCACGCCTTCCTCGCCGGTGTAGCGGCGGCGGATATGCTCCATCAGCTGCAGGGCATAGTCGGCGGATTGCGGCTGGCGCCGCTCGATGAAGTCGACGGAGCGCAGGAAGTCGTCGAACCCGGCCTTGCCGAATTCCTCCTGCAACATGTTCCAGACCCATTCGATCCGCTCGGCCGCCTTTTCTGTGTTGCGTACGGCGGAGGCGAGGTCGATCAGCTGGCCTTTGAGGATCTCGTCCGGCATCAGCGGCATGCCGCCGGAATTGATGCTGACGAACGCCTTGCCGGAAATTCGGCGGTCCGAGATGTGGATCACCGAGACCAGCGCCTGGTCGCGCACGAAGGCGTTGAAGGCCGACAGCCGCGCCTCGTTCCAGCCGGAGAGCCGCCCGCGCATCGTCGCCACGCATTCACGCACGCGCATGGCTGCATCGGTAAGCCCCGGCCCGCCGCGATAGCGCTTGCCCGTCCGGCCCGGCGCCAGCACGTCGAGGGCGAGAATGTCGTTGGTCTGAGACAGGACCAGCCGGTTCGTTCCCGCATCGTTCTGAAGCAGCGGCTTGATCCCGTAATCCTTCCGCGAGTCGAGCAGGTCGCGCAGGACGGCAAACAGGATGGTCAGCGTGGTGATGCGCTGCAGCCCGTCATAGATCTCGAATCCGTCCTTGATCGCGCCGCCATCCGTGACCGGCATGAGCACGAGCGTGCCGAGGAAGGTGAAGGGGGCAGAGAGCTCGATTTCCCTGTCGGGTTCGGCCAGCAGGATGGCCTGTTCGCCGCCGTTTTCCCCGGCAATCTCGATCGGCGGCGGGGCCTCATGTGCGGGCTCGGGGTCGAGGCCAAACTCGGCGAAGGCCGCAAGCAGGTCCTCCAGCAGCGATTGCTGCTGTTCCTCCGTCCAGCAATAGGCCCGCTGCACACGCGCCGGCACGAACGAGCCCGAGCGCAGCAGTTCGCCGATGCTCACGCTTTGTGAACGTACGACCGGTGTGGCCATGGATTCCCACGCTGAAGATTACACGCTAGGCAGGCAGCGAATTCGGGTCAATTCCGCCACTGCAAATGTGCCGCCTGACGAAATGACAGCGGGTTTTCCAGCCACATCCGCGATACGCCTACACAAGCTTAGGGGTTGTCCCGGAGTCCCGGTGGACGACCGTTTCCGGTTCCCATGGCCGTACCCCTGTGCGATGGACGGAACCATGCGAAATTTACGTGCTTTCGCCCGTCAGCTTGGTGGTTGCCCCGGCGGTTGAAGTCGGGCAGAATCCTCGCGTCGCCGCCTCCGGGGCCCGAGGTGAGACCGACCGGGACTGAAAAAAGACCAGGACTTGAGAACGAAAAGATGGCCGGGCCGTCCGGCGCTTGGGTTGATTGTTGAGTAAGCACTTGGGGGTGCGAAATATGGAACAGCGCAGATTTCCACGCTGGCCCGTGGCTGTCCTCGTGTCGCTAGGGCTTGTCGGCGCCTTTGTGGCCGTGGCCGGCGCTATTGAAGGGTCGAACGACCGGGGCATCTTCGACACGGCAAAAGAGGATTGTGGCGCACGCGGCGTCGCCTCCATCACCACGGCGGGCGACGGCCAGAGCTTTGTCTGCCGGAATTAGGAGCTAGGCCGCCTTGCCCGCGCCGGGAGACGAGGCGCGCACTTTCCAGAAGCGCAGGGCGCGCTGGGCGGCGGCAACCGGAACGCTTTCGTAGAGCTGGCCGAACTGCTCGGCCTTGCCGATGCCGGAGCTGTCGCCGGCAACCAGCAGCGAGATGGTCACGAACAGGCCGCGGTCGAAGCCCGCGCCCTTGCACAGCATAGCCAGCGCATCGAGATCCTTACCGTCGATCAGGCGGCGGCCCAGGTCGAACTCGATATCGACCAGCTTGGCGAAGGCGACGAGGAAAACCGTTTTTCTGTTGTCGCGCAGGAACTGCACGAGCATCGGCGGCTTGAGCGCGTTCTTGTTGAGGAGGTCCATCACATAGTCGACGGCCTTCTGGTAGTCGTCGGGCAGGGCGCCGTAGGCCGACGACAGGTGGTTGCGGCTGGCTTCCAGGGCTGCTTCCAGTTCGGCGGGCGAGACGCCATGGAATTTGCGCATGATCTCGCGGCGCAGGTCGTGTTCCACCTTGAGATAGACGTTGTTGAGCAGGTCCAGCGGCACGTGCTGGTTCTTCACGAACGGCGCATGCAGCACGGGGCTCACCTGCGCGCGCTCGGCGACCCGCTCATAGGTCGGGCGATTGATGCGGGCGGTGCGGTTCTCGAGCAGCGAGGCCACGACGCGGTCTTCGCCCTTGTGCACCAGCGCGCTGGACACATTCTCGGTGACGTCCGGACGCTTGGTCACGGCCATCATGTGGTCTTGGGATTTCTGGTTGATGACGTCGATCAGGTCTTTCTCGGTCAGGGCGCGCGAGCGTTCGATCACCGGCCGCGCAACGTCGATCTCGTCGAGGGCCAGGCGGCGGGCGGTCTTCTGCAGCGGCGCGCTGGAGGCGGCTACTTTCTTCGCAAGTTCGACCCGCACCTGGGTTTCCATGTCGGAGGACACGGCGCCGATGATGTCGTCGAACAGCGCGGATTCCTTCTCCGTGCGCGAATCCGAGGGCTCGACCAGGAACACATCGGTGATCTGGCGCAGCAGCTCGCGGCGCTTCTCGCTCGAAGTTTCCTTCGCGAGGTCCAGCAGCAGTGCGAAATTGCTCGGGGCAGCAGCCGTCATCCCCATATCTCCCTCAGGCAACATGGGAGATTAACCTGAGCGCGGTTAACGAAACGCTTGTTGCGCATATGGAAAACGGCCCGATCGCGCTGCATAGTCGTGTGCTATAAGCGCGCAGCTGCCCTATCTCGAAAGCGCCTCGCGCTTTTCCTCGAGCTCCAGCCACTCGACTTCGTATCCTTCGAGTTCGGCCCGAGCCGCCGAAAGCCGCTTGGCCCTGGCCTCGAAGCCTTTGGGGTCCTTGGAGAAGAGGGCGCTGTCGGCCATCTCGTCTTCGATGCGGGTGATCTCGGCCTGCCGTTCCGGCATCAGCCGGGTCAGTTCCTCCAGGCGGCGAGCGTCCTTGTAGGTGAGCTTGGATGCCGGCGCGGCCCCTGCCTTCGCAGGCGATGCCGCCTTTGCTCCGCCTTTCGAGACACCTGTCGGCGCCGAAGACCGGAACGCCGTAGCAGATCCTGATTTCTTCTGCGCGACATAGTCCGAATACCCACCCGGCGTTTCCATCCACGCGCCGTCGCCCTCCGGCGTCAGGATCGAGGTCGCTACATTGTCCACGAAGGCCCTGTCGTGGCTCACCAGCAGGAGCGTGCCGTCATACTCGGCGAGCATATCCTCCAGAAGATCCAGCGTCTCGATGTCGAGGTCGTTGGTAGGTTCGTCCAGCACCAGCAGGTTGGAGGGTTTTGCCAGCGCGAGCGCCAGCGTCAGCCTGTTCCGCTCCCCGCCGGAGAGAGCGCTGACCGGCTGGTGCAGCTGCGTTGAATCGAACATGAAGTCCTTGGCGTAGGCCGCCACATGCTTGGGGTAACCGCGTACCATCACCTGGTCGCCCCCCAGCGGCGTCAGCGTATCCCACAGCGTCACATTGGGCTGCAGGCTGACGCGTGTCTGGTCGAGATAGGTGATCGTCAGGTTCTTCGCGAGGCGAAGCGATCCGCCATCCGGCTCGAGCTGGCCGAGGATGAGCTTCAGCAGCGTCGTCTTGCCCGCGCCGTTCGGCCCGATCAGCCCCAGCCTGTCGCCGCGCATGACGCGCAAATTGAGGTCGCGCACGATCGGCAGCTCGCCCTCAGGCGTGTGGAAGCTCTTGGTCAGCCCCTTGGCTTCCATCACCAGGCGGCTCGATTGCGAGCCTGAATCTACGCCGAGGTTGGCCGTGCTCGCAGCCTCGTTCAGCGCCTGCCTCTGCTTCTTGCGCTCGTCGCGCAGCACGAACAGCTCGCGCACACGGCCCATATTCCGCCGCCGCCGGCCCGTCACCCCGCGCGCCATCCAGCGTTCGGCCGCCTTCAGGTGCACGTTGAGCTTGTCGAAGTTCTTGGCTTCCTCGGCCTCGACCTCTTCGACCCATTGCTCGAAGAAAGCATAGCCCTTGTCGAACGTCCGCACCGAGCCCTGCCGCAGCCATGCCACCGACGTCGAGATATTCTCCAGGAACCGCCGGTCGTGGCTCACCACCAGCAGCGCGCCGCGGAACGCCTTGAGTTCCTCTTCCAGCAATTCGATCGCCGGCACGTCGAGGTGGTTGGTCGGCTCGTCCAGCAGCATGATGTCCGGATCGTGCGCAAACGCATGGGCCAACGCGATCCGCCGGGCCTGACCGCCGGACGCCTTCGTGAGATCCAGACCCTCCGGGACGCCCCAAGCGTGCAGCTCCGACTCGGCGCGATAGAGCATGTCCTCGTCGAGGCCCTCCGACACATATTCCATCGCCGTGGCAAATCCGGAGAAGTCCGGCTCCTGCAGCAGGTGGCGTGCGACCACGCCCGGCTGCATGAAGATCTCGCCTCCGTCCGGCTCAAGCGCCCCGCCGAGGATGCGCATCAGCGTCGACTTGCCCGCGCCGTTCCGACCGACCAGCGCCATCCGGTCGCCCTTGCCCAGAGACAGGTCCACCCCCGTGAACAAGGGTGCGCCCGCCAGCTGAAGCGTGACGCCGCGAAGCACTGCAATGGGAGGTCCTGACGCCATTGCGCGCAAAGATGGCAAGCCGCTGCCCGCGTCAAGCGTTCTGACGTTGCCGCCTGAAACGGGGAAGGGTAGTGAGGGCCCATGTCCGGCAATCTGGAAATCCGCCTCTTCGGAGACATGGAAGTTCTTCGCGACGGCGTGGCCGTTCCACTGCCGCAATCGCGCAAGTCCCGCGCACTGCTCGCCTATCTGGTGCTCAAGGCAAGTCCCCAGCGGCGTGATTCGCTGTGCGAAGTCCTGTGGGAAGTGCCGGACGATCCCCGCGCCGCCCTGCGCTGGTCGCTCACCAAGCTCCGCCCCGTGGTCAACGATGACGATGCTGAACGGCTGGTCGCAGATCGGGAGCGTGCAGGGTTCGTGGCTCTCGGCGCCAGTGTCGATTTCGAGGAGATCCAGTCCGCTTGCGTCGCTGGACTCGCAAAGTGCGACACAACCACCCTCAAGGCCCTAGCCGCAAAAGTCCGCGGGCCTCTGCTTGCCGGGCTCGATCTCCCCGGCCAGCCGCAGTTCGAAAGCTGGCGTTTGTCCCAGCAGGAAACCGCCCGGAAATTGCACATCCGTATCCTCGACGAGCTGGAGCATCGGCTCGACAGCGATCCGACAGCGCAGGCCGCCGTTCTGCGCACCCGCATCTCGATCGACCACGCCGACGAGGCCGCGCACAACCGCCTGGTCGTAGCCCTCGCCGCCAGTGGCGCACGCGCGGAGGCAGAAGCGCAAGCCGAAGTCAGCGCCCGCATCCTGCGCGATTTCGGCCCGTTCGATGAGGCTCGCCTCAAGGCGTCCTCCCGCGGCGCCAAGGCCGCACAGGTCTTCACCCGCGTTTCAGATCCGCTGGATCCCCCTTTGCGCCAGGACATCCGCTTCTGCAACGCGGCCGACGGCGTGCGCATCGCCTATGCCACCGTCGGCTCGGGCCCGCCGCTGCTCAAAACCGCGAACTGGATGAACCATCTGGAGTTCGACTGGGAGAGCCCCGTCTTCCGCCACATGTTCCGCGCGCTCTCCGCCGATCACACCCTCATCCGCTATGACAGCCGCGGCAACGGCCTCTCCGACTGGGATGCGCCGGAACTCTCGCTCGAAGCCTTCGTCGAAGACATGAAGACTGTCGCCGACGCTGCCGGGCTCGAACGCTTTCCCGTCTTCGCTATCAGCCAGGGCTGCCCCGTAGCCGTCACCTATGCCGCGCGATATCCAGAGCGTGTCTCGAAGCTCATCCTCTACGGCGGCTATGCCCGCGGCTGGCGCAAGCGGGCGGGGAGCGAGGCTGCGACCTTCAAGGAACAGTCCGAGGCGATGATCTCGCTCACGCGCACGGGCTGGGGAAAATCAAACCCCGCCTATCGCCAGATGTTCACCTCGTTCTTTATTCCCAACGCCACGCTCGAACAGATGGAATGGTTTAACGAGCTGCAGCGCATGACCACCTCGCCCGATAACGCCGCGCGACTTCTCTCGGCCTTCGGCGATCTCGACTGCTCGTCCTATCTGGCCGAGGTGAAATGCCCGACGCTGGTGATGCACGCACGCGATGACGCCCGCATCACCTATGGCAACGGCCTGGAACTCGCCGCCGGCATCCCCGGCGCGCGCTTTGTGACCCTGCAGGGTCAGAACCATCTGATTCTGGACAACGAGCCCGCCTGGCCCATCTTCCGGGACGAGATTCTGCAATTTCTCGCAGACTGATCTGCAGAAACGCCGAGCCCGGCTGGAATTACAACGCTCGTTACAACGATCCAACGGTGTTTCAACGCTGGCAAACAACGGCGCCGACAACGGCGCGGGTCCAAACCTGTCTCATCGAACGGCGCAACAAGACGCCGGCAGAGACAAGGAAGACCGACTATGCAAACCGCCACCGCCGCCAAGCCCGTCATGCTCAACGGGGTCAACGTCACCGCCCTGGGCGAGACGGTCGAGGCCATCAAGGCCAACCCCGAAATCGCCCGCTTCAACTTCCGGGTCGCCAACACCTGGATGGGCGGAGACCGCAACCGCTCCACCATCAAGGACTTCTCCGG
>DASYKO010000466.1:0-4112 GCA_035995285.1 Hyphomonadaceae bacterium | reverse complement strand
GAACGCGAAGTTCGCGGTCGTGTCCAACCCGGAATTCCTGCGCGAGGGCGCAGCGATCAACGACTTCAAGCGGCCCGACCGCGTGGTGGTGGGCACCGACAGCGAAGAGGCGCGCGAAGTGATGCGCAATCTCTACCGGCCACTCTTTTTGAACGAGACGCCGATGCTGTTCACGGAACGGCGCACGTCGGAGCTGATCAAGTACGCGGCGAATGCGTTCCTTGCGGTCAAGATCACCTTCATCAACGAGATGGCGGACCTGTGCGAGAAGGTCGGCGCCAATGTGCAGGATGTCTCCAAGGGCATCGGCCTCGACAACCGGATCGGCAAGAAGTTCCTGCACGCCGGCCCCGGCTATGGCGGCTCATGCTTCCCGAAGGACACGCTGGCGCTCACCAAGACCGCCAACGAACATGGCTCGCCCGTCCGCATCGTCGACACCGTCGTGGAAGTGAACAAGGCGCGCAAGAAGGCGATGGCCGACCGCGTCATCCAGGCCATGGGCGGCTCCGTCAAAGGCAAGACGATCGGCGTGCTGGGTCTCGCCTTCAAGCCGAACACCGACGACATGCGCGATGCACCCTCCCTCGACATCATCCCTGCCCTGCAGGCGGCCGGCGCGCGCATCAAGGCATATGATCCCGAGAGCATGCACGAGGCCGGCAAGATGCTGACCGAGGTCGAGTTCTGCGATGGCCCCTACCACGCCATCGACGGCGCCGACGCCATGGTGCTGATCACCGAGTGGGACCAGTTCCGCGCCATCGACTTCGACCGGGTGAAGAAGATGCTGAAGCAACCGGTCGTGGTTGACCTGCGCAACGTCTATCAGCCCTCCGACATGGCCAAGCGCGGGTTCAGGTATGTGTCGGTTGGACGGCCTCCGGCGGGCGTCTGAGGCGCCGGCTCACCCGTAAGCGCCGCGTTAATCCAGGGCAGGCAGTCTGGCTCTATGACGACCGTCAGCGCCGCTCCAACCGAAACCAGAAGTGGTTTCCTTCGGTTCGCAGCCTTCGTGGCCACGGGCTCGCTGGCGGCAGCGACCAATCTCATCGCGCGCTACCTGCTGGACTTTGTCATGCCGTTCGAGCTGGCGGTGGTGCTGGCCTACATGGCGGGCATGCTTGTCGCGTTCGTGCTGTTCCAGCGGATGATCTTCGGCCATCCCGGAACGCCGCTGCGCCGGCGCATCATTCGCTTCTGCCAGGTGAATGCGCTGGGTCTCGCGATCGCATGGGTGGTCTCAACGCTCATGGCGCGCAGCGTCCTGCCGGCGATGAACTGGAATTTCCAACCGTTCGAGGTTGCGCACCTGATCGGCGTCGCGGCGCCGACCTTCTCCAGCTACTTCCTGCACAAATCCTACACCTACCGGTAGGCGCTCAGCCGGTGCGGCCGAGGGTCTGGCTGGGAGCTACGTAGGCTTCGCGGAACCAGGGATGGCGCGCGGACGCAAAGCACTCGCGCAGCCAACCGAGCACGGCCTGGCAGCGTTCCGTGTCCCGCGCGCGCTCGGTAAACACCAGCCAGAATTTCAGCGAGGCGAGCGGGCGGAAGTCGAGCGCCTTGATGCGCGGCTCGGACTCCCCGAGATAGGACGGCAGGGCCGCGATCCCTCCGCCGGCTGCGCAATCCTCCACCAGCACGGTCGATGAATTGGTCTGCAGCACGGTCGGGATCACTTCCTTCCAGGCGGCGGCGCCCTGCGCCCAGGCGTTCATCTGCTCCTTGTATTCCGAATGCAGGAGGATGCGGTGCTTGCCCGCGTCGAACATGTTGTCGGGCGTGCCGAAGACCTTGAGATAGCCGGGGCTGGCGAAGGGGACGTAGTGGATCCAGCCGGCCGGCCGGGCGATGAGCTTGGAGGACAGCGCCGTCGGCTCCTCGAACTGGATGGCGATGTCCGCCTCCCCGCCCAGGAGGTCGGCGGTGTGCTGCACCACCTTGAGCATCACCTCGATCCTGGGGTTGGACTGGTGGAATTCCGGCAGTTTGCGGGCCAGCCAGTAGGTGGCGATGCCATCGAACGCGGCGACGGTGACCTGGCGCGTATCGGTCGCCGTGGCGTTGACGACGTCGTCCTTCATCGCCCCGAAGGTGTCGACCATCGTCTCAACCCGGGAGAGAAGTTGCGCTCCAATTGGGGTAAGACTCGCCCCGCGGGGGGTGCGGAAAAGAAGTTGGCGGCCAACCGTCTCTTCCAATGTGTCGAGGTCCCGGCCTACCTTGGCGGGGCTGACGTTGAGTTCTGCGGCTGCAGCATTGATGCTGCCCGTGCGCGCAACAGCGGCGAACACTGGAAGACAAGACCAATCAATTTTTTGCAGGTCCACGGCCCACCACCAAATCCGGATACCCATAGTCAAACATTGTATCTGGCCAAGCGCCAGCCCGACTGGGTTCTATCGGATTAGGTTCAATGTCGGGGATCGCTCCTTTGCTGGAAGTGACCGTGTCCGAAAAGCCGACGAAACATCCCACTCCGCTCGCGGTTGGGGATACCGCCTCTGACAGGCTTCGCCAGTCGGGCGTTGTTCCCGTTTGGAATCCGTCGATTACCACCGCCGAAGCCGCCGCCTACGGCTTCCGCGCCACAGCGTCGCATGAGCTCGAAGCCATGCATGCGGCGGCGGAAGTCATCATGGGCAAGCCGCTCGCTCCCCTCGACGCCGTCCGGGCCGTCGAGGAGCACTCGGGCGGCGCCTGTCACATACACATCGAGCAAGCGGCGAAGAAGAAGGCCGTAAACTCAGGGGTAGCCCCTGAAACAGCTCAGCAAGATGGGGACGGGCCAGCGCCGGCTGGGCTGGGAGGCGAGATAACGGGCGTGATCCTGTTGCTGCCTCTCAGCTCGGCCGGCGAACAAGCCATGCGCGACGGCTCGTTCGACACCCACATCCCGAAGCTGCAGCACGTGTGCAAACCCGGCGAGTATTTCCCCGGCATGTATGTCTGGCTCTATGCCGGCAGGGGCATGCGGGCGCGGCTCAACGTGGTGCGCTGCTGCCTCGCCTGGCGCGACGGCTTTTACCAGAATGTGCGCGGCTATGGGCGCGGGGCGACCCCGGAAGGCGCCAACGCCATGCTGCACCTCGGCTTCCACTCAGTTCCCTTTGGCGTACCCAACCTCTTCGTCTTCGACAGGACGAATGCCTCCTAGAGCAGCCCGCGTCCGAAAGGATGCGGTCAGGCTGCTCTAGAACTTAGCAGCGATCGGCTCTTCCGCCTCTCTGAGGCGGGCCGGTCCAGGAGCGCGCCATGGCTCTTCCAGCCACGGGTAGATTGCCTCTGCTGAACGCCGACCGCCACCACAACCGGTCCGACATCTCGGTCACTGTGGTCCGCTCGCTCGACGATCTGCAGAAAGTCTACATCCTGCGCGCCCTCACCTACATGGCCGAGCAGGAGTGCCCCTACGAGGAAGAGTTTGACGGCAACGATCTGTGCGCCCTCCACCTCCTCGCACTCGAGAACGGACAGCCGGCAGGCAGCCTGCGCATCCGCTTCTTCAGCGAGTTCTGCAAGATCGAGCGCGTGTGCATCGATCCGCGCCGACGCGGCGGTGCGCTGCTTAACTTCCTGATGGCGCATGCCTTCGAGATCATCGCCCGCAAGGGCTACAAGCGCGCGCTTGCCTATATCCAGGCGCGGCTCGAACAGATGTGGAAGCACGTGATGACCTGCGAGGTGATCGCGCGCGAGGGCTTCGGCGTTTCGGGCTTCGACTATCTCACGCTCGACATCCCGGTGCCGGACCACCCCGAGGCCATCCGGTTCGACAGCGACCCCTTTGTCGTGCTGCGCCCCGAAGGCGCATGGGATGAAGCCGGCGTGCTCGACCCCAAGGAGCGGGCCGTCGCGGTGCCGGCCACGCCTCAGCCCATGCACACGCCCTCGCGCGCGGCCCAGGAACTACGGGCGCGCGCCTCATGACCGTCACGATCTCTTCCGCCATCGCGCCCGTGCTGATTTGCCAGGGCTTCCACCGCGCCTTCATCGAGCCGGAAGGGCCGCTGTTTTCCGCCTCCGCCGCCCTGCGCAGGGCGACGTGCGAGAGCGTGTTGCGCCAGGCCCGCCGCTCGGAATGGATCGTCGTGCACTCCCTCCTCGAC
>DASYKO010000465.1:0-7535 GCA_035995285.1 Hyphomonadaceae bacterium | reverse complement strand
GGACGCGCTTCGGGGTCTGCTGGGCGGCCAGCCCCGCCTCCTCCAGCATCGCCACGAACGGCGCCGAGGTGCCATCGAGAGTAGGCATCTCCTGCCCATCCATCTCGGCAACCAGATTGTCCACGCCCAACCCCGCGCAAGCGGCGAGGAAATGCTCGACCGTCGCCACGGAGACCCCGGCGCCATTGGTAATGTTGGTGCCCAGCATCGCAGTCGACACGGCAAGCGCAGATGCCAGGATGGCGTTGTCCCTGTCCTTCACATCGCTCCGCACGAACCGCACGCCCTGTCCTGGCGCTGCTGGGTGGATAGTCAGGCTCACCCGCTCCCCCGAATGCAGGCCAATGCCTGCCCGGCTCGCGGCTTTTGCGATCGTCTGCTGCTGCATGACTTGGGAGCTACCCGCCCCAACGCATCAACTCAACTGACGGCTGGTTGCGCTTTGTTGCCTGGGCGGACAGGTGGGGGGTGTGGGTCGTTGCCGAGGCGTTGGCGAGTTTCCCGGCAACAAAGCGCAACCAGCCGTGAGTTGAGTTGATGCGTTGGGGCGGGTAGCTCCCAGGTCATGCAGCAGCAGACGATTGCAAAAGCCGCGAGTCGGGCAGGCATTGGCCTGCATTCGGGCGAGCGCGTCAGCCTCACCATCCGCCCGGCTGCGCCCGGACAGGGCGTGCGGTTTGTGCGGAGCGACGTGCGCGACAGGGACAATGCGATTCCCGCGTCTGCGCTTGCCGTGTCGACCGCGATGCTGGGGACGAACCTCACCAATGGCGCGGGCGTGTCGGTGGCGACGGTGGAGCATTTCCTCGCGGCGTGTGCGGGGCTGGGTGTCGATAATCTGATCGCAGAGATGGACGGGCAGGAGATGCCCATTCTCGATGGCACCTCGGCGCCATTTGTGTCGATGCTCGAGGAGGCGGGGCTGGCGGCCCAGCAGACACCGAAGCGCGTGCTGAAGATCCTCAAGGTGGTGGAAGTGCGCGACGGGGTGAAGTTTGCGCGGCTGTCTCCGGGCGAGGGGTTCTCGATCTTTGCGACGATCGACTTCCCGTCGAAGGCGATCGGGCGGCAGGAGTTCCGCTTCGACATGACGCCGGGGGCGTTTGCGCGCGAGATCGGCTGGGCGCGGACGTTCGGGTTTGTGCACGAGCTGCAGAAGCTGCGCTCCATGGGAAAGGCGCTGGGCGGGTCGCTGGAGAACGCCGTGGGCGTGGATGGCGATGCGATCCTCAATCCGGAGGGGCTGAAGGCGCCGGATGAGTTCGTGCGGCACAAGGTGCTGGATGTGGTGGGCGACCTGTTCCTCGCCGGCGGGCCGATCGAGGGGCGCTATGAAGGCGAGCAGCCGGGGCATGCGCTGAACAATCGCCTGCTGCGGGCGGTGTTCGCGGATACCGAGGCCTTCAGATGGATGGAAGGTTAGGCGCCCAACCACCTGTTCCGCCTTGATTATGTCGCGATGCGTGCGTCATGCTTGGGCCATAACGAGGCCAAAAGGCCCGGGACGAACTTGGGGCCTAGCTCAGGGATGGACATGTTCAGAGTAGCAATCGCGGCAGGGCTTGCCCTGCTTGCAGCCGCGTGCGGCGGGTCGGATGGCGACAACCGCTATACCGCCTCCAAGGAAGTGGCGATGGATGCCGTGGCCGGCATGCCCGCGCCGATGTCGCCGCCGCCTCCGCCGCCTCCGCCGGCCCCGGCGATGGAGATGGCGCGGTCAGCAGATGGGGCCGTGGGCGGCTCGGTCAACTTCAACGCGCCGGTCGAGCAGCAGATCATCCTGCCGGACCAGCAGGGCGGAGGCGGTGGGGGCCAGCCTGCGCAGCTGATCGCCTACACCTACAATTACGGGTTCAAGGTGCCGCCCGCGAAAATGGAAGGCCTGCTGAATGCGCACAAGAAGGCGTGCGAGGATGCAGGGCCGGCCAAGTGCTATGTGGTGAATTCCTCGCTCTCGGGCATCGGGGAGGAGCAGAGCTCGGGCTATCTGCAGGTGCGCGGCTCGGCGGACTGGGTGAAGACGTTCCAGACCGGCATGGAGAACACGCTCAAGCCGTTCGACGCCAACCTGGATTCCAACAACGACACGGCGGAGGACCTCACCGTCCAGATCGTCGATTCCGAAGCGCGGCTGAAGTCGATGAAGACGATGCGCGACCGGCTGCAGGACCTGCTGCGCGACCGGCCGGGGCGGCTGTCGGACCTCTTGGAGATCGAGCGCGAGTTTGCGCGGGTGCAGGCGGATATCGACAGCCACGAGAGCGTGCTGGCCGCGCTGAAGCTGCGCGTCGCGATGTCGATCATGACGCTGAACTACCAGCCGAAATACGAGGCCGCGTCGGAATCGATCTGGCGGCCGCTGGGCGATGCGTTCGGCAGCTTTGTCCCGAACATGGCGAAGACGCTGGCGGGCATTGTCGAGTTCATCGGCGAGATCCTGCCGGTGGCCCTGATCCTTGGACTGGTCGTCTGGTTCGTGCTGTGGCTGTTCCGCCGGCGCGGCAAGTCGAAGAAGGCCAAGCCCAATCCGCTGGCGCCGAAACCTCCCGCTGAGGGTGCGGTTGGAAGTTAATGTTGCAGAGCCCGCGGATTCCAAGTGAATCCGCGGGGTTTTGGCCGCAGCCATTTGCCTTGGACAGGGGGTTCCGGGCTGGGCTAGAACGGCTGGGTAATGTCGGAGTGGACCATGCGTCTTTCGCGCAGAACTGGCGCCTATCTTCTTCTGGGCGCAGCCCTTTTGACTGAGGTCGGCTGTGCAGGCGGTTCATCCCGCTCGCGCGACCTCGCCTATGTCGAGCGCCCCGTCGAGACGATCTACTCGGAAGCGACCAAGAGCCTTGACCGCCATGTGTGGGAACAGGCCGCCGCCCAGTTCGACGAAGTGCAGCGCCAGCATCCCTATTCGCCCTGGGCCCAGCGCGCCATGCTGATGGCGGCCTACGCCCGCTATCGCCGCGGCGGCACGGAAGGCTACGAGAAGGCGCAGGCCTCGGCGCAGGAATACATCACGCTGCATCCGGGCGGCGATGGCGCGCCCTACGCCTACTACCTCATCGCCGTCTGCCATTTCGACCAGATCCTCGACGTCGGCCGCGAGCAGGCTCGTGCGGAGCTGGCGCTTGCCGCGCTCAACGAAGTGATCGCGCGCTTCCCTGAGAGCGAGTATGCGCGCGACGCCGAGCTCAAGCGCGACATGGTGAAGGACCAGCTGGCCGGCAAGGAAATGGAGATCGGGCGCTATTACCTGACGCGGTCCGAGCATCTGGCGGCGATCAACCGCTTCAAGACGGTGATCGCGAAATACGACACCACCAGCCACGCGCCCGAGGCGCTCTATCGCCTTGTCGAGGCCTACCTGTCGGTTGGCTTGATCGGGCAGGCGCAGCAGACGGCGGCGGTGCTCGGCTACAACTATCCCGGCACGGACTGGTATTCCGACGCCTACGCCCTGATGCAGGGCCAGGGCGTGCAACTTGCCGAGCGGCCGAACTCCAAGGCCGGCTTCAACATGTTCGACCGGATCCGGAAGGCATTCTAGGGCTTCGGGTCTCTCTTTCTTTCCTTGAGCGCCGGATATGCGCGTTTGATGCGCGTGGCGAGATTCGTGCGCTGAACTTTCATCGGAACAAGGTGCAGACCCCCACCTGACCTCCCCCTTGCAGGAGGGAGGGACCCTGAGGCGTTCAGCTTACAATCGGTCTGACATTGGCGGCTGCGTCTGAGATCTTAGTTCAGTGTCCAACTCCCGCAACGCGGTCCCTCCCTCCTGCAAGGGGGAGGTCAGGTGGGGGTCTGCACCTTGCTCTGCCGTTGGCTATTCAGCTCCGCTACCGCCTCCTCGCCAGCACATGATGCGAGGCCTTGGCCGTCGCCACATGGTCCGTGTGCTCGAAGCCCAGCGCCTTCAGGTCGATCCCCTGCAGCAGATGCTCTCCGCGGCCGAGCACGACCGGCGCGACGGCGAGGTGCATTTCGTCGATCAGGTTGGCTTTGAGGTATTCGCGGATCGTCGCGACGCCGCCGCCGATGCGGATGTCCCGGTCCTTTGCTGCAGCCCGCGCGCGTTCCAGCGCCTGTTCGATGCCGCCGGTGATGAAGTGGAAGGTGGTGCCGCCGTCCATCTCGAATGTGCGGCGCTTGTGGTGGGTGAGCACGAAGACGTCGCAATGATAGGGCGGGACATCGCCCCACCAGCCCTGCCATTTTTCATCCGGCCATTCGCCGCGGACGGGGCCGAACATGTTGCGGCCCATGATCCAGGCGCCGAGATTGTCCATGGCCTTCGCGGCGAGATCGTTATCGGCGCCCTCCGTGCCGGGTTTGTCTCCGTACATTCCCTGGAAGGTCCTGGTCGGAAAGAACCATTCGTGCAGCTGCTCGCCGCCCACGCCGAGCGGGGTCTGCAGGTTTTGGTCGGGACCTGCGCCATAGCCGTCGAGTGAGATCGAGAAGGCGGAAACGCGGACTTTGCTCATGGGAGGCTCCTGAGGTCTGGCGTTGAAGGCAGGATGCTATGCGGCGGGAGGCGGGCCGAGAAGCGGCATCACTTCCACGGCGTGGCAGGGGAAGATCGTGCAGTGCGGATGATTTTCTAACAGCTTCGCTGCTGCTTCGTGCGAGGGCGCGCGCACGACCATGAACACGGTGAGCTCGTTCACGGCGTCTGTCACGCCATCGTCCGATACGCGCTTGGTCGGGCCGAGCGGCCCGCCCTGATAGACGATGGAATCTTTGTGCGCCTCGTCCCAGGCCTGGAGTGCGGGAAGGCCGATCTCATCCTTCGCGCGCTGTTCTTCCTTGGACAGCGCATTCCATGCCTTCCATTTCGGGCCCGACTTGTTGCTGAGGAAGACCGCCAGATAATGGCCCACATAGTGATGCGTCGTGCTCATGCCCTGTTCCTCCTGTCTGCAGTCTAGCCTCAGCGGCGCGCGCCGGGGAGTTCATCCAGCCAGGTGACGTAGATCGCCAGATGCTGGTTTCGGCCGCGGCGCGGCGTGTTGCGCAGGAGGACCGGGCCGGCGGGACGGGCAGGCCCGCGCCGGCCAGCTCGGCCGGGCTCTGGCTGCGAGAAGCCGATGATGCGGGCTGCCAGCGGATCCATGAACTTCCCTCCCCAATCTCTAGCTAACGTGTCTGTTTAACCAGTTGCATAGTGCAACCAGTTGCGTTGTGTCATAACCGGTTGTATGTTGCAAGCGGTATTTTCAGGAGCGCCGGATTTGGAAACCGAACAGAGGTCGGGCTGCCCGATCAACCTCACGCTGGAGGCGCTGGGCGACAAATGGAGCCTCGTCGTCATTCGCGACATGATGTTCGGCAACCAGCGGCATTTCCGCGACATGATGGCGAACTCGATGGAGGGCATTGCCTCCAACATCCTCGCCTCGCGGCTGAAGCGGCTCACCGAGCTGGGCTTCATCTCGGCGGCGCGGGACCCGACGCACAAGCAGAAGGTGGTCTACTCGCTCACGGAAAAATCGATCCAGCTTCTGCCCATGCTCGCGGTGATCGGCGCATGGGGCATACGGCACACGGCGGTCAGCGAAGAACTGTCGATCCGCGCGGAGTTGCTGGAGAAGGGCGGGCCGAAGCTGTGGGAGGAGTTCATGGACGAGCTCCGCGTGCTCCACCTCGGCGCCAAGCCGAAGGGGAAGGGACCCAGCGTGCTGGAGCGGCTGACGAAGGCGTATGAGGTGGTGCGGGATCGGAAGAGGAAGCGGGGGTGAGTCCGGCGAGCACTCGCCCCTGCCGGGGCGTTCGCTCCTCGATTTGGTCCACTGGACCAAATCGCGCCTGACGGAGCCGTCGCTCACCGTAGTTCGACGGGCGCACGCTTCGCGTGCTGCTCACCATGAGGCCTTCGGTGGATTTGCGGTGTTCGGGGGAGCCCTCATGGTGAGCAGCATCGCTCGCAGGGCGATGCGCCCGTCGAACCATGCGGGCGGGCTCACAGAGGCCTGACGCGGGCCTTCCGGATCAGCCGGCCAGCTTGATATAGCCCGCTGCGATCTTCTTCATGCCGGACTTGTCGAACAGGATGGTGACGCGCTCGCCATCGAGGTTCGTGATGTAGCCGAGACCAAATGTGGGGTGAGTGACTTGCGCCCCCATGGTGAGGCCATCGTCGCGCTCAGGCTCCGGCGGAGGCTTTGGGAATCTGATTTTCGGGCTCCTGGCGTAGCGCGGAGCAGGGAGAGCCCCTCCGCCGTGCGTGATACGGCATACCACGCCTTTTGGTTCAGGAGGGAAGTATCTGGCCTAAGCCGGCGCTTTCTGGCGCGACACCTTGTGCCGGAACTGCTGGACGCGCCTGACGGCCTTGCGCAGATCGCCTTTCAGCGCGGGGCTGACCGACAGCGGCAGGTAGATGTTGTCGGCAACTTCGTTCTGCAGGGTCTGCAGCTCTCCCAGCCAGTATTTCAGCTGGATCTCGGCGACGGTCATTGCAGGATCACGGGGGCGATGGAGAGAATCGACAGGATTGCGATGGTCGTCAGCAGGGCCCCGGCGACGAACGCCTTTGAAAAGATGATCAATTGAGCTCCGTGCACTCGGAAGGCGGGAGCATTCTGGGCGGTCGCTCTCAGCCGCTGGATGCCTCAAGAAGGCCAGCGATGAAGAAGCCATAGCACGCACGAAGCGGCAGCGGGAAAGATTAGCAGGGCTTTCGCGGAAAGCTGTGCGCGCCCGGAGATCCCGGCGCCTACAGCCCCATCTGCGTGCGGAACTTGCGGCGCAGCAGGTCGATCGGGGCGAGGCCCGAATCCGACTTGTAGTGCCAGAACGTCCAGCCATTGCAACTCGGCGCGTTCTGCACGTGCGCGCCCATGCGGTGGATCGAGCCGGTGGCCTCGCCGTTCGCGATGCTGCCGTCGGCGCGGACGCGGGCGACATGGCGGTTCTGCGGGCAATACAGGCGATCGCCGGGGCGGACGAGGCCGTGTTCGACCAGCGCGCCGAAGGGCACGCGCGGCTCGGATTTCTTGCTCGTCTGCACTTCGATGTCTTCGGCGCCGAGGGCGCGCACATTCTCGATGCGGCGGGTGGCGACTTCGACATAATCCTCATCGCGCTCAAGGCCGATGAAGCGGCGGTCCAGCAGTTTGGCGACTGCCCCCGTGGTGCCTGTGCCGAAGAATGGATCGAGGATCACGTCGCCCGGATTGGTGGTGCCGACGATGATGCGGTGGAGCAGGGCTGCGGGCTTCTGCGTCGGGTGTGATTTCTTGCCGTCGTCATTCTTCATGCGCTCGCCGCCCGAGCAGATCGGGAAGGTCCACCAGTCGGAGCGCGCCTGGATGTCTTCGTTGCCGGCTTTCAGCGCGTCGTAGTTGAAGGTGTACTTCTTCTGCTCCTGACTGCGCGCGGCCCAGATGAGAGTCTCGTGCGCATTGGCGAGGCGCGTGCCCTTGAAGTTGGGCATCGGGTTGGACTTGTTCCACACCACGTCGTTGAGGATCCAGAAGCCGAGATCCTGGATCGCCGCGCCGACGCGGAAGATGTTGTGGTAGCTGCCGATGACCCAGATGGCG
>DASYKO010000464.1:0-3938 GCA_035995285.1 Hyphomonadaceae bacterium | reverse complement strand
ACATGCTCCCTCACTTGGCTGGCCCTGTATGGCCGCATTCGGAAGGGCTGAGCTCGGCCTGCAAGGGTGACCCCGACCAAGGTCGAAGCTGACCCGAGAGGCGCTGTGCTCCACGCTCGATACGCATCGCCCCCGCGCCGTTGAACAGCGTACGACTGCCCTCCATGCGGAGGCGATGGACGCATTATCGCTCAGGTTCGGGAGGGGGTGATTTTATTTTCCGATGGCGTTTTCGTGAGCTTTGATTTGTGCGGAGTTTCGAGGCGGTCGGAGACAAAAGTCAGGGTTATCCCCGTGGGGGATTTTGCGCGTTCCAGGCATGCCGACGTGGCGGACGCTCCGGCGACGGCGCCAATGCCATGGGATCGCCAGTGACTGAGGCGCGTGATGCCTCGGTCGATTGCCTCGCCGGCGAAAAGGCGTGGGTGGCCAGGAGCTGAGGCGGGCAAATCTGCATCGGGCGACCTATATCAGGTGCGGATCACAGGAGATGCGCATGGTGGATATCAGCAAGGCGGGGACGTTTGTTCTCGGCGACCGCACGGTGAACCGGATCGGCTATGGCGCCATGCAGCTGGCCGGGCCAGGCGTCTATGGTCCGCCGAAGGATCGGAATGCGGCCATCGCCGTGCTGCGCGAGGTGGTGGCCAGCGGGGTCAACCACATCGACACCAGCGACTATTACGGACCCTATGTGGTGAACGAGATCATCCGCGAGGCGCTGCATCCCTATCCGGACAATCTCGTTCTCGTCACCAAGGTCGGCGCGAAGCGTGGGGCGGATAAATCCTGGAACCCCGCCTTCTCTCCGGCGGAGATCACCGAGGCGGTGCACGACAATCTGCGGCGGCTTGGCGTCGATGCGATGGACGTGGTCAATCTGCGCATGATCTTCGCCATGGGCCCTGCCGAGGGCGCGATCGAGGGGCAGGTCGAGGCGCTGGCGGAGCTGCAGCGCAAGGGGCTTATCCGCGGGATCGGGCTCAGCAACGCCACGCGAAAGCAGATCGAGGACGGGCGGGGGATCGCGAAGGTCGCCTGCGTGCAGAACCAGTACAACCTTGCGCATCGCGAGGATGACGCGCTGATCGACGATCTCGCGAAGGAGGGGATTGCGTACACGCCATTCTTCCCGCTGGGCGGGTTCTCGCCGCTGCAGTCGGCGGAGCTTTCGAGTGTTGCCGCGCAGGTCGGCGCCACCCCGCTGCAGGTTGCACTGGCATGGCTGCTGCGGCGCTCGCCGAACATCTTGCTCATACCGGGCACATCGTCGGTGGCGCACCTGAGGGAGAACCTGGCGGTGGCGGATATCAGCCTGCCGGACGAGGCGATGGCTGTGCTGGACAGGATCGCGGCAAGCGCGCCGAAGGGCGGCGGGCACTGACCCTGACGCGCGGCCGCCGGGAGAGGTCCGCCGGCGAGGCGGTGATCAGTCCTCGAACACGGACGTCGACCGCAGCAGGTTCTGGGCGCGGACGATGTCGGTGATGATCGTGTGCAGGATCACCGTGCTGACGATGGAGGTGAGCGAGGCGAGCATGCCGACGGCGCTGCCGGGGAGATAGAGATCCAAATAGGCCGTGGCGTCCTCTCCGGCGTCCACGGGAACCATCGCGTCGGAGCCGCGCGCCATGACGTTGCCCGCCAGGTAGAGACCCCACCACAGGATAAGCCTGATGGTCGCCGGCCTGGTTCCCTTTCCCGGATCCTGCGAGGCGACCCAGATCTCCTTCATCACATTGTAGATCGTGACGAAATTGATGAAGGGAGCGAAGCTCCATCCCACCGCGGCGCCGGGCGAGATCGAGATTCCACGGGCCTTCGAGAGCTCCAGGTTCTTCGCCGCCCGGTAGACGAACATCAGGTAGAGGATGGTGCAGAAGACAAACGTGCCGATCATGATGGCGGGAAGCAGCTGTGCGAAACTTCCCAGCGATGTGATCACCAGGGCGAAGGTGGGATCCTCGATGCCGCCGCCCTGTTCGAGGATCTGGAAGGTCCACAACATCACGACGAGGATCAGGATGTTCACGGCATGCGCGAGCATGAAAAGGTAGAAGGAGAACTTCAGCCAGTTGCCCGAGATCGACTTTGCCTCGGCTGACCAGGAAAACTGGGAAGCGGACGTCGATGTGGTTGCAAACAGATCGTCCGGCGCAGCTGCGCCAGCGGCAATATCCGTCATTGTCATCCCCCCTTTGACCTACTGCCGGGGAGCGTGCCTTCGGGTGTTCGGGATGGCAAGCGCGCTCGCCCAAAACGAACAGGCCCGCCGGTGAGGGCGGGCCTGCTGTTATTTGGATTGTCGGCTCGATCAGCCCAGGCGCGAGACGAGCTGCTTGTGCTGGTCCCAGAGCGCCTTCGGCAGGCGGTCGCCGAACTTTTCGAAGAAGGCGGGGATGAGCGAGGCTTCCTCGCGCCAGACGACGTGGTCGACGCCGAGGAGCGTATCCATCTGCTCGTCGGTGAGGCCGAGGCCCGAGACGTCGATGGCGGATTTGGCGGGGACGCGGCCGATGGCGGTGTCGACGGCTTGCGCTTTGCCTTCGAGGCGGTCGACGATGTATTTCAGGACGCGGGTGTTCTCGCCGAAGCCGGGCCAGATGAACTTGCCGGCTTTGTCCTTGCGGAACCAGTTGACGAAGAAGATGCGCGGAAGTTTGGCGCCCGGCTTCTGGCCGATCTTCAGCCAATGCGCAAAGTAGTCGGCCATGTTGTAGCCGGCAAAGGGCAGCATCGCGAACGGGTCGCGGCGCAGTTCGCCGACCTTGTTCTCGGCGGCGGCCGTGCCTTCGGAGGCGACGGTCGAGCCCATGAACACGCCGTGTTCCCAGTCGTAGGCTTCAGTGACCAGCGGAACCGCAGAGGCGCGGCGGCCGCCGAAGAGGATGGCGCTGATGGGCACGCCGGCGGGGTTTTCCCACTCGGGCGCGATCACGGGGCACTGGCCGGCGGGGCAGGCAAAGCGCGCGTTGGGGTGAGCGGCAGGCTCGCCCGAGCCAGGTGTCCACGGACGGCCGCGCCAGTCGGTAAGGTTCGCCGGGGGCTCTTTCGAGAGGCCTTCCCACCAGACGTCGCCATCAGCGGTGAGCGCGACGTTGGTGAAGACCGTGTTCTTGTCGCAGGAGTGCAGGGCGTTCTTGTTGGTCGCGGCGGACGTGCCGGGGGCGACGCCGAAGAAGCCGGCTTCCGGGTTGATGGCGTAGAGCTGGCCATCATCACCGAAGCGCATCCAGGCAATGTCGTCGCCGATGGTTTCGGCTTTCCAGCCCTTGAGCGTGGGCTCGAGCATGGCGAGGTTGGTCTTGCCGCAGGCCGACGGGAAGGCGGCGGCGACGAATTTGACGACGCCTTCGGGGCTCGTGAGTTTCAGGATGAGCATGTGCTCGGCGAGCCAGCCCTCATCGCGGGCCATGACCGAGGCGATGCGCAGCGCGTAGCACTTCTTGCCGAGGAGGGCGTTGCCGCCATAGCCCGAACCGTAGGACCAGATCTGACGGCTTTCCGGGAAGTGGACGATGTACTTGTCGTCGTTGCAGGGCCACGGCACGTCTTTCTGGCCGGCAGCCAGGGGGGCGCCGAGGGTGTGGACGGCGGGGACGAAGAAGCCGTCGTCGCCGATCTGTTCGAGGGCGGCGCGGCCCATGCGGGTCATCACGCGCATGGAGATGGCGACGTAGGCGCTGTCGGTGATCTCGACGCCAAGCTGCGAAATCTTGGAATTCAGCGGGCCCATGCAGAAGGGCACGACATACATGGTGCGGCCGCGCATGGCGCCGTCGAACAGGCCATTGAGCCTGTCGCGCATCTCGGTCGGCTCGGACCAGTTGTTGGTCGGGCCGGCGTCGATCTGCTTCTCGGAGCAGATGAAGGTGCGCGATTCAACGCGGGCGACGTCCTTCGGATCGGAGGCGGCGTAGAATGAATTCGGGCGCTTG
>DASYKO010000463.1:0-3379 GCA_035995285.1 Hyphomonadaceae bacterium | reverse complement strand
GCGGACGGCAGACACAGCATGAGAATGGCGAAGCCGGCACGCAGACCGGCCGGCATCACGCCCGCGTCTCAATCCGCAGCAGCCTTGGAGTATCCGCAGTGATCTTGAGTGCGCCGATCTTCGCCAGCGCCTTCTCGACCGAAGAGCGCGGGCACGGATGGGTCATGATCGCGACGGGCGCCGCGCCGGTGTCGCCAGCAGATTCCTGGATCAGCTTGTCGATGGAGACGCCGGCTTCGGCCAGCTCCTCGGTCAGCGCAGCGAACACGCCGGGCTTGTCGGCCAGCTTGGCGCCGATGAAGAACGAGCCCTGGTCGGCCTGGCCCTTCGCCAGCGTGATAAGCGACGCCAGTTCGGCCGAAGGCTTGCCGAGTGGTGGAGTAGCCGGACCTTCAAAAAGCCGCGCGAGATCACCCATCACGGCCGCAGCCGTCGGGCCTGCGCCGGCGCCCGGGCCGGTGAAGGTAAGGCGGCCCACAGGCTCGCCCTCGACGACAACGGCGTTGAGCGGACCGTTCACCTGCGCCAGCGGATGCTCCTTCTGGACGAGCACGGGCGCCACGCGGCAACGAACGCCATCCTTGGCGCGGAAGGCTTCGGCCACCAGCTTGATGCGGTAGTCGAACTTGTTGGCCAGGGCGATGTCCATCGCCTCGATCTTGTCGATGCCCTCGACCTGCACCTGGTCGAACGCAGGCTGCGCGCCGAATGCGATCGCAGCCAGGATCAGCACCTTGTGCGCAGCGTCGCCGCCGGACACGTCGAGGAAGGGATCGCTCTCGGCATAGCCAAGCCGCTGCGCCTCGGCGAGCACGGTCTCGTAGGCGGCGCCCGTGCGCAGCATCTCGGAGAGGATGTAGTTGCACGTGCCGTTGAGGATGCCCGACACCCGGCTCACGATCACGCCCGACAGCGAGTTCTTGACCGCCCGCACGATCGGGATCGCGCCCGCCACCGCCGCCTCGAACAGCAGGTGAGCGTTATGCTTCTCGGCGAGGCCAGCGATCTCGATGCCATGCTCGGCAATCAGCGCCTTGTTGGCGCTGACCACAGCCTTGCCTGCCTTCAGCGCCGCTTCCACCGTCAGCTTCGCCGGGCCGTCCGATCCGCCCACCAGTTCGACGACGACATCGACATCGTCCATCGACGCCAGCTTCACCGGATCATCGACCCACTTGAACTTCGAGATATCGACGCCGCGATTGCGGTTCTTGTTGCGCGCCGAAACTGCCGTCACGACCAGCTTGCCCGGCAGGCGCAGCTCGTCCTGCCGCTCTATGAGCTTCAAGAGGCCGCCGCCCACGGTGCCGAGGCCGGCTACGCCCAGCCTCAGCGTCCTTGCCCCCTTGGGTGCGCTCATTCCGCGGCCTTTTTCTGGAGCGGCTCAACCTTCGCCGGCCTCAACTCTTTCTCAGGCTTCCCCTTCGGGATGTTTACCCCGTTGGCCTCAAGGAATTTCCGCACATTGCGCGCCGCCTGCCGGATGCGCTGTTCGTTCTCGACCAGCGCAAGGCGCACATACCCATCGCCATGCTCGCCAAACCCGGCGCCTGGCGCGACCGCGACATGCGCTTCCTTGATGAGCCGCAGTGAAAACTCTAGCGACCCCATCTCGCGAAACACAGGAGGGATCGGCGCCCAGGCGAACATCGACGCTTTCGGTTCCGGGATTTCCCAGCCGGCGCGCGTAAAGCTCTCCACCATCGCGTTGCGCCGCGTGCGATAGATCTCGCGCTGCTCGTCGACGCAATCCTGCGGACCGTTCAGCGCAGCGGCAGCCGCCACCTGCACCGGCGTGAACGCGCCATAGTCGAGATATGACTTAACGCGAGCCAGCGCCGCGATCAGCTTCTCATTGCCCGCCGCAAAGCCCACGCGCCAACCGGCCATCGCGTAGGTCTTCGACATCGAGGTGACTTCGACGGCGATGTCCTTCGCGCCATCGACCTGCAGGATCGAGGGCGGCGGATCGCCGTAATAGATCTCGGTGTAGGCTAGATCCGACAGCACCCAGATCTCGTGCTTCTTCGCGAACTTGACGACTTCCTTGTAGAAATCGAGATCGACGACCTGCGCTGTCGGATTGGCCGGATAGCACACGACCATTGCCGTCGGCGCCGGGATCGAGTGCTTCACCGCGCGGCCGAGGTTCGAAAGATACTGCTCCGGCGAATGCGCCTCGACCGAGCGGATCGCAGCCCCCGCCATGATGAAGCCGAACGAGTGCAGCGGATAGCTCGGGTTCGGCACGAGGATCGTGTCGCCCGGCGCCGCGATCGCCTGGGCGAGGTTGGCAAAGCCCTCTTTCGATCCCAGCGTAACGACCACTTCCTTCATCGGGTCCAGCTTCACGCCGAACCGCCGGTCGTAATATGCGCTCAGTGCCCGGCGCAGTCCGGGGATCCCGCGCGAGGCGGAATAGCCGTGCACGTCGGGCTTCCTCGCCGTCTCGCACAGCTTCTCGACGATGTGGGGCGGGGTGGGCAGGTCCGGGTTGCCCATGCCGAGGTCGATGACGTCAGCCCCGCCTGCGCGAAGCCCGGCCTTGGTCACGTTCACCTGTTCGAAGACGTAGGGCGGAAGCCGCCTGATCTTGTGGAAATCCAACCGCATGGGTCACCTGTCGAAATGTCCCGGCCGATCTCGACCGTACCGGGTAAAGGATTCTGTAAAGCCGTATCCGAACGGCCGCTTTGGGGCAAATTCAACCGGAAGAGAGGCCGGTTAGAGACCCCCTGGGGGCTGCCCTGCCGGCGCCTTTCCCTCTTCCACCTTGGCGCGCAATTGCGCTGCCATAGCTCGGTCTTCCTCCGACGTCGGATTCGGCGGAACATTGGCGGTTGCGGCGTTGATCTCCGCCGCCTTGGCCGAGAGCGAGGCGGCGGCTGCATCCCAGGCCGACTGGTCGGCGTTGGTGCCCCGCTTCTCCGGGATTTCCGACAGTTCGGGATAGCCCTGGCCCTGGAATTCCTTGGCCTTGGCGTTGAACCAATCGGGCGCCGTCTGGGAGCGCTGCATTAAATCCGCGCAGCCGCCTGCCGAAACGGCGGCGATGCAAAGGACGCCGGCGATGGCCGAGCGGCGGATCATGCTAGTCTTTCCTGCTTCCGTTACGGTCGCCCGCGATTGCGCTTGCGAGCGATACTACCTAGTGAATGTCGCCCGGTTTGGCGAGCGGCTTGTTCAGGCAAACCACTGTAAACGCCTTGAATTTGCTGCGATGAGATGGACACAGGATGAGCGATAAAGAAGGAAAACCTCCTTCGGATAGCCCGGATGCAGGCAGCGACTTCTCCGAAGTCAGCTTCCAGCGGCTGGGACAGCGCATCGCCGACCTGTCGCGTGAACTTTCCGACATAACGAAGCTCGCCGGCCAGGC
>DASYKO010000462.1:0-12411 GCA_035995285.1 Hyphomonadaceae bacterium | reverse complement strand
CCATCGGTGAGGGGCGAGGCCATCTGCGAGATGACTTTCGTGCCGCCGCCGGATTCTCCCATGATGGTGACGTTCTCGGGATCGCCGCCGAAGGCCGTGATGTTGTCGCGCACCCATTCCAGCGACGCCTTGATATCGAGCGTGCCATAATTGCCCGAGCCCTTGCCGGATTCAGCCGACAGCGCCGGGTGAGCAAGATAGCCCATCGGTCCGAGGCGGCTGTTGGCGGTGACCACGACCACGCCTTTGTTGGGGAGGGTCGGGTGATTGTAGGTTGTCGATGACGATGTGCCGGAGGTGAGGCCGCCGCCGTGGAAGAAGACGATGACGGGGCGTTTCTCATCTGCCGTCTTCGCGGCGGTGACGACGTTGAGATAGAGGCAGTCCTCAGCTATCGGCGAGCCTGTGCCCATGCTGCTCTGGCCCTGCGGGCAGCGGTTCGGCCATTTGGTTGCGTCACGCTCGCCCTGCCATGCGGCCACAGGTTGCGGCGCTTTCCAGCGCAGGTCGCCGACCGGAGGCGCGGCGTAGGAGATGCCGCGATAGATGAAGGCGGTGGCGCCGACATCGGTCACGGTCTCGCCACGCACGGCGCCGGACTTGGTCTGGATGACTTCGGCGATCGTGTTGGCGGCAGGTGTCGCCGCCGCCACGGGCTCGGCGGGCTTCGCAGGGCTGCATGCCGAGACGAGCAGGATCGCACCAAGGACGGACGTGAGGGTGGTGATGGATCTGGACATGTTTCTCCCCGTGATTTGCCATTTGCCTGGCTCTAGTTGGCGCGGACCGTATCGTGGGGAACGAATAAGTCTATCCTGACGGTTTCTGCTTTTGGCTGACGCTCGCGTGATCTATCGCGGCGTCCTGCGCCCATGACGGCGTCAGGTTCGGTCAGGGCCGCCTGCCGCCGGAGCCTGAAGCCCCAGCCGGCGAGCAATCCTTCGCGGCCTCATCGCGTTGCTGGCCCAGGATCGCCCGCAGCCTGCAGCGGGTCGACAGAGCAAGGTCATCACGGGGATCGAGGCGGATGGCCTCGTCATAGTCGGCGACCGCCCGCGCATGCATGCCCTTTCCTTCGTAGGCGTCGCCGCGCTGGCGGAAGAGGTAGCCATCTTGCGGATCGAGCTGGATCGCCCTGTCGAAATCGGCGATGGCCTGGTCGAACTTGTCGGTGTTGCTGAACAGGTCTCCTCGCGCTGCGTAGGGCGCGGCGGCGTCGGGGGCGAGCCGGATGGCCTCGGTGAGGTCGGCCATGGCCTTGTCCCACTGCGCCATATCCTTCAGCGCCTCGCCGCGGAAATAAAAGGCGGTGGCGATCTCGTCGCCCTCGAGCTGCTTCCCGTCGATGACGGCGGTGCAGGCGGCCACCTTGTCCCGCCTGTCGACTTCCCATCCGCCCTGGCATCTTTCCAGCTGTGTCCGGGCCTGATGCAGTTGGGTCTGGGCTGTGCCCAGAGGCGCAGCAGCAGTCGCCAGAAGGCCGGCAATCGCGATAGCGCGGCAAGTCATTCTTTTCCCCCGCCAGCATCCACCTTCGGCAGGCGCGACAGCTAAATATCGCAGTGCGGCGGAAGCAAGGCTGCAGCAATGCCGGCGCCAGCGCGTCCCGGTCCTGCCTGAGCCCATTCTACTTCGGCATCGCCGGATGGCCCGGTTCGGTCTGGATGCCGAAGGAGTTGATGGCGAGGCCGGTCATCGAATAGCCGCCGATGGTGTAGATGATCTCGATGCGGCGTTTCATGTCGTAGTGTTTGGCGAGCGTGTCCCACGTTGCGTCCGAGATGAAGGCCTCGCGCCGCAGTTCGTCGGCGGCCTGCAGCACGGCGCGCTGTTTTTCGGACCAGCCGGAGGCGGAGGGCCCGCGGGCGATGTCGGCGATCTGCGTGTCGCTGAGGCCGGCGGTTTTGGCGTATTCGACGTGATGCGCCCACTCGTAGGACGCGTTGATGTTGTACGCGGTGCGCATGATGGCGAGTTCGCGTGTTTCCGGATCCAGCATGGAGTCGCGCTGGATGTAGGAGCCGAAGCGGGCGCGGGGAGCGTAGAGCTTGGGGTGGTTGATCAGCGTGCCGTAGAGGTTGAAGATCGAGCCGTCCTGCCGGATCTGGGCTGCGGCGACGGTGCGCTGCTCGGGCGTCATCGCGGAGACGGCGATGGGCTGGATGCGCGGGGCGGACAGGCGCGGCGGCGTGGGGCGCCCGGCTGTCTTCGGCTTGGGCAGGTCCGTCGGGATGAAATCGACGGCGGTGGGTTCGATCTGTATGCCCAGCGAGTTGAGCGCCATCGAGACCAGTTGGTATTGCGCCGAGGTGAACAAGAGCTCCATCACCTGATTGTCGGAATAGGTCTTCCGCAGGTCGGCCCACGTCTTGTCGGAGATCATGGTGTCGTAGCGTAGCTCATCCGCCATGGTGAGCACGGCGCGGTCGATGTCGGACCAGCCGGCGGCGGCAGGGCCTTCCGCGATACGGTGGAGTTCGGCTTCGGTCACGCCCACCGTCTTGGCGATGCGCGCGTGCTGCGACCATTCATACGGGCTCTGGCAGAGCCAGCCCATGCGCAGCATCGCCATCTCGCGATGGCGCGGCTGGATCGAGGAGCCGTTGAGGATGAACTGCCCGAGCGGAGACCAGCGGTTGTAGAGGTCCACATGGTGGGCGAGCGTCTTGTAGATGTTGAGATTGCCCCGGCTGGCGAGCATGTCGCGCTGCGCCTCGGTAAGGTTCGCCGGATCGACCACGGCAAGGCGCGGCTCGGTGAGGCGGGGGGTGAAGCCTGAACTGCCGGAGCCTGAGCCAGACATTCCTGCCATCCCCGTGCAGCCAGCTATCACAATGGCCGCAGCCATCGCCACAAGGCGCTTCATGCAGTCCTCCCCAAACGACGTCTGACGCGCGTCCTTGGGAGGCAGCTTACATGCTCAGGGGCTGACGCCAACCGGCGCTGTAGGGGCCGCCACCATGCCGATGGGGGCGAGGCGATGGTCGGCCTGGGCGAGTATGCCGGAGATCGTCGTCGAGCCGGCAGACAGATGCGAGGCGGCGGTGCGGAAGGCGTCGACCGAGGTGCGGCCGGTAAGGGCATGCATCGAGAGCACGTCCTCGACCAGGACCAGCCGCGGCCCGTGTTCGTAGCAGGCCAGCAGGCAGGAGAGCAGGGCGACATGATCGAAAGCGGCGACGAACACCTGCTCGCCGCGCCAGCTTTCGATAAGCGAGGTGAGCCCCGCCGATTCCGAAATGGCGCGGCCCGAGCGGAAGAAAACACGCTCGCTCATCAAGGGGCGCATGGCGCCGGTGCGGGCATCGTTGACGCCGGCGCTGGGCATGTTGGGAATACGGCGGCGCGCGTGGGCGATCTCCCAGCCGAGCCTGCGGCCCATGGTGAGAAGCTGGCGCGCCGAGAAAATGGCTTTGGCTTCAGGCTCGATCCCGAAGACGGGGTCGACCTGCAGGTCGATGCACAGGAGGCGGCCAGGCATCGTGTCCATGGCGTCACGCAACAGCTGGACGAAGCGCCGAGCGGTCCAGCACGCTCTCATGATCCCAGTCGCCTTCGGGACGCATCAGCTGGTAGGGATCGGTGTCCATGGAAAGGGCGTTCTCGCGCGGCTCAAGCTGTCTTGCGCACTCGACATAGTCGTAGTCGGAGAAACGGAAACCCTGGCGGTTCTCGCGCGGCAGGAAGCCGAGCTGTTTCCAGAACGGAACGAGCCGCTTCTGGATGTAACCGAGGATGTTGGTGTAGCCCTTGCGGCTGATGATATCGACCGCGGTCTCGATCATCAGTTTCACGACTGCCCCGCCGCGCACATGCTTCATCACGCACACGCGCTCGATCTTGGCGAAGTTGGCGAACCAGCGGATGCGCAGCGTCGCAACCGGCTCACCGCGGAGATAGGCGAGGAGGTGGAGCGAGGAGAGGTCGTTGTTGTCGAACTCTTCCGCGTACGGACAATCCTGTTCGGCCAGGAAGACGGCGGAGCGCAGCGCCACCACCTTCATGTAGTCAGCGAGATCGCGCACGATATCGCAGCGCAGATCGTTCGACCTGTGATTGCTCTGAACCGACATCATGGCGAGAAGTCCCCCGTCCGGTGATCAAGGCGGGCGGACTGAGACGCGAAAAGAGGCGCACAAAGTGCGACTCGTGCGTCAAAATTGTCCCGGCCCCACATCCCCGAAGATTTCTTTCGTTAATGAGTATATAACGTTTGATCATAGACTGTGGGTTGGCGCTTCGGCGATTAGGGCACACCGGGTATGACGGCGGGGAAAGAAGGGGGAGAGCGGCCGGTACTTGGCCGCGAGGTCGTGGACTGGTCCGACCTGCGCACCTTCTATGCAGTCGCCACAGCCGGATCGATGAACGCCGCCGCCGAGCAGCTCGGCGTCACCCAGTCGGCCATCTCCAAGCGTCTCGGACAACTTGAGTTAAGGCTCGGCGCCCGCCTGCTCGACCGCTCGCCAACCGGAATCCAGCTGACTGAGGCCGGAATCGAGGCGCTCGACCATGTCACTACCATGATGCGGGCAAGCCAGTCGCTGGAAACCACGCTCCAGGGACTGGAGACGCGTACTCAAGGCGAAGTCAAAGTCTGGGCCAATGACGGCGTTCTCGCCTTCTGCATTGCTCCTACTCTTTCCTCTTTCCTTGCCGAGAACCCGGGACTGCGACTCTCTCTTATGTCCGACCGGCAGATGCCCAAGGGCGGGGCGACCTATTCCGACGTCGTCCTCGGCTTCGACCAGCCCAAGCAGGGCGAGGTGATCTCCTTCCCGCTTGCTACCGTTCATTACTGTGTCTTCTCCAGCCGGGACTATCTGGCGACCTATGGCGCGCCGTCCGGGCCGCTGGATATCGGCAATCACCGGGTGCTGAACCACACGCTCTATGCCGAGAACCCGGGCTGGAAGGAAAAGACGGCGCAGATCGCCGGCCTCGTCCAGCCCACGCTCATGACCGACAGCTCGGCTTCCCTGCTACAGGCAACGGCCTCGGGCGCGGGAATAGCCGTCATGCCGAGTTTTGCCGCCAGGCTCGACCAGCGCCTCACCTGCCTGCCGATCCCGCCGCTGGCTTCGGTGAAGGTCTGGCTCAGCTATCACGAGACCGCCCGGCGCGTGCCGCGGATCCGCACGACGCTCGCCTGGCTGCGCGATATCTTCGACCGCAAGAAGAACCCGTGGTTCCGCGAAGAGTATGTTCCGCCGAGCCTGTTCGACCAGCCGCCCGCCGGCGGATGGCCGGATGAGCGGGCCGCGGGCTGATTGGCGCCGCGCCTGTCGGCGTCGAAGATGGACGCGGACTAGTACTTTCCGACAATGTGCCGAACGCGTAGGCCGCCCAGTGCGTCCGCGAGGTTGCGCACGAAAGCCTCCGATAGCGCGGGCCAGTTCCAAAACAGCAGCGCCGCGTTCGAGAATGCCCAGAACGGTTGAAGATCCCAGTCCTCCAGCCGCGAGACGGCGCCGCACGACGGACATGTCAGGGTGCACGCCTCACCCTCGAACCAGGGAGCGCAACAATCGTTGACCTGGGCGTCCAGGCCGACTTCTTGATCGCATGCCGGGCAAATGCCGAATTCAAATCCAGTCCAGTTTTCGCCTGCGTCGCAAACCATGCGTTCGGCGCTCGCCTTGACTCCATTGGGTCGTGTTTCCAGGAACTGCGCCATGTCGTACGGACGGGCGCCTGGCGGCGGCGTCAGGTTCAGATCTCTCGTATTGATCAGGCCCCGCCATCGCCTCGCATCGTCAACGATGTCTCGCCAGTTCGGCCCCGGGGGATGGGAGAGGTCATCACTCCATTCGAATTCTTTCTGTGCTTCACCGATATAGCCTTGGGCGATCATCCAGCTGACAGCGTTCGCCACAAGCGTTGGCGCCTCCGAGGCATCGACCGTGTCGAAGGCCAGCTTCTGAACGCCATCGCCCATTAAACCCCCTTGTCGAAATGAAAACGCCAGACAGGTGACCAGCACAAGCTGTGCTAGAGGGCGTGTTTGATCAACACCTACGGGTGGGTAGCCGCGGCTTGATCCGAGGGTTAAGCTTTTCCGCAGGAATGAGGGTGAGCCATGGCCGATGGTGTGGTGACAAGCGGGCCGAGCCGCGAGCAGCTGATCCACGCGCTCTACGAGGCGGCGGAGCTCGAGCACAATCTCATGTGCACCTATCTCTATGCCGCCTTCAGCCTGAAGTCGGACGGGGAGGGCCTGTCGCCCAATGAGCAGGCCGCGGTCAGCCGCTGGCGCCGGTCGATCATCGATGTGGCGATCGAGGAGATGGGGCATCTCGCTGCCGTCTGGAACATCACCTGCGCCCTTGGCGGCCAGCCGCGCTTCGGCCGCCCCAACTTCCCGATCGATCCGGGTTACCTGCCCGCCGGCATCGTGGTGAAGCTGGCGCCGTTCAGCATAGACGTGCTGCAGCACTTCATCTTCCTCGAACGGCCGAACGATAGCGACGAGAAGGAAGGGGCGGGCTTCGAGAGCGAGGGCTTCAAGCGCTCGACCGGGATCAACCGCCTGACGCCGATGGCCGTCGATTACGACACGGTGGGCGTGTTCTACGAAAAGCTCGGATGGGGCTTGCGCTCGCTGTCGGATCGCGTCGGCGAGAAGATTGCGTTTGCGGGAGACCGCGACCTGCAGCTCGGACCGGCGCAGATCGACCTCAATGGCATCAAGCCGGTGATCTGCCTCAAGACAGCGTTACAGGCATTCGACGCCATCGTTCTGCAGGGCGAGGGCGCCAGCGCGGAAGCGGAAGACTCGCACTTCAAGAAGTTCTGCGCGATCCGCGAGGAGTATGAGGCGCTGCGAGCGGCCAACCCGGAGTTCAAGCCGGCCTGGCCTGCCGCGGTGAACCCCGTGCTCCGCAAGCCGCCGAGCCCGCAGGGAAAAGTCTGGCTCGAGAACGAAGAGGCGATCGTCACCGTCGATCTCGCCAATTCCTCTTACCAGCTGATGCTGCGTCTCCTGGGCTATGCCTACGCGATCAAGGCGCCGCATCCGGAAAAAGGGGTCGCTGTCGATCTTGCGATCTCGCTGATGCACGCGTGCACGCTGCTCGGCCAGCGCGCGGCGCGGCTGCCTGCCGGGCCATCGAATCCCGATTGTCATGCGGGCATGAGCTTCACCGCGTTGCGCGACGCTGCTCCCTTCATGCAGAGCGAGGCGGCGCGGAGTTTCTTCATCGAGCGTCTCGGCGAGTTTACCGCGGCCGCGGCCAAGATCGCCGATGGCGGCGAGGCGAGGGCGGTGGGCGCAGCCAAGCTCCTTGCCGACCTGACGAAGCGCGCAACCAGCCAGCTTGCCGATGCGGGCAGGGTGTCGCCCATGCCTGCCGCCCCGCCAGCGCCGCCGAGAGCGCCGGGAGAAGAGGCGACCACCAAGGCCAACGGTATCGAGACGGTGGTGGGAGACAAGATCACCATCGATTACGAAGGCAAGAAGTGCATCCATTCGCGCTTCTGCGTGACCGGTGCGCCCAAGGTCTTCCTCGCCAATGTCGAGGGGCCGTGGATCCATCCCAATGCGATGGATGAAGAGAAGCTGGTCGCGATCGCCGAAGCCTGCCCCTCAGGCGCGATTAGATACCGCCGCAATGACGGCAGGCCCGACGAGACGGCCCCGCCGGTGAACCTGGTGGCGATCCGCGAGGGCGGGCCCTATGCGGTGCGCGGCGCAATCGCGATGGACGGCAAGCCGATCGGCTTCCGTGCAACGCTCTGCCGGTGCGGCGCCTCGAAGAACAAGCCGTTCTGCGACGGTTCGCACCACGACATCGGCTTCAATGCGACGGGAGAACCTGCGCCCGCCAATGCCAAGACCGACATGCTCGGCGTGCGGGACGGGCCGCTGTCGATCGATCCGCAGACCGACGGCCCGCTGCATGTCCGCGGCAATCTCGAGATCACGGCCGGCACCGGCAAAGTGGTCGCCCGGATCCAGACAGCCCGCCTCTGTCGCTGCGGCGGCTCCGCCAACAAGCCGTTCTGCGACAACACGCACCTCAAGAACGGCTTCAAGAGCTAAGAGGCGCGCCCCGCCAGATGGTTAGCGAAAACTGGCGACAGGGATCGCTGATCCACGAGCTGCGATCTGGGCAGTTACAGCTGCTCGCTGCCCCATTGAATCCATATTCCACAGGCCAAATTAGATATCTGTCGCTTTTGTAATGTTCGCGAAAGACGGACGACATGCAGGCGGCGTTTCTGTTCAGCAAATAAGTCCGGTCGGCGTTCCTCCCCAAAACCCGACACGGACATGGAGAAACTACCTTATGAAACGTGGCACGATCTTGGGCGCTGCCGGTGGACTGGTTGCAGGCGTGAGCCTCGCGACACTGGCACTCGCCGCCCCTTCCTGGTCCATGGGACCGGCTACTTCCACCGCGGCGTCCATCGCCGCTCCCCTCGCAGGGCAGCTCGCTGCGCCCGTGGCCGCCCAGCAGGCGCGCTGGGGCACAGTCGCCAACCTTGCCGATCTTGTTGAGCACGTCTCGCCCTCCGTGGTGAAGGTCGACGTGCGCTCGTCCGCCCCGCAGCAGAAGCAGTCGCGCCAGTTCGGCGGCGGCAATGGCGACAATCCCCTCGAAGGCACGCCGTTCGAGCGCTTCTTCGGCCCCGATGGTCTCGGCGGTCAAGGCGGCCAACAGGGCGAGCAGCGTGACCAGCGCGGTTCGGGCTCGGGCTTCGTGATCCAGGGCGGCTATGTCGTCACCAACAACCACGTGGTCGACAACGCCAAGAAGCTGACGGTCGAATTCGCAGACGGGCGGCAGGTCAATGCCACCCTCGTCGGCACGGATGAAAAGACCGACCTCGCCGTGATCAAGATCGATAGCGGAAGTCTTCCTCAAGCGCTTCACTGGGGCGACAGCACCAAAGCGCGGCCGGGCGACAACGTCTTCGCCGTCGGCGCTCCCTTCGGCCTCGGCAACACCGTCACGTCGGGCATCGTCTCGGCGCGCGGGCGCAGCCTCAACGGCCAGTATGACGACTACATCCAGGTCGACGCGGCCATCAACATGGGCAACTCCGGCGGCCCCCTGTTCGACCAGGCCGGCAATGTCATCGGCATCAACTCCGCGATCATCTCGCCCTCGGGTGCGAACGCAGGCATCGGGTTCTCGATCCCCTCGGATCTTGCGCAGAATGTCGTGGCACAGCTTATCGCGCACGGCTCTGTCGAACGCGGCTGGCTCGGCGTCGAGATCACCGAGATGACGCCGGAAATGGCCTCGGCCCTCAACGTGAACGCCAAGGGCCTGCTGGTGAACTCGGTCACCGACAACAGCCCGGCGCTGAAGGCTGGTGTGAAAGACCAGGACGTCATCGTCGGCTACGGCAACCGTGACATCAATCACATGACCGATCTCACCCGCGCCGTCGCCGACACCAAGGCCGGCACGACGCAGGACCTCCGCATCATCCGCGGCGGCCGCGCGCAAACGCTGAAGGTCAGGATCGAGGCGCTGAAAGCCGACGCCAAGGTTGCCTCGAACGACACTGACGATGCGGCAAGCCCGACCTCGGCCACCGGCCAGGTTGCTCTCGCCGAACTCGGGCTCAGCCTCGCATCGAATGACGAAGGCATTTTCGTCACCAACGTAAAAATCAACTCGCCCGCCGAAGACGCCTTCATCCAGAAGGGCGACAAGATCATCATGGTCAACTCGGTCGAAGTGAAATCCACCGATGCGGTCCGCAAGGCCGTGGAGGAGGCGAAGAAACAGAAGCGTTCGGCAGTCATGCTCCAGATCGAGAGCAATGGCCGCAAGCGCTTCGTCGGAGTTCCTTTCTCGGAAGGGTAACCTTCCGGGGAAGTGCAGGTGCGGCCGTTCCGCCGTCCGTCCCCCAAGAAAGACGGGACGGCCGCACCTGATCCTTCCCAATCTGATCTGAGACAGGCCCCGTCCGGACTGGCTCCGGGCGGGGCCTTTGCGTTTCCGGGTGGGTTTGTGTTTACGAAGAGAGTGCTACCTTGCTGTCCATGCGTATCCTGGTGATCGAGGACGAGTCCCGCACGGCGGACTTCATCGAGAAGGGCCTCAAGGAAAAGGGCCATACGGTGGACGTGTGCCGTACCGGGCCCGAGGGGCTGGTCCACGCCCTCAATGGCGATCACGACGCCATCATCCTCGACCGTATGCTGCCCCAGATGGACGGGCTTACCATCCTCAAGACCCTGCGCGCCGAAAAGCGCGACACCCCGGCAATCATCCTGTCCGCTCTGGGCGCCACCGACCACCGGGTCGAGGGCCTGAAGGCCGGAAGCGACGATTATCTCGCCAAGCCGTTCGCCTTCTCGGAACTCCTCCTGCGTCTCGAAGCCATCGTCCGCCGCCATGACCCGCGGGCGGCGGAACAGACCGAGCTGAAGGTCGATGACCTGCGGCTGGACGTGGTCGGCCGCAAGGCGATCCGGGGCCCCCGCGAGATCGACCTGCACCAGAAGGAATACGCCATCCTCGAATTCATGATGCGCAACGCCGGCCGCCCGGTGACGCGCACCATGCTGCTCACCCAGGTCTGGGGCTATCAATTCGAGCCGCAGGCCAACGTCGTGGACGTCCATATCTCCCGCCTGCGCCGCAAGATCGACGCCCCGGGCGACAAGCCCCTGATCGAGACCCTCCGTGGGGAAGGCTACCGCATCCGGGCGGCCTAGTGCTAAAGCCGGGCTGATGGTTGGACGATTCTAGCATGGGCAGGATCTGGGGCACGCTGAGCGCGCGCGTGATCGCCCTTTCGGCGGTGATGACGCTGGCGATCATCGCGGTGGCCTTCACGCTCACCTACATTTCGGCAACCCGCATCCTGGAACAGGAAACATCCGAAGTCGTGGATGCGGAACTGAGCGGCCTGCTCGACAGCTTCGATTCCGGCGGCCCGGTGGAACTGGCGAACACCATCCAGCAGCGTTCGCGGGCGGATGCGGATGCGGTCTATCTGCTCGCCGGCCCCGGCGGGCGCACGCTCGCCGGCAATTTGCGCAACTGGCCGGACGTGGCGCCGACGGATCAGAGCTGGTTCACCGTGCGGCTAGTCCGCGAAAGCAACGGCCAGGACATCGAGGTCGGCGCGCGGGCGGTCACGGTCGAGGACAACTTCTGCCTGCTGGTCGGGCGGGACTTCAAGGCGCAGCGCAATTTCGAGGCGGCGCTGATCGAGGCAGGCGCGGCTTCGCTTCTTGCTGCGGTGCTGTTGGCGGCCGCCGGCGGCTATCTCCTCAACCGCATCGTCACGGGCCGCATCGCCGACGTGGAGGGCGCAGCCCGCGCGATCGTCGCCGGCGACCTGTCGCGGCGCATCCCGGTGCGTTCCTCAGGCGACGAATATGGCCGGCTGGCCGTGACGCTGAACGGCATGCTGGAGCGGATCGAGGTGCTGGTGACGGAGCTGCGCACGGTCACCGACAGCCTCTCCCACGACCTGCGCACGCCGCTGACGCGCCTCAAGACACAGATCCAGCGCGCGGCGGATGCCGACCTTGCCGGCTCGATCCATCGCGAGGCGCTGGGCCAGGCGGCGGACGAGGCGGACCGGATCCTCTCGTCCTTCTCCGTGATGATCGACATCGCCCGCGCCGAGGCCGGCGCCGCGCGCGAGCAGTTTGCCGAAGTCGACCTCGTGCCCCTGGTGCGCGACATCTTCGAATTCCACCAGCCTCTGGCCGAGGACATGGGCGTGAAACTCTCCTTCGAAGGCGAGGGCGAGGTAAAGGTGCGCGGCCACGCCCAGCTGCTCGCCCAGCTCGTCTCCAACCTCATCGACAATGCGCTCAAGCACGGCGCGCGGCGGGAAGGGGAGAAGACCGCAGCAATGACCGTGCGCGCCGACGGCAAGACTGCCGAGATCATGGTCGCCGACAACGGCCCCGGCATCCCCCAGGCCAGCCGCGATGCCGCCCTCAAACGCTTCGGCCGCCTCGACGACGCCCGCACCACCCCCGGCTCAGGCCTCGGCCTCTCCCTCGCCGCAACCCTCGCCCGCACCCACGACGGCGAGCTGACACTGGAAGACAATGAGCCGGGACTGCGCGTGGGCGTGCGGATGCCGCTGGTCGGCTAAGGCGAGCGAAGCTTTCTGCCGCGCTCCATATCGGACGTCAGAACAAGGCGCGGACCCCCACCTGTCCTCCCCCTTGCAGGAGGGAGGGACCGCGTGGTGGGAGTTGGACACTGAACTAGACTCTCAATTGCAGCGGCCAGTGTCAGACCGTTTGTAAGCTGACGCCTCAGGGTCCCTCCCTCCTGCAAGGGCAGGGCTATCGCATATTGGGGATTGGGGTGTTGCGGGGGATTGCGAACGGGATTCTTTGAGGGCCGTCTTGTGAGGGAGGCGGCCGATGGGCGTTGCGGAGCTGTTTGCGGAGGTTCCCGATCCGCGTTGGCGCAATGC
>DASYKO010000461.1:0-5044 GCA_035995285.1 Hyphomonadaceae bacterium | reverse complement strand
CACGGCCCTTGCTTCTTGACCTCGGCCCCAAACCGGCGGACGGCTGTCCCCGCAACGATTTCCTGTCCTATCTGGTTGGAGCAGCCTTTGGCGCCGCGCGTGGTTTCCGTGGTCAACATGAAGGGCGGGGTGGGGAAATCCACCACGGTGGCGAGCCTCGCCGAAACCCTCTCCACCGAAGGCCTGCGCGTGCTGGTGATCGACCTCGATCCGCAGTCCAACGTCTCGATGATGCTGGCGGGGCAGGACCGCTGGATCGACCTTCGCCAGAAGAACAAGACGATCGACGAATACTTCAACCAGTTCGTCTACTCGACCGAGCCGCGCTTCTTCCGCGATTTCATCGCCCACACCGTCAGCGACGTCTCGGGCGAGCCCAAGCTCGACCTGCTGATCGCCACGCCGGAATTCCGCTACATCGAACGCCACGCGCTCGAGAAATGGGTCAGCCAGGGCTTCGACATCCGCCAGCTCAACACGCGTTTTTCCCGTCTTACCCACTCGGCCATCGAAAACGTCTCCGACAATTACGATCTCGTCCTGTTCGACTGCCCGCCCGGCATCTCCATGTTCGCCGAGGCCGCGATCGAGCTCTCCGAATTCATCATCATCCCGACGATTGCGGACTATGTTTCCCGCCTCGGCATCTTCGCTTTCAGGAAGCGCGCGCTCCGCTCCATGGAACAGCGCCGCTTTACCGAGGACCGGATCTGGACGCTGATCACCAAGTTCGAGCAGGCGAACTCACTGCACAACTCCGAAGCCCAGATGCTCACCGACCAGTTCAACGTCTTCGAGACCCGCATCCCGCAGACCGAACAGATCGCCCGCGCCGCCGAATGGTCCGACGCCAAGCGCTCGCTCGACCAGAAATACGGCGAGGCCGCCAAGGTCATCCGCAAGTTCGCCGGCGAATTCCGCGAACGCGCCGGGCTCATCTAGGGCCATAAAGGTAAGGATGGGACCCATGATCGACAAAACCCTGTCGGGCATGTTCAAGGTCATCACCGACGAAGCTGTCGCAAACCCCGCCTTCGGCAAGAAGCTCGAAGACCATCTCGCCAAATTCGGCCAGGACCTCGCCGAGAGGCGTCTAGCCGAAAAGAAGGTGGGCGACTTCCACCCCTTCATCGAATTCAAGAAGGGCTCACCGGCAGACTTCGAAGCGAAGCTGTCAAAGTTCGACGCGAAGGAACTCCGCGTCATGATCGACAAGCATCACCTAGACCCAGCCAACCTGCTGAAGGGCAAGGGCGTAAAGAAGGCCCTGATCACCCACATCCTCACCGCCGCCGCCAAGCGCGCCGACCGCGACGCGAAGCTGTTCGAGTATTAGGGCGCGCAAGGGCCGCGAGATTTCTTTCATCCCACTCATGTCATTCCGGAAACCGCGCAGCGGTTATCCGGAACCCAGGAGCCACGCTCGCGCTTGCCTCAACAGCGCCTGCGGCAACACCAACGTACGCCGCACTGGTTTCCGGGTCTACGCAGCTACGCTGCTCCGCCCGGAATGACATCGTCGGAGGCCATACTGGTGGTGACTTTCCGAAAACCTCAGACGGTTATGGCGGCGCCACTCCCACCGTTTCCTCAGCAAATTCCACAAAATGAAGAATCTTCCGGTTTTCAAACTGTGTGTCGAAAAACCTGGGTGATAATCCTGCCCATGACACGGCACAAAGCCACGCAAACTGGACTAGGAAACCCTTCGCCTCCTGATCACTGGATCAATGCGCTGCTGCGCGGCCTTGCGATGCTCGTGTCCCACGTCGCGAAACGATTTGCCTCCCCCAACCAGACCTCAGCTGCCGAGTGTGACGGCGACTGCGAGCCGGTGCGTGAAGCGAGCTTCGTCCTCGACCAACATCAGGAACCCACACTGGCTGCCGCAAGCAGCCAGACTATCCAAGCCCTCATGGTGAGCAGCACGCGAAGCTCGCGCCCGTCGAACCACGAGGGCGGGCTCACCGCCCCCTCAACGAGTCATTCTCGGGCAAGCGAAGCGCGACCCGAGAATCTCTGGGCCACGCCCACAAACGCAGCCCCAGCTCTCGCCGCCCAAAGATTCTCGGGTCACTTCGAAGCGGCCCGCAAGGGACGATTTGGTCCAGTGGACCAAATCGAGGGGAGAAGGCCCGGGCAGGGCCCGAGAATGACCCGTGGTTGGGTGTGCGGGGAACAATCAACGGTCGGCGCACCTAACTAAGCGCCAGCCATCAGATATTTGACATCGCTCCGAAGCCCAGCTTCTGGAGCCGCAGCCATGCGCCCTACAGCCGGCGCCCAAACAAACTCAACACCCGCTCCCAATGCTGTTCCGCCGCGGCCTTGTGATAGGCCCGCCGCAGAGGAAACGCGAAGCCGTGCTCGGCGCCCATATAGACCTCAACCTCGCCATTCGCGCCGGCCAGATCCTTCTGCAAGGCCGCAATAATTTCCGGCGGCGCCCAGTGATCCGTCTCCGCGCACGCGAAATAGAATTCCGCCGGAGACTTCTTGGCGATCAGGTGCGGGCTGTTCTCCTTCCCCGTCACCAGCAGGGTGCCATAGATCGAGGCCGTGGCCTTCACGCGATCGGGAAACTGCCCGCCCGCGCAAACGGCAAACCGCCCGCTCATGCAATATCCCACCGCGCCCACCGACTTGGCGTTCGCAGCCGGATCACTATCGGCAAAAGCCAGCATCCCTTCGCAATCTTCCATCACATGGCGGGTGCCGAGATCGTTCATCAGGCCCGCCATCTTCTTGCGCCACGGGCTCTCCGGCTCGTACTCGATCGGCCCGAGTTCCATCACGCCCGCGCGGTAATAGAGATTGGGCAGCATCACGTAGTACCCGGAACTCGCAAACCTCCGCGCCATGTCGCGCAGCTCTTCCCGGATGGCCGGAGCATCCATCAGGAACAGGATCACCGGATGCGGGCCGCCGCGGTCCGGATGCACGATGAACGTCTGGGACTTTCCATCCTTCGTAGGAATATCGATCTGCCGCTCAATCATAAGGTCCTCCCAGCGTCTGCCGCGCTTGTCCCGATCCTGACACGGCGTTAGGGGAAGGAAAGACCAGACTATCTAGAAGCCGGGGAGACTCCCATGAAAGCAGAAGCCGCAACCTATGCCGGCATGGCCTTCGCACTCACCGTGCTGGTCGCGTGCTCAGGCGTCCCCAACGCCGCAACCTCGCGCGGCGCCAGCGACCCCGCCATGGGCGTTATCAACGATCCAGCCTCCACGGGCGGAGAACAGAAAGGCTATCTCACACCCGCCACCACGCCGGACGCCTCGCAGATCATCCCGCCGGCGCCGAAAGAGGGCGAGGCGCGCAACGATGCCGACTGGTCGATCTTCCGCGCTACGCGCGTCTACGAAGGCTCCGATCGCTGGAAGCTCGCGATCAACGACGACAGCTACAAGCCCGAAGACCTGCTCAAGGATTTCTCCTGCTCGGTCGACGCCCAGCTCACGGTGGCGAAAGCTCCCACGCTCGCGAAAATCCTCGCCCGAGTCGGCACTGACGCATCCAACGCCGCGGCCAGCGCCAAGAACCTCTACAAGCGCACGCGTCCCTTCCTGCACAACCCCGGCAATATCTGCATCGAGCGCAGCGAAGGCCTGGTGAAAAGCTTCGACTATCCCTCGGGCCATTCCTCGGCCAGCTGGGTCGAAGGCCTCGTCCTCGCCGAACTCGCGCCCGACCGCGCCACGCGGGTGCTGCAGCGCGCCCGCGGTTATGGTGAGAGCCGCATCGTCTGCGGCGTGCATAACTGGAGCGCCGTTGAGGGCGGCCGCACCAACGGCGCCAGCGTCTTCGCCGCGCTGCACAGCTCACCGGAATTCCGCGCCGACATGGCGAGGGCGCGCGAGGAACTCGACACCGCCCGCAAGTCCGGCGCGAAACCCGATGCAACGGCCTGCGCGAAGGAAGCCGAGCTCACCAAGCCGCTGCCCGTGAAATGAGGACGCATATGAAAGCCTCCGCACTCGCCCTCGGTCTCGTCGCGCTCGCCGCGCCCGCGTTCGCGCAACAACCGGCGCAGGACGGGCAGGGGGTCGCCGCCCAGGCACGCCGCATCCCCGGCTATCTCACGGCCGCCACCACGCCCGACGCCTACGCCACCATCCCGCCCGCGCCGCAGGCAGGCGAACCGCGCAATGATGCCGACTGGAAGATCTTCCGCGACACCCGCGTCCTCGAAGGCTCCGAACGCTGGAAGCTGGCGCAGAACGACAACGCGCTGCGCGCAGCCGACCTGCTCAAGGATTTCTCTTGCTCCATCGGCGCCGAACTCACGCAGCAGAACGCGCCGACGCTCTCGACCCTGATCTCCCGCGTCACTGTTGATGCCGGCAGCGCCGCCAACCGGGCGAAGGACATCTACAAGCGCACGCGCCCCTTCCAGAACAACCCCGGCAATATCTGCATCGACCGCGACGGCGGAATCGCCAACAGCTTCGATTATCCATCGGGCCATTCCTCGCTCAGCTGGGCCGTCGGCCTGTCTCTGGCGCAGATCGCGCCGGACCGCGCCACCTCGATCCTGACCCGCGCTCGCGCCTACGGTGAAAGCCGCATCGTCTGCGGCGTCCACAACTGGAGCGCCGTCGAAGCCGGCCGCACCAATGCCTCGGGGGTCTACGCGGCCCTGCAAGGCAATGCAGAGTTCAAGGTCGACCTCGAAAAGGCCCGCGCCGAAGTCGAGGCCGCCCGCAAGTCAGGCCCCAAGCCGGATGCAGCGGTCTGCTCGAAAGAGGCTGAGCTGAGCAAACCCCTGCAGCTCAAATAGAGGGAAAGAGCTGCCATTCGGCCCGCTAAAACCGGCGGATTTGCAGCACGGATTGACCTCGCCTGCAGGTTTGCGTAGAAGCTGCGCCCCATGCGGAACTACTTTTTCAAGCGCACCTTTTGGAAAACCATTGCCCCCGCGGGGCGGATGGCGCGCTTGGGCTTGTTCGCAAGCTAAAAGTCCGCCGACCAGCCCCGCCGGAACCGGATGGGGCGGCACATCGCCCTGTCTCCCGGCATAAAGAGCCTCCCGGCTCAAGAG
>DASYKO010000460.1:0-3129 GCA_035995285.1 Hyphomonadaceae bacterium | reverse complement strand
ATGGCAGCGCTGGATCTAGCGCCCGGCCGGCGTCACAGCGAAGCCTTCATAGCCTTTCGCCGCAACCTCATCGCACTTCTGCCGGTAAGCGCCGACGCCGCCGACATAGGGCATGAAGATACGCGGCTTGCCCGGCACGTTTGCGCCCATGTACCAGGACTTCGCCTGCGGGAAGAGCGTCATCGAGGCGACCGCGTTGACGTGCGCGACCCACGCCGTCTCCGCATCCTCGACGGCCTCGATCGTGTCGGCCTGCCGCTCGCGCAGATGACCGATGCAGTCCGTGATCCAGTCGACATGCTGCTCGATCGACACGACCATGTTGGAGAGCACTGAAGGGCTGCCCGGCCCGGTCACCAGGAACAGGTTCGGGAAGCCCGCCGACATGAGGCCCAGGTAAGTCTTGGGGCCCTCCGCCCACTTGTCCTTCAGCTTCGCCCCACCCCGCCCGCGGATATCGATCCGGTCGAGCGCCCCAGTCATCGCATCGAAGCCGAGCGCATAGACCAGCGCGTCGATCTCGTAGTTCTGTCCCGCCGCCCGCACAGCTGTCGGCGTGATCGCCTCGATCGGCGCCTCCGAAATATCTACCAGGGTAACGTTCGGCCTGTTGAACGTGGCGTAGTAATCCGTGTCCACGCACATGCGCTTGGTCGCCAGCGGATAGGAGCGCGGGATCAGCTTTTCCGCCACGCCGGGATTCTTCACGATGCTGCGGATCTTGCTCGCGACAAACTCCACCGCCGTGTCGTTCGCCGCCTTGTTGACGACAATGTCCGTGAACGCCCCGCCCAGCCCCAGCCCGCCTCGCTGCCAGCGCTCCTCATAGGCCTGCTCAAGCTGTTCCGGCGAGGCCTCCAGCGCCGAGATGGTCGGCGGGTTTCGCGCCGCAAAGCCATAGCCGGATTCCCGCTGCGCCTGCCGGTTGCCCTTGATGTCGGCCTGCCAATCGCGCCGTACGTGCGGATCAACCGGCCCGTTGTGGGCAGGAACGCTGAAGCACGGCGTGCGCTGGAACACATACAGATGCTTCGCCTGGCTTGCGATGATCGGAATGGACTGCACGGCCGATGATCCCGTGCCGATGACGCCCACGCGCTTGCCCGTGAAGTCGACACCCTGCTTGGGCCAGGTCGATGTCGAATAGGTCGCCCCGCGGAAATCCCCGGCGCCCGGAATGTCCGGCGTCTTGGGCGCATTGAGGCACCCCGTCGCCATCACGCAGAAGCGGGCATCGAGCCTGTCGCCCTTATCCGTGACCACGCGCCACAGCTTCGCCGTCTCATCGAAGCGCGCCTCGGTCACGAGCGTGTCGAACCGGATATCGCGGCGCAAGTCGAACCGGTCGGCGACGTGATTGAGATAGGCGAGCAGTTCCGGCTGCGGCGCGTAGCGCTCGCTCCACTGCCACTCGCGCTCAAGATCTTCGGAGAAGGAATACGAATATTCCTGGCTCTCGACATCGACCCGCGCGCCTGGATAGCGGTTCCAGTACCACGTCCCGCCAACCCCGCTCCCGGCCTCGACCACCGCCGTCGACAGCCCGAGCCCGCGCAGGCGATGCAGCATGTAAAGGCCGGAAAACCCCGCCCCTACGACGACCACGTCAACACGCTTCGCTTCCGGCACGCCCAACCTCCAAAAGCACAAGGCCGAGACGATACACCTGCCGGTGTGCCTGTCTCGGCCTTTTTGAAGGCTGCGGGCTGGAGCCCGCTATCAGTGATCAGGTCCGGTCGTCTCCGTCCGTAGCGCGGCCGACCGTTTCCTTGGTGGCGTCGCCGACAGTGCCGACCGCGTCCTGCAACGGCTGCGTCGTGCGGTCGATGCCGGCCAGATCCTTGTCCATCTCGCGCCCGGCGCTCTGTAGCGATCCGTCACGCATCCAGTAGAAGCCCATCACCGCCACGAAAACCACGGCGATCACGATGATCAGTCCGCCGATAAAACGCATTGCCTACTCCATGGCCCAATCAGAATGATCAGACGCGAAATTACGTGCGGTCGTCGCCGTCAGTCGCTTTGTCGAGAGCGTTGCCGGTTGCTCCAACAACTTGTTGGGTCCCTTGCGACACTTCTGCGCCGGCGCGGCCCAGCAGGTGGTCCATCGACCCGCCCGCTTCTCGTAACGATCCGTCGCGGATCCAGAAAAACACCATCAGCGCCGCAAAAGCGAACACCACGAAAATCATCGTCGACCAGATTACCGATTTGCTCATGACGCAGTCCCTCTGTGTCTCATGATGGGAACGCGAGTCAGCTGAGCAAGGTTCCCCGAAAGCGTTCACCTATGGGTAATCATGGAGCAGCCGCGCAAAGACCCAACGGCAACAACGGCTTATGGGCGGCGACTTGGCCTGCGGTCAGGTATATAACGAACCCACGGGGACGATGCGCACCGAAAAGGAGGCGTTCGATGGACCCAAGCCATACGAACATTTCAACCGACAATGCCCGGCAGGGCGAGACCGGGCATCACGTCCGCTACATGCTGATGTTCGGAACCGGCCTCGTCGTCGCCGCCTTCGCCATCCTCGCCGTGCTCACGTTCTGATCGCGAGGGCTTAGCCCTATTCTCCACGCGGCTTGAAGCGCGTGCGCAGCTCCTGCTTCATGATCTTGCCGTTGGCGTTGCGCGGCAGCGGATCGCGCTGGATCTGGATCTCCACCGGCACCTTGAACGCCGCCAGCTTCTGCGAGACGAACCGGCGCAGTTCGTCCTGCGTCACGTTCATCTCCGGCTTCACCTGCACCACGGCGCCCACTTCCTCGCCGAGCACCTTGTGCGGAATGCCGACGACGGACGCATCCATGATCGCCGGATGGTCGTAGAGCGCGCTCTCCACCTCGATGCAGTAGATGTTCTCCCCGCCGCGGATCAGCATGTCCTTGGCCCGGTCGGTCAGGAAGACGAACCCGTCCTCATCGATCCGGCCGACATCGCCCGTCACAACCCATCCATCGATGTAGGTCTTGGCCGTGGCTTCGGGCTTGTTCCAGTAGCCCTTGCAGTTGTTCGGCCCCTTCACCCACAGCTCGCCGATTTCGTTCGGGCCCAGCGTCTCACCCTTCGACCCCACGATCTTGAAGTCCATCGCCGGCCCCGGCGCGCCGCAGCTGTCGGGCCGC
>DASYKO010000459.1:0-20613 GCA_035995285.1 Hyphomonadaceae bacterium | reverse complement strand
GCCTGCAGCGACCAACCGGCGAGGATCAGCACGATGACGCTAAGGATCGCCGCCGTCAGCAGCATGCGCCGGGCGATGGAGCCGCGGGTTCGCGTCCCTTCGGTCTCCCCCGGCGTTTCGGTCATGCTATTCCGTGATCTTCTCGGCCCTTGGGTCGATCAGCCTATACCCGAGTCCGCGCTCCGTCAGGATGCGGTTTGAGCCGATCTTCCGGCGCAGGCGGCCCACGAACACCTCGATGGTGTTCGAATCACGGTCGAAATCCTGGTCATAGATGTGCTCGACCAGCTCCGTGCGCGGCACCACCCTGCCCTGATGGTGCATCAGATAGGAGAGCACGCGGTATTCGTGCGCCGTCAGCTTGATCGGCTCGCCATTGACCGAAGCGCGCGCCGCGCGCGTATCGACCCGCAGGTCGCCGCACTCCAGCGCCGCGCTGGCATGGCCTGCCGCCCGCCGCATCAGGGCGCGAAGGCGCGCCAGCAGCTCCTCGGTAAAGAAGGGCTTGGTGAGATAGTCGTCTGCGCCGGCGTCGAACCCGGCCACCTTCTCGCTCCAGCGGTCGCGCGCCGTGAGGATCAAGACCGGCATGTCCTTGCCGGCGGCGCGCCATTTCTCGAGCACGCGCACGCCATCCAGCTTCGGCAGGCCGAGGTCGAGCACCACTGCATCGTAAGGCTCGGTGTCGCCGAGGAAGTGACCCTCCTCGCCGTCCTTCGCCAGGTCGGTTGCATAGCCCGCCTGTGTCAGCCCTTCGGAGAGCTGGCGGCCCAGATCAGGATCGTCTTCGACAACGAGTACGCGCATGTGAAGTCCATCAACGAGTTGAAAGGATGCGGCCAGTGATAGCGTCAGCTTCGATAGTGAGCTTGCGACCGTCCTGTGTGATCCATCCGATGACCCAGCGATCGCCACGGCGTGTGGAGTCGATCTGGCGTCCGCCATATTGCCGCCCGATATCGCGGACAATCGAGCTGAGCGACACTTCGCGCTGCTGCTGCTGTTGCTGCTGCTGCGCATCCCACCCCTGACGAGGATCGCGCTGGAATTGATTTTCGACTGGGCGATCATCATGACCGCCACGATCCCGCCCATGACGCTGGGCGAACGCCGGCTCTGCCGCTGCGAAAGCAGCGATCAGGGCAAGGCTTGCGAGGAAGGTGCGCCGAAACATGAAAGCATACCTAGTCCCGGGACAGTGAACCCCGTCTGAACAGCTGCAGATACTCCGGAAACGCAGCAGTTCCAGCTGTTTTCTATGATTAACGCTGGATATCAGACTTCCGCCCCGGCCACGTCCTGACAAAGGCCTTGAGCTCCTGGTCTTCCTTGCGCGGCAGCACGATCATGAGTCGCACAAGCAGGTCGCCGGGATTCGGCCGCGACTGTACGCCCTTGCCGCGCAGCTTCAGAAGATCGCCTGAGTTCGAGCCCGGCGGGATCGACAACGACACCGGACCCTGCGGCGTGTTCACCGGCGCCTTGCCGCCTTCGACCGCTTCGGTGAGCGAGATACGCAGCTCCATCCGGATATCATCGCCCTCGCGCTTGAACGCGGGATGCTGGCCGACCGTGATCTCGACCAGTGCATCTCCAGCCGGACCGTTGTTCGCGCCTGGCAGACCCTGCCCCTTCAGCCGAAGCGTCTGGCCCGAGTTGAGGCCCGCAGGAATCGCAAGATCGAGCGAGCGGCCATCCGACATCGTCACCCGCCGCCGTCCGCCATTCACCGCATCGAGGAAGTCGACCTCCATGCGGTAGCGGACATCCTCCCCGCGCTGCACGCCGAAGCCGCGCCCGCCCGTGCCGCCGCGGGAGAAGAGACCGTCGAACAGGTCCTCGAAGACATCCCCGCGTGCATTGCCGCCATTGGCGCCAGCGCCGGCCCGCACCTTGGCGCCCGCGAATCCGCCAAAGCCTCCGAAGCCGCCTGGTTGGAATTGCGGCCGCTCATTCCCCTCGGCATCGATCTCGCCGCGGTCGAACCGCCCACGCAGGGGCTCATCGGTCAGCAAGTTGAATGCGGCCGTCACCCGCTTGAAGCGATCCTCGGACGCCTTGTCATTCGGGCGCACGTCCGGGTGCAGCTCCTTGGCGAGCTTGCGATACGCTTTCCGGATTTCGTCGGCCGTGGACGATTTAGGCACGCCCAGAGCCGCGTAGGGGTCCCAGCTCAAACTCGCCGTCCCATCACTCTCACACTCAAATGCCGCGCCTCAGGGTGAGGCCTTACCCCCCCGCAAGACAAGGGCAACATGCGCGATCTTCAGCGATTTTGGGAGCCCAACACTGCTCACGGCGCAGGAATAGTTATGGACAGGCCGGTCCATGCTCCCGGTTCCCAATCCCGGCCCAGCTGGGCGATTTCCACGAGCGCTTCGCCTCCAGTGGGAAAATCCGTGGCCTGATCGTCTGGCGGGTAGAGATATGACGAACCTGCAACGTCTTCCTGCCTGAGAATCGCTCCGCCCGAGGAGATGCGCACCCGATATTGCTCGGGAACCTCATGCGGCGGCTCGCCCGCTCCCCAGCTATCTCCGCCCTTCCGCGCGCGCCGGACCCAGGCGAGCCGCAGCCCATCTTCCGCCGAGTCGCCCGTGAGATGCGCTGGCGACCACATTCTTCCCGCCTCGCCGAGCCAGGTTCCTTCGCCCGACCAGGCCGCCTTCTCCTCCGGCCGCTCCCGCCAGACACGCCAGGTGAGTTCCAGCCCACGCTCCCAATCCGCCAAGCCGAGCCGCCGTTCGGCGCCCGTGAGGACCAGGATTCGCACTCCAGCCTCCGCTCCGGCCGCCATCGCCGGCTCCGAGCCCTGCTGTCCGCGAAGCAGGCGCGACAACTTCCACGTCTCTTCGTCCACAAGCTCCGCTTGTTCGAACTGCACCAGCTCCCATCCCACCTCCGTCTCCACCAACGCCGCATTGGCGCCGTTGAGCACCGCAAGCTCGCTGCGCGACTGGAGCGCCGCGGAAGGAAGCCTCACCCAAACCGACGCGTCCTGCCATCGTCCGGAGACATACGGGAAGAGTGCAGTCACAAGCTCACCCACAGCGCACGGCCGCTTCACCGTCGCCCGAACCGTCAGTGATGAAGCATCCGCTCCCGCGGAAACCGACAACGGCCCCGCCCACGGATCGGCAAACGCAAACATCAGAGGCCGCAAATCGTCTTCCTCTCCCGGCAGCGGAGGGCCATCGACAATAACCACATCCGGCTCGACCGGCGACACAGCAACCGGCGGCGCAATAGGCATCGCCGGAACCAGCGTAAGCGCTCGCTGCCCGACAGCCCGCACAGCCTCGAACCGCACGACTGCGCCGTCCGACACCTCCGTGACCCGCCAGGCATCGTCGCCGAGCCGCACCACATCGCCTGCCTCGATTGCCACGCCATCCGCCGCCATTGCGAACCGCGCACGCTCGCGCCGCATGCGCAGCTCCTCCGCCAGCGCCTCCGCGTACGCCGCCGCCTGCCCGCGATCCATCGCCAGCGCCGCCGCCACCTCCGCCACATCCGCCTCCGCCAACCCCGCAGACAGCACGGCGCCCGGCTCATGCTCCGCCTCCGCATCGATGTAGCGCAGCCGCACCCGCACATCCGGCGCCTCTAGCCCAGCGCGCGTCAGCTGGAGTGATGGCGCATCTTCCTCAACCAACCGGCCCTTGCCGACCGAGACCTCCTCCGCGCCACGCATGCGGAATACCAGCCGACCATCCCGCTCGCATGCATCCACACCATCCACCGCCGCCACCGGCGCCAGCACCGACCGCGCTGGGATCGGGCCATCGAAGCGGTAGCCGGAGACAATGCCCGTGAGGCCGCTGACAGTCACATTTTCCGTGACGCGGCCGCACACATCCGCGACCACATCAGGCAGCAGCGCGGCGCCCGCACGCCCGTTCAGCCAGTGCCCGAGCCGCCAGTTGCCGGCGTCGCCCCATTCCTCATCCAGCGCTGGAAAGCTCGGGAAAGGCCGCGCATCCCAGGCCCAGAGCGCGATCCCGTCTTCGGGAACCATGCGCCCGCCATGTTCTTCGTACTCGTTCGAAACCGGATTGTTGGCCGCGTCCGACCAGTGCGCGTGAAACGCCTCGATCGCCGCCCGCTGGATCAGGTCATCCCGCGAGCCATCCGAGAAATACGGCAACCCGCTTTCGGAACTCTTTGGATCGTAGAACACGTTGGGCTGGTTCGCGCCCTTGTCGACAGCCGCCGCCCCCATCTCGACAAAGCGCACCGGCTTCATGCCCGCAACCCAGCCGGTCGGCGTCCCAGACCTCACACCGTCGATACGTGGATGGTGCGCATTGCCCCACCATCCCGCCACGTCCTTCTGGCGGAACACAAAAGGCTCGCCACAGGCGCCATCGGTGATAGCCAGCCGCTCCTGCGCCGCGCGACCATCCTCGTCGGCATAATACCAGTCGAACGCCTCGCCGCCCGCCACATTGGCCGCCAAATACTCGCGGGACCGTCCGTCGCGATAAGCCGCATCGGCATGAGCCTCGCCATCGCGCCAGTCCGCCATTGGCGGATACCAGTCGAGGCCGACATAGCTGATCGCCTCGTCCGCCCACAGCGTATCGAGCGGAAAGCGCACATCGTCCCCCTCCACATGCGCGCCATACTCTGTCCAGTCGGCCGCATAGCTGATCTCGAATTCCGGCCGATCTTCGAAGAGCTCGCGAACCTCTCCCGCGAGAAGGCGCAATGCGTCCACCGCCGGATAAATCTCCCCCTCACGCACACGCGTGAGGCCGACAAGCTCCGACCCGATAAGAATGCCATCCGCCTCAGCCTGCAGCGCCAGCGCGGCGTAGTGCAGGATGAAAGCGCGATACTTCTCGAAGAACGCCTCAACCTGCTCAACCGCATCGCCGGCAACCGTCGTAATCCCCCCACGCCACGGAAACGCCGCCTGTTCTTCGCCGCCGTAGGGGTCGGGCAGGCCATTGCCCGCAGGAGTATCCATCAACAGGAAAGGATAGAGCGTCACATGATGGCCGCGCGCCTTCAGCGATGCGATTGCCTGCACCACGCTCAGATCCGATGGCGTGCCGCCATAGTTCGGCCGCTCGTCACTGGAGGAAACCACATAGGCCTCATCCCGCGTAACGCTGCCCACCGACCACGCTTCGGGGCGCGTTATCTTGTCTGGCGTTTCCACGCCCGGCCGGACCATGCACTCCCCACACCGCAAATCGCTGCCGAACCAGCCGACCACCAGGTTCACCCGCGTCACATTGGGAAGCTCGGCCTCCAGCTGATCGATCGACGCCTCGAAGTCGCTCTTCGCTTCTGGTCCATGCAGGTTGACCGCGGCCTCGCGCCCGAGAAGGGAACGCTTGCGCACGATCTCCGTCGACAGCGCAAACTCGCCCGTGCCAGGGATGATGTTCACCGCACGCGCCACGGCCTCGAGCCGATCCTCACTCTTGCCGGCCGGACGCACGATCTCGAATGACAGCTGCGGCATGCGTGCGCCGAACTCATCGACGGCCAAATCCTCGAACACGATATAGGCGATGCCCCGATAAGCCGGCGCCTCGCCCTCAACCGCTTCGATCAACGGATCGGGCAGCTGGTCCTCTGTTCCTTTGTAGAGCCGCCAGGTCACCTTCGAGAGGTCGAACGGCTCGCCATTCGCCCAGCAGCGCGACACGCGCGCGATCTCGCCCTCGCACAACGCCACCGCGAAGCTCAGCGAATATGAATACTGCAGCACGCGCGGGCCGCCCTTGCCGCCCTCCACATCACTGCGCTCGCGGAACTGCGCCGCCCAGATCAGCTGCGAGCCGACACGAACCCGGCCATAGACCACCGGAATGCCAGCGCCCTCGCGACCATCAGTGAGATGAAAGTCCGCAATGCGCGGCCCTGCAACAGGCGCAGAAAGATAGCGCGCATCGATATAAGAACCGGCAAGCCGGCCGATCGCCTGGCCAATCGCTGCGCCCGAAATCTGCGAACCGAACACGGAGAACCCAGAAGGCAGCAGCGCGGAACCGATCGCCGACCCCGCCTGCGCCAGAACAAGTTGCGCCATCACTCAACCCCTGGAAACTGGAATGCCGACGCGATGCGCCGCGTCCACCACGGCACGAGCCGCGTTTCGCACACGGCCCTGCCCCAATAGGCGTGGACGATCCTGTCCTCGCCGCTCATGATGCCCACATGCTTGGCCGGCGCGCCCGCCGCCATGCGGAAAAGAAGGATGTCTCCCTCACGCGCCGCGCCGACCGGAATCTCCCGGCAATGCCGCCGCGCTGCATCGAGCAAAGTTTCCTCGCCCAACGCTTCGGCCCAGTCGGGCGTATAGGCGGGAATTTTCTCCGGCTCATCGCCGACAAGCTCGCGCCACACACCACGCACCAGCCCAAGACAATCGGCGCCGACGTGCTTCAGACTCGCCTGATGCCTGTACGGCGTGCCGATCCACCGCCGCGCCTCCGCGACGACGGCCTCTCTCGTGATTATGCTCAAAGCCTGCTCCCGCCCGAATTGGTGGAAGAAGGACCCGCGAGAACCGCATCCGGCCCCGGCATGTGCGGAAAGCCGCGGAAGTTATCACGATTGGCGAACTTGGTCCCGCACGTCACAAAGCTCTTGTCGCAACCCGCAGTCACGACGAACGCATCACCTGGCGCCATGGCGAACCGCGGCGCTGCCGAGAGTTCGATCTCGTTGCCCGAGTGCCTGACGACACGTCCTGCCGTTCCTGCATTGGCGCCGCTGGTCCACGAAATGGCGCCGCGCACGAACCAGCCATCGGCAAACCCGCCAAGTCCGCCGACCGTGAAGCTCTTGTCTCCGACAGGGATGACGACCGCTCCTTCACCTCGAAACTCCGGCAGGGAGAGATCGAACCCGCAACGCACATCACCGACCTCGGCGTCGCAGCCGCGCGCATAGACGCGGCCGACAGGCCGCTCCAGATCCGCCTTCAGGCTCACCAGTTCCGCAACAAAGCTCGCGCCGTGCCGTGTAATCTCCGACAGCCGGCCCGACCAGATGCGCACCCGATGTTCCGGCGCCTTCCAGTCGACACGCCAAACATCGACCTTCGCGCGATCCCACAACCCCGCCTCGAGATCCGCCTCCTCGATGAAGTCCGCCGAGATGGCACCCTCAGCAGCGCAGCGCCCCGGCGCCAATCCCGCCGAGCTTTCGAACGTTGCGCCCTTCAGCCCACAGGCTGGTTCATACGCCACGCCATCGAACACAATGGCGCGGTCATGGTCCGTTGCGCCGAACACGGCGCCGTCCGCCCGTGTAAGGCGCCAGCAGGCGCACAGGCTCGTCTCGTCCGCCGCGAGCCGCGCGGCGAACGCTTCGTTGATCTGTCTCATTGTACTTATCCCGCTATCTCGACCAGCGGCGCGCGCGTCACGCGCACCGCATCATGCCCGACCAGGGCGACCTCCAGCCGGTCCGCATCGAACCGCACGGGAACGTCGAACTCGAACCCCGCCGTCAGCACGGCGCCATCGGCTGGCGCCGCATCGAAGGTAACCAGCCCCGCCACCAGATCGACTTCGAATGCCGTCGTCATCCCGACATTGATGGCGATGAGCACCGTATCCTCGACCGGCTTGGCGATCGTCCTGTCCCACCATGCGCCGCCATTGGCGTAGCGCTTGACGAGCTGGAACTGCGTCGTCTCTCCGTCTCCCGTTCCCAGCGGCTGGTCCGTAGCGGCAGGCGCCTGCGAAGGCGCGCAGCTCTTCCAATCCACCGGATCACGAAACCGGAAACCGTGCAGCCGTCCGCCTCGTGCCTCGAAGAAAGCGATCGGTGCATGCGCCTGGTCTGCGCGAATGGATGCGCCGCCCGCTTCCCATCTGCGCCGCGAGCCCCGCCATCGCGCATTGCGGCTTTCGGCGCCGGAGGCCAGCTGCGCCACATCCGTCATCCGCTCCGGCCCGCCTGTTGCACCCAGCGCAAGGGCGAGCGGAAATCTCACCTCATGAAAGCTCATGTGAACCTCGCCCCCCGCGCCGCCGCGCGTGCAATGGCAGTTGCAAACTGGTTGAACGACGCCATCCCTGCCTCGGTCGGCGCAGGCGTGCTCATCTGCGCTGGACTCTCGAACGCCAGCCGCGCCAGCGTTTCCGCAATTCGCAGCGCCAGCCGCTCTAGGTCCGCCTCACCGCCACGCACGATGCGCGATAGCTCGCCCTCGACCGATCGCGCCGCTCTCATCAGCGCCGCTTCCAGCGCCTTGCCCGCGGCCTTGGCCGCGTCTTCATCCTCGTTCATGTCCCTCTCCGATCGGGATGCAGCGCCAGCAGAGCCTCAAGCTCGCCGCGCTCCATCGCCCTGTTGTCCGAAACCAGCAGCCGCCATTCCCTGAGGCTCACTTGCCAGAAGGCGTTCGGCGGAATTCCCCTTTGTGCGGCCTCCGAAAGAAGCCGCGGCCAATCTATCAGGCTCATACGGCAGCCTCGCGGAACGCAGCCGCCACCGCTGAAGCTAGCTGGGCCACATCGGCCTCGGCATGATCGACCAACGCCGTTTCTCCAGCACCGCGCAGCAGGGCGCTCACCACGACCCACAGATCCTGCGGCGAGAGCCTTCTCAGCCGCGCCGCCAGTTCCGCCATGTCGCTCACGCCCAGCTCCGCTTCGATCTCCGCCAGCGCGCCAAAGGTGACGCACAGTTTTCGAGACTGCCCGCGGATCACAGCGCGCGCCTCACCTCTCACGGCATTCAATCCGCTCACGACCGCCTCACACTGCTTCGAATGAAATCGCGCCGGCCGAGGCCAGCCGCACCGAGAACACCGCCTCGCCATCATGCTCCCCGCTGTACGAAAGCTCGCTCACGACGAACTGACCCTGCATTACGCCGAAGCCCGGGATCACCAGCTGCATCATCGCGGCCTCGCCGGAGAAATAGGCCTGGCGCACCAGCGCATCGGACGCCGCATCCTTGAACACGCCGGCCCCCGCCACCTCCGCGCGCTTAGTCCCCGCGCCAGCGATCAGCTCGCGCCACGCCTCGGGACTCTGCGCCGTCGTTGCATCGATCAGCCCCGCGCTCAGCGAGATCGTGCGCGCTCTTATGCCTGCGATGGTCACGAAATTTTCCGGCTCGCCGCCGTCGCCGATCTTGATCAGCACGTCGCGGCCCTTTTGCCCGGCCATACGTTTTCTCCTTGTTTTCTGGAGTTCAGGTGTTGACAGGCAACCGTTTGGTTGCATATTAGAGGACATGGATCTGGTGTTCCGGGCCCTCGCGGACGAAAGCCGCCGTGCTCTGCTCGACAGCCTCGCCGCCCAGAGCGCGCAAACGCTGTCCGAGCTGTGCAGCGGCCTCTCGATGACGCGGCAGGCGGTGTCGAAACACCTCGCGATCCTGGAGGAAGCGAATCTCGTCGCGACCGTAAAACGCGGACGCGAAAAGCTTCACTACCTCAACCCGGTTCCGATCGCAGAGATCGCGAACCGCTGGATACGGAAGTTCGAGCGCACGCGGGTCGACGCGCTCGTAGACCTGAAGAAACGATTGGAGTCAGAATGACCCAGACCATTCCCCAGCCCGACCTATCGCAGCGCCCGCATGACTCTCACATGGAACGCTGGATGCCGCTCTCGCCCCAGCGCCTCTATCGCGCCTGGACGCAGGAATGGGACGCGTGGTTCGCCAAGCCCGGCACCGTCGTGATGGATCCGCAGCCCGGCCAACCCTGGTTCTTCGAAGTCGAATTCCAGGGCAATCGGCATCCACATTATGGCCGCTACATCCGCCTCATCCCCGCCCGCCTCGTCGAGACCACATGGCTCACGGGCAAGGGCGGCACGGAGGGCGCTGAAACGCTCCTCACCGTCGAGTTCATCCCAGAGAACAACGGCACACGCGTGAAAATCTCCCACCGTGGCTTCCCGCATGCCGAAGCCGCGACCGAGAACCAGGCCGGCTGGAAGATGGTGCTTGAGCAGCAAGAGAAGCGCCTCGCATGAGCGCCGATCCGCACACCGTTCTCGTCATCTACATCCGCGCCAAGCCGGCAGAGATCTGGCGCGCCCTCACCACACGCGAGGGCAGCAAGCGCTTCTTCTACGAAACCGATATCGAGCTGCGCGTCGGCGGCCGCTTCCGCCTCCTAAAGGACAACGGCGAGGCAACAGTCAGCGGGAAAGTGCTCGCCATAGATGCTCCGCGTCATCTACGCGTCTTCTGGCAAGAGCTCACAGATCCGGACTCAAAACCCGGCGAAGTCGATTATCTGCTCGAACCCGTCGGCGGCTCCACGCGTTTGACCGTCAGCAATTACGACGACCCGCCCCCGCCGCCCGAATACCTCGACATGGGCCGCAAGGGCTGGGGCTTCACGCTCTCCAGCCTGAAATCGTTGATCGAAACCGGCGAGCCACTTCCGGAGCCGACAGCATGAGCAAGCCCTTCGATCCCGCCAATCCGCCCAAGCCCGACAATGTCGTGATCACCTACATCAACGCTTCGCAGGAGCGCGTGTGGAAGGCGCTTACCGACCCTGCCGAGCAGGCAACCTATTTCGGCGGCAAGACAGAGATCGGCGAACAGGGCGGCCGCTGGATCCGCCACGCCACCGACAAATGGCCTGCGCTCACCGGCGATGTCCTCGTGAAGGAAAAGCCGAGCCGGCTCCTCGTGACATGGGGAAGCGACGCAGACCCGCCGCCCGACTGGATCGAATTTCTCATCGAGCCCGCATCCAACGGCACAACACGCGTCACCATCCGCGAATACCACGCCCGCGACTGGGGCGAAGATTATGCTGAGGCCGCCGAGCAAGGCTGGGCCGCGCTTCTCGCAGGCCTCAAGACCATCGTCGAAACCGGCAAACCGCTACCTTCACCTTTTTAAGTCGTCACCGTTCAAGGATCACGCCATGCCCGCCCCCAAACTCCACGCCGACCACGACCCGGACTATGTCTACGTGATCTACATCGCCGCCCCGCCGCAGAAAATCTGGGACGCGCTGACAGAGGGAAAGACCGCACGCGCCTGGTGGGCCGGCACCCTGCAGGACTCCACATTCAAGGTCGGCGAGCCAATCGTCTTCCGCCGCAATGGCAAGGTCGACCTGCACGGCGAAATTCTCGAGCGCGAAGAACCCAACCGTCTCGTCTACACCTTCCACATCGAAGGCCCGGGGCCCGCGCACGATGAAGGCCCCTCCATCGTCACCTACGAGATCAAACCGGCAGGCAGCGTCACGCTCCTGAAGGTGACCCATTCCAACTTCCCCAAAGGCTCTATCTCCCGCCAGGGTGTGGAGCATGGCTGGCCCGCCATCTTCTCCGGCCTCAAGACCGTTCTCGAAGGCGGCGCGATGCCGAAATTCGACAACTGGGGCGAGGAAGAATTCAAGTCCGCACAGGAACAGCAGCTCCGCGAACACGCAGCGAGGAAAGCATGACCGGCTCGAAATTCGTCTACGTCACCTACATCCGCACCACGCCAGAAAAGCTGTTCGCCGCGCTCACCCAGCCGGAGTTCACGAAACAGTTCTGGGCCGGCACCTACCAGGTCTCGGACTGGAAAGTTGGCGCCGACTGGAAGATCATGATCCCCGACGGCCGCGTCGGCGATTCCGGAAAGATCCTCGAATACAATCCGCCGAAACGCCTCAAGCTTTCCTGGCGCAACGAATTCATGCCGGAGCTGAAAGCCGAGGGGCACACCACCTGCACCTATGAGCTCGAACCCGCCGGAACTGCCGTCAAGCTCACGCTGACGCACGAGATCAATGTGCCGAATTCCAAAACGATCGCCGCGATCTCCAACGGCTGGCCGCACCTCCTCGCCAGCCTCAAGAGCCTGCTTGAAACCGGCGAGCCGCTCATCGAATCCGCCAAATGGCCGGACGGACACTGAACATGGCCAAGCCCACTGCCATCGCGATCCAGAGCTTCAAGGTTCCGCCGCAACGTGTTTACGATGCGATCCTCTTGCCCGAAATGATCAGCCGCTTCATGTTCGGCCCGCTGCTGCGTGAGGAAACCATCCTCCACATTCGCAACGATGTGCGCGTTGGCGGCGCCTTCTCCTACAAGGTCCGCCGCGGCGACACCGAGATCGACCACGTCGGAAAATTCCTGGAGCTTGTTCCCCCGAAACGCATCGCCTTCACCTGGGCCGTCGCCGGCCAAAGCGATCAGGGCGAACCCTCTGTCGTCATCATCGACATCACGCCGACACCCGAAGGCTGCTCTCTCCGCCTCGCCCATGAAATGCCGGAAGAGTGGGCCGATTTCATTGACCGCTCCCGTCAGGCCTGGGAGAAAATGTTCGGCGTGCTAGCGACCCTGCTTTAGGGCCGCCCCAGACTCACACGCAGGAACGGATCGGACGCCATCAGCGCATCGCGCAGCAGGCGTGCATCGCTCATCGCCGTTGCGATCTCGCCCAGCACCTCGCCATCCGTCCGCCCTCGCTCCAGCGAGGCGTCCCGCCCGACATCGACCGCCGGCTCTTCCTGCACAAGCGTGAGGATATAGGTCGCGCTCGTGAAATTCTTAGAATGCTCCATCAGCGCAGCATGCCCCGCCGCGCTGTCGCCGATCACATAGCGCGTATAGATCCGCACCACGCGGCACTGCCCGTCCGGATCGCACCCGGCAAGCTGCAGCCGCGCCGGAAAGCTATGGTCCTTGCTCACCATGATCGTCTCGCGCTCGATCGCGACCACGTCGAGCCCGCCGCGCTCCACCAGCGCCCGCAAGCCGGCCATGTCGAGCGTGTGATGCTCTGCCTGCCCGACCTGCGCCACAGCCGGCGCAGCCAGCAAAGCCATTCCGAGAACTACCGCCCGCATCATGCCCGACACGCTATCCCGGCGCCGCAGCCAGGCAAGCCGCCAACCCCAATCGTCGCATCAGTCGTCGTAAAAGAACACATCCTCGATCTTCCTCCCGAACAGCCGCGCGATCCGGAATGCCAGCGGCAGCGACGGATCGAACTTTCCCGTCTCCACAGCGATCACGCTCTGCCGCGACACATCGAGCATGGCGGCGATTTCCGCCTGGCTCCACCCCATCACCGCGCGCAGCTCGCGCATCTTGTTCTTCACCGAAACTTCCGATGCGTGATCGCCTGCGCCGGAAAAAGGCACAGCGCCCACACGGGAAACACCGCCCATGTCTGCACATGAGGCACAAGCCCGAACAGGTCCAGGAAACCGTAAGCAGTGGCGATCGCCATCATGAAACCGGTCGCAAGCAGATGCGACTGCGTCGCCATGGCCTTCAGGAACTCGTCATCTTCTTCCTTGTAGTAGAGCAGGATCGCCCTGATCGCGAAGAGCAGCGGCACAGCCGGCGCGATCGCCACCAACCACGCCAGCACGCCCCCCGGCTTTGCGTCCTGGAAGAACGTGACCGCCGGCGTGAGGATCAGCACGTAGGCAAACATCGCCGGCAGGAAACGCATTGTGTAGCGCCGGTGCGGCTCGCGCATCTTCGGCGCCAGACCACGCTTGTGCATCATGAAGTACGGCGTGACCGACAGCGTGAAAACACCAACGCCAAAGGTCAGGCTCACTGCGATGCCGACCCAATTCGACCACAGGCCGTTCTTGATCAGGAACAGGAGGCCGGCGACGAATCCCACCGAAATCAGAAGAAATGCGGCGCACCACAACACCCAGAACCGCAGGCCCAGCTTCGGCATTGCCGAGATCTCATCTGCATCGCCGATCATGTCCGCCTCCACTGCGGTGTAAAGTAAACATGACACATCGAATGTGTCAAGCGTACTTGACATGGAAGCTCTCGTTCAGACTTTCTTCGGCATCTTGAGCCCGGTGCGCAGCTTGTTGCTCACCTCGCGCTTCACACGCGCAGCGAGCGCGCCATCCTGCTCCGCAAGAAAGCCGCGCACCGCCTTCGCATCCCAGGACACGAGCGAGCGCAGCGCCCGGCTCATCGCCTTGACGATCATGTCCTCGCGGTCGCCGACCAGCATCCCGCAGATCATCAGCGTGCGTTTCGTATCGCCCTTGCCTCCGCGCGATTTCGCATTGAGCACCACGGTGGAGACCAGCGCCGCACGCCGCCACCACAAATCCTTAGACCTCGCCCAGCGCTTTACATCCGCATCCGAGATCCCGCTGTCCAGCCAGGCCGCACCCGAGAGCAGCACGCCGAAACTGTCGACCTCCTCCCAGCTCGCCATGCCCTCGCCCAGCGCCTCGATCTCCTTGATCGTCACGCTCTGCGACGCGCCGTTGTGCTGGTTGATGATCTCATAGCCCAGCCATTTGCGCCCGGCCTTCGCCAGCCCCAGCGCCACAGCCTTCACATCCGCCGGATCAGCCGTCCTAAGCTTCGTGGAAAGCCCCCGCCGCACACCCCGCAGCGCCGGCACGTTTCGCACCTTCAGCGCTGCGATCTCCGCCAGCGTCTCCCGAACGAGCTTCTTTGCGTCGAGCTTCCCCCGCTCAGTCATGGCCTTTTAGCTCGCCTTCGCCGCCGTCCGCCTCGGAATGATGAAGGTGGCGGCCTGGATCATGGCGTCGGCGATCTCCTGCTCGCCGGACACGATGAGATCCGCGCCAAAGCCCTTGAGGTGCTCCACCTCCGCATCACTATGCGCCCGGGCATAGACCTTGAGCTTGGGGTTCAACTGCCGCGCCAATTCCACGATCCGCCCGGCCTCGAAGCCATCCGGCACCGTCACGAAGAGAATGTCGGCCTCGGCGACATTGGCAGCCTCCATGGCCTCCTTCGAGATTGCATTGCCCTCGATCGCCGCGATGCCCTTCTTCTTCAGCTCCTCAACCAGGTCGCCCCGATCCTCAATCACGGCGTACTCCGCCATGGCCCCATCCAGCGCCTTGCCGATCAGCGAGCCAACGCGGCCATAGCCGATCAGCACAGCCCTCCTCCGCGGCGCAGGAGGCGGAGCGGCCGCAGCTTCGCCTTCGACAACCACCGGCGCTTTCTTCTTCGACAAACGATCGGCCAGCGCAAACACGGCCGGGTTCACGACGATCGAGATGATCGCCCCGCCAAGGATCAGGTCGCGCCCGTCCTCCGGCAGCAAGCCCAGGCTCACGCCCAGGCCCGCCAGAATGAACGAGAACTCGCCGATCTGCGCGCGGCTCGCCGACACCGACAGCGCCGTCTCTTTCGGCTGCCCGAACAGCCGCAGCAATGCCACGCTGACCACGAAGCGCAGCGCGATGACGATCACCACCGTCGCAGCCAGCAGCACCGGATCGCGCATCAGCACGCTGGGGTCGAACAGCATGCCCACCGACACGAAGAACAGCACCGCGAATGCGTCCCGCAGCGGCAGCGTCTCGTTCGCCGCCTGCTGCGACAGCTCGCTCTCCGCCATGATCAGCCCGGCGAACAGCGCGCCAAGCGCCAGCGATATTCCGAAAAAGGTCGAGGCCGCCCACGCCACGCCCAGCGCGATCGCCAGCACCGCCAACCGGAACAGCTCGCGCGACCCCATGTGCACCACCCGGTGCAAAATCCACGGCACCACCCGCTTGCCCGCCAAGAGCATGATCAGCGCGAATGCCCCGACCTTCGCCAGTGTCAGCAGGATGGCGAGCCCCGCATCCTGGATCTGGAGGACGGTCACCGCCTCGCCGTTCGCCGCCTCCGTCCGGATCTGCGCCCACGTCGGCAACAGCACCAGCGCGAGGACCATCACGAGGTCTTCCACGACCAGCCAGCCCACCGCCAGCTTGCCGCGGTCGGTCGACATGAGCCTCCGTTCCTGCAGCGTGCGGAGCGCGACAACCGTGGAGGCAACCGCAAGCGCCAGCCCAAGCACGATGCCGGACTCGACCGTCCACCCGACCAGAAGCGCAACCACGACACTGGCCGCCACGGTGATAAGAATCTGCAGCAACGTGACCGGCACAGCCACCGCACGCACCGACAGCAGATCCTTGGGTGAGAAGTGCAGGCCGACCCCGAACATCAGCAGGATCACGCCAATTTCAGCGACTTCGGCAGTCAGCGCAGCATCGGCCACGAACCCGGGCGTAAACGGCCCGATCACCACACCCGCCACCAGATACCCCACCAGCGGAGAAAGTTTCAAACGCACCGCGACAGCCCCGAAAACGAAGGCCAAACCGAGGCCTACGGTCAGGAGTGAGATAAACGGAGCGTCAGTGTGGGGCACTAATGGGATCGCCTTCCGTGCGGGGTTCAAATCAGTCATCTGAACCTTGGCAGATCGGCGATTCCGATTGCAAGCAAATCCGGCGCGGCGCGCAGATTTTCTTCAGCTGCCCGGACTTCTGAGATGCGAACATCTCCTCAGTGCTCGACCGTCTTCTTGAGGCTGTCGAGCACGGCCCTCAAGGTCTTCTTCATCTTGCTGGCGCGCCAAGACATCCAAGACCGGCGCGCTGATTGTGCGCTGCACCGTTACTGTTTCTCCGGCCGTCGCTCGCCCCTCCTGTCTCGTTCCGGGATTTGGAGCCACAGCAGCAACAAGGATGGTCGAATTTTCTCGCTGCACAACCTCAAGCACTTGCCGATCCAGAAAATCGCGATGACCCGCCAAAGCGCGTTTTAACTAAATTGCGGCATGATCCCGAACATTGGTGGATCCATGCTCCGATTTCGCAGACCTAGAACTCAACGCTTTCGCATCGCCATGGGCGCCGCAATGTTCGCTACGCTGGCGGGGATGCCCCTCTTTCTCGGCCTGACGCGTACTGCGCTTCCCGCGCCGCAGCCCGATCCGGGCGTGGCCAGCCTGTATGCGAACGGGCTCCACTCAATGGGCGTCGCCGGCATCGTCGCCCTGCCGCTCGCTTTTCTCTTCTGCTTCTGGCTGATCGCCGGACAGAGCCGCGAAGTCGGCCGGCGCTATCTCAACCCCGGCGCCCGCAACCGTCGCAACCTCGTCGAAAACGCGCGCACCTTCTCCGTCATCTTCGGCGGCGTCGGCATCATCGTCGGCAGCCTCTCCGGCCTCTACGCGGCACTGATCGTCGCCCGGCCCGAACTCTATTCCGACCTGCCGATCCCCGTCTTCACCTTCTCGCTCGCCATCCCCAGCCTCTTGATCGGCGGCACCCTCTATGCCGCGGGCCGGATCAACCGCTAGCTCTCACATTGCGGTAAGGCCCGATCTCGGTTTACCTCCCACGCCGGGATCGCTCGCGATCCCGGGAACTAGGAAGCGCCAGATCGCGAAGCGATCTGGTGGCCCCCGGGGAGATCCGATGACCGACGCTGCAAAGCCTGCCAAACGCATTGAGCTGACCGCCCGCGCCCTCATCCTGGGCAGCCTGCTCGCCGTCATCTTCACCGCGGCCAACGTCTATATCGGCCTCAAGGTCGGCCTCACCTTCGCCTCGTCCATCCCGGCGGCCGTCATCTCCATGGCGATCCTGCGCGCCTTCAAGACGTCGACGATCTGGGAAAACATGACGGTGCAGACCGTCGCCTCGGTCGGCGGCGCCATCTCCTCCATCATCTTCGTGCTGCCAGCCCTCGTCATGGTCGGGTGGTGGACCGGCTTCCACTTCTGGGAATCCTTCCTGATCTGCGCCCTGGGCGGCATCCTGGGCGTCACCTTCTCGATCCCGCTCCGCCGCGCTCTCGTCATCAACGCCGCCCTGCCTTACCCGGAAGGCGTCGCAGCCGCCGAAGTCCTGAAGGTTGGCTCGCGCGGCGAGAATGAAAGCGAAGCCGCCGTCCGCGAGAACCAGGCTGGCCTCATCACCGTGGTCGCGTCCTCCATCGCCTCCGCCGCCTTCGCCTGGCTCGTCGCCGCCCGCGTCTTCCTCGCCGAAGCCTCCACCTTCTTCCGCCTCCCCGCCTTCCTCGGCGGCGGCGCCACCGGCATCACCTTCGGCATGCAGCTCGCCCTCCTCGGCGCCGGTCATCTCGTCGGCCTCGCCGTCGGCATCGCCATGTTCGTCGGTTTCCTCATCGCCTGGGTCGTCGCCGTTCCGCTGATGACGTCGATGCAGATGACCCCCGGCGAAGCCGAAGCCGCCGCCATCGATGTCTGGCGCAACCAGGTCCGTTTCATGGGCGCTGGCGCCATCGGCCTCGCCGCTGTCTGGACGCTCCTCAAGCTCATCGGCCCCCTTGTCGGCGGCGTCACCTCCGCCCTCGCCGCCCAGCGCAAGCGCGCCGCCAACGAAGTGCTCGACCGTACCGAGCAGGACATTCCGATCACGCTCGTCGGCTTCATCTCCCTCGGTGTTCTCGCCGCCATCGCTGTCCTGCTCTGGTCCTTCACCAACGGCACGCCGCTTGCCGCCTCGGCCCCAGCGCTGGTGATCGGCGGTCTCATCTATGTCGTACTGATCGGCTTCGTCGTCGCTTCCGTCTGCGGCTACATGGCCGGCCTCATCGGCTCGTCCAACAGCCCCGTGTCCGGCGTCGGCATCCTTGCCATCATTGTCGCCTCGCTCCTGATGCTGGGCGCAATGCAGCTCTTCGGCATAGCCGCCGACCCGTCCATCGTCGCCTTCGCCCTCCTGATCACCGCCGTCGTCTTCGCCATCTCGGTGATTTCCAACGACAACCTGCAGGATCTCAAGACCGGCCAGCTCGTCGCCGCCACGCCGTGGAGACAGCAGACCGCCTTGCTCGTCGGCGTCCTAGCCGGCGCGCTGGTGATCCCGCCCATCCTCGACCTGCTCAACTACTCCAACGGCTTCCCGGGTGGCCCAGCCGCCGGCGTTCCCAACGCCGAAACACTGAGCGCGCCGCAAGCGACCCTGATTTCCGCACTTGCCAAAGGCGTGATCGAAGGCGGCCTGCGCTGGGACCTCATCGGCATCGGCGCCCTGATCGGCGCCGCCGTCATCGCCAGCGATGAAATCCTCAACCGCACCTCTGCTGGACGCCTCAAGATTCCCCCGCTCGCCGTCGGCATCGGCATCTACCTGCCGATGGCCGTGACGACCACCGTGGTCATCGGCGCCGTTGCCGGCACGATCTACAACCGCTGGGTTGCGAAAACGAAGTATGCCGAAGTCGCTAAGCGTCTCGGCATCCTTCTCGCCTCTGGCCTGATCGTGGGCGAAAGCCTGTTCGGCGTCCTCAACTCCGGCGTCGTCGCCGCCACCGGCACCGCCGAGCCCTTCGGCATCATCCCCGCTGGCTGGGGCGGATCACCCCTGGTCGCCATGTTCGCCAGCGTGATCGCCTTCATCGCTCTCGTCGCCGGCCTCTATGGCTGGACGAAGAACAAAGCAGCGAAGGTCTAGTCGACCGACTCCACGATCGCCCTGATTCGCAACAGCGACCGCCACAGCCCCGGCCGCGTGCGCATCGTATCGGTAAACTGCGCCAGCAGCAGGATGCATTGCCCGTCGTCCATGGCGAGCTCCACATCGTCCAGCACATCGCGAATTGCCGCCACCGCCGCCCGCGCCTGCTTGCCGCCGAGATCCCGCGACACCACGGCAAGATCGACAAGATGCTCGCTCGCCTCCACGCCACAACTGCCCGCCGGCCTCACCTCATGCCGCACCACCTCAAGATAGGGAAACTTCGGCCGCGGCGACCCTGTCTCCTCTATCCGCACCGGATCGCCCAACAGTTCCTTCACGCCCGCGTCCGCCGCGATCGCCGCCAGCAACGCGGCCTCCAGTTCTACCTCCGCGCTCACAGCGTCACCCGGCGCCACGGAGAGATCAGCCCCGCCACGTCCTCCGGCAAGTCGCCATTCAGCGTCGCCGCATCCCGCGAGTGATAGGCGTGCGCCACCAGCCGCTTCAGCGCGAGCGACAGCGCTTCGGGCACATCCTCCGCCATCTCGCCAAACCCGGCCGTGTACTCCACCTCGATCGCGTTCGCCCTCGCCCGCGGCCAGGGAAACGCTCCTGATGTCCAGATCAGCCGCGACGACCGCCCCGGCGACAGCGTGAACCGGCCCGTCACGGTCTCGGCCACCCCCTCGGCATCGAGCACCTTTACCGAGATCAGCCCATCCGCTGGCCGCACCGGCAGGCGCAGCACGCGCGTCTCCACCGTCCGCGCCGGCCACCGGTCCAGCGTTACCCGCAACGTGCGCGTGATCAGCGCAACCCGCGCCGTCTCTTCAATGCGAGAGCGGGCGCCCGAGATCAGCCCCGCCACCAGGTCGTCTTCGCCATCAAAGGCGATGCGCAGATAATCCTTCGCCTCGGCCAGCCCCAATGGCTCCGCCGACGGCGCAACAAGCGTCGTCACATTCATTTTCATGCTTTCCTGGAATCTGGCGCAGCCCTATGCTCACGCCGTCGAGAAAGGGTTGGCCGGTAAAGGTAAGTCCGGCCGCTTCCGCCCCCACTGAGATCATGGAGCGGAAGTCCCTGCGCCGCCCCCGATGCCGGGATCAGCGGACCCACGACGAGCAACCTGCGCGAATGCGCGGGCGAGCTTGCGTGGGCCAATTCATATTTCTGCGCCGCCTCGTCCGCCTTCCCGCCTCAACACGAAGGACGCACCATGCCCATCATCAAGGCGGCCGACGGCACGATCACCCAGATCAACGTCTTCGCCACAACTCCCGAAAGCCAGCAGGCGCTGATCAGCATTCTCGCCGAGGCCGCAAAATTCTCTAGCGCAACGAATGGCTGGCGCTCTGCTAGCCTTCACTGTAGTCTCGATGGAACGAAGGTCGCCAACTACGCTCAGACCGATAGCC
>DASYKO010000458.1:0-2378 GCA_035995285.1 Hyphomonadaceae bacterium | reverse complement strand
GAGGGCGGAGTTGGTCGGCGTGATGTTGTAGCCGCCAACGATCCAGTGGGCGTTCTCGGGGAACAGCCATTCCACCTTGAACTGGTGCATCGGATCGGTGGCTACTTGCAGCATGCCGCTCTGCCTTCGTCCCTTAAGTGGCCCCTAGATCAGCCTTGGGGGCCCTGACCGTCCTGCGGCGTGTTGGCGCTCGATTGAGCCACACGCACCACGTTCCACACACCGGTGATGAAGCCGAGGATCAGGCAGACGATGAGACCCCACGGAGAAGAGTGGAGCAGCGCATCGATCCCGACACCCAGCACAGCCCCCACGATGACAGCAGCCACGAAATCCGCCGCCATGCGGAAGCCGAGACCCATTCCCTTGCCCATCGGCTCTTTGGTGGTCGGACGTGCTTGCGCATCAAGCTCCGCCTGGGCCTTGGCGATCCGTTCGTTCAGATCGTCGCCCATCGGAGGTCCGCCCATGCCGAAAAATAAGGAAACAACCCGGCCTGTGCGCGCAACCCGCTGGAATCCGTTTGGAAACCCCCGGGAAACGCGCGGGCAGTCATACAGCGGTGCTGATTCCAGTCAAGCAGAACCGGGGTGAATCGGGGCATCTAAAGCCTTGAATCCAGTGAGAGATTGCTGCGCGATTCCGTCGCAGCGCGGGACGATGCTCCAGGGCGGCGTCAATGCGCGTCCACGGGCCTTGGCGCAGCTTGGCCGGGAAGCGGGGCGGGGCGGCAGAACGGGACCATGATCAGCGCGGCCAGGAAGATCCAGGCCATGAGCTGGAAGACCTCGTCGAAGGCCGAGGTGAGGGCGGCGCGGCCGACAAAGCGGGCCAGTTCGCCCTGGGCGACAAGCTGGGCCTGGGCGGGATCAGGCGTGAGCCGGCTGATCTCCGCCACCAGCCCGGCGACGAAATCCGGGGCTTTGGCGCTGGCGGCGCCCAATGTCTCGCCCATCCGCGCGACGTGGATGCGGGCCTGGTCGGCCAGCCAGGTGTTCACCACCGCGATGCCGATGGCGCCGCCGAGATTGCGCATCAGGTTGAAGAGGCCGGAAGCGGCGCGCAGTTCGGCTTGCTCGAAGCCGTTGAGGGCAAGGCCGACGCTGGGGACGATGCAGAGCATGATCGCAAAGCCGCGCAGCATCTGGGGGCCGAGCAGGTCGTAGAAGCCCCATTGCTGGCCCAGGTTCGAGGTCCACCACAGGCTGGCCGCGAACAGGGTGAGGCCGACGGTGATCACTTTACGAGGGTCGACGCGCTGGGAGAGGCGGGCGGCGATGACGGTGGAGAGGATCTGCGCGATGCCGGTGACGAACACGGTCTCGCCAATCTCGAGGGCGGAGAAGCCGCGGACGCGGCCGAGGAAAAGCGGGATGAGGTAGGTCGCGGAATAGAGCCCGAAGCCGATCACCAGGTTGAACACGCAGGCGAACACGAAGGTCGGCTTGCGCATCGGCGTGAGGCGCACGACGGGGCCGCCGGAGCGGAAGGAGCGCTCGAGGAACAGGCCGAAGGCGACCAGCGACACCCAGGCGCCGGTGAGGATCACGGGATCGTGGAGCCAGTCATTCTTCGGGCCTTCCTCCAGCACGTATTCAAGGCCGCCGAGGAAGATCGCCATGGCGGCGAAGTGCGACCAGTCGATGCGGCGCAGCATCGAGAAGTTGGGCTTGTCGATGTTGACGAGAGACAGCGTCAAGAGGGTGACGGCGATGCCGGGCAGGATGTTGATGTAGAAGATCCAGCGCCAGCCGGCGACGTCGGTGAGCCAGCCGCCGACGGTTGGTCCAAGTGTCGGGGCGAGGACGGAGACCATGCCGAGGATGGCCGGGATCATCGCGCGCTGGCGGCCCTGGAAGAGCGTGTAGCCGGTGGCGAATACGGTGGGCACCATCGCGCCGCCGACAAAGCCCTGGATGACGCGGAAGACGATCATCGACTCGATGTCCCACGCCATGCCGCACAGCGCGCTCGCGATGGTGAACAGGGCGGCGGACAGCGCGAACAGCCAGCGGGTGGAGAGCGCCTGCGCGAGGAAAGCGGAGAAGGGGATCATCACCAGCTCGGCCATCAGGTAGCCGGTCTGGATCCAGCTGATCTCGTCGGGGCCGGCGGAGAGCCCGGCCTGCACGTCGTTGAGCGAGGCGGCGACGATCTGGATGTCGATCAGCGCCATGAACTGGCCGAAGGCGAGCACGCCGAAGATCAGGTATTTCCGCGCCGAGGTCATCTTCGCCGGATCGTCGATGGGGCGGCTGGCGCCGCCCAATCCGAAAGCGCTCAATCCGGGTCTTCTGGCTGCAATCCCGTCCATGGAAGCCCCTTGCGCAGTCCGCGGAGTTATATTAAGTAGGTAATATTAAGTGCTTCATATAACG
>DASYKO010000457.1:0-2554 GCA_035995285.1 Hyphomonadaceae bacterium | reverse complement strand
TCGCTTCCAGCGCTCCCAAAGCTCGGCGCTCTCGGCTGCCGTAACCCTGGTCCTGCAATACTTTCGCTTCATCGCCCTCGCTCCACGTCCTCATATCAAGGTACGTGTTGCGCTGACCGGTTGAGATCGCCCGTCGATTTCAGCGGTTTCGGCCCCGCCGTCTGTCGGGTGCTATACAATTACATAACGTTGGCGTAGAATGGAGGTTGGCGAGCCACGCAGCCTCCACCGAGTACTGAGATGGCCAGTGCAGCAAACGGGCGAACGTCTAGCCGCAGCGGCAGCGCTGCGAACGCCGCTCGCGTGACTGGCGCGCTCGCCGCCAGAATGAATGCGTTCGTGCTCGCTTGGCTGTGCGCGTTCGCCATCGCCTTCCAGTGCATCATCGCGCCGGCGCACATCCACACAAGGGCCGCCGACCTGGCTGTCGCCTCTGCGCCAGCCGCAGCCGCCGCCGACAACGCCACGCAGAAAGCAGAGCTGCCGAGCAAGCAGCGGCCGGCGGACGACACCCAGTCGCATTGTTTCATCTGCCAGCAGATGGCGATCGCCGGCGCGGCCATCCTGCCGGACAGCCCCACGCCCATCCTCATCCATCGCGATCTCAGTGTAGCGGCGCCCGCCATCGAGATCGTGACAGTCTCGCTGCGCCCATCGCACATATGGCGCAGCCGCGCGCCGCCCCTCTCCCTCCAGGCCTGACCGCGCGTCGCTTCGGCGACTGATGAGGCGTCCGCTCGCGGGCGCTGCGATCCCTGAGTGAGGATTCAACGTGCACAATTCCAGACTAGCCGCCGGCGCAATCGCCGTGGCTGCCTTCGGCATGGCGCTCCCCGCGCACGCCCAGACACCGCAACAAACACCGCAGACGACCCAGCCGACACTGGCCGAACTCGAGGCCCGCCTGGCCAAGGCGGAAGCCGACGCCGCCGAAGCCAAGAAAGAAGCAGAGGAGGCGAAAGCCGCGATCGACCAGCTTCCCGCGCCGGAACCCGCAGCGCCTGCGGCCGCATCCCAGAACGCCTTCAATCCCGGCATCGCTGCTGTGCTCAACGGCTTTGGGGTGCTGGCCAAGGACGATCCCGGCGCCGCCGGCATCTCCGGCTTCCCGACCACAGATGAAATCACGGGCCCCGCCCGCGGCTTCTCTCTTGGTGAGTCAGAAGTCTCCTTCGCCGCCAACATCGACCCCTCGCTCGCTGGCTTCCTCGATTTCTCGATCAGCCCGGATAACGAAGTCGAACTGGAAGAAGCCTACATCCGCACGACGGCGCTACCCGGCGGCTTCACCCTGAAGGCCGGCCGCTTCCTCTCCGGCATCGGCTATATCAACGAGCGTCACGCGCATGACTGGTCGTTCTCGGATGCGCCGCTGCCGTACAAGGCGTTCCTCAACACCCAGCTCGGTGATGATGGCGTGCAGGTGCGTTGGCTTGCTCCCACCGATCTCTACCTGGAGTTCGGCGCCGAAGCGTTCCGCGGCGAGGCGTTTCCAGGCGCCGGCAGCGCAGACAACGGGGCAGGGACCTACACCGCCTTCGTGAAGACCGGCTCGGATATCAACACGAGTTCAAGCTGGCTCGGCTCGCTGTCCTATCTCCACGCCAAGGCGGAAGGACGCGAGACCATTCCCGGCGACCTGTTCGACGGGAAGACGGATCTGGGCATCGCCAGCTTCGTCTACAAATGGGCGCCCAACGGCAATGTCACGGTGAACAATCTCGCGCTCACCGCCGAGGCGTTCTACGGCAAGGACGAAGGCGACTTCAACGGCGCCCCGCTCTCGCAAACGCGCACGGGCTGGTACGCGCAGGGCGTCTACCAGTTCATGCCGGCCTGGAGTGCGGGCCTGCGCCTTGCGGGGCTAAGCTCGGACAACCCCGGGCCGGGCTTCGCCGGAACGTCGCTGGACGATCTCGGCCACTCGCCCTTCGCCACAACGGCCTTGCTCGAATGGGACACATCCGAGTTCGGCCGCCTGCGCCTGCAATACACCAATGACCAGTCTGCAGCGGAGAACAACGACGTCCTCACGCTTCAGTACACCGTCATCTACGGCCCCCATGGCGCCCACCGTTATTGAGAGGATCAATCACATGAAGCTCCGCATCGTCTCCGTTGCTCTGGCCGCCGCAGCCTTTGCCGCGCCCGCCATGGCCAAACCGCTCAACGTCTTCGCCTGCGAGCCCGAATGGGGCGCGCTTGCGACAGAAATCGGCGGAGATAAAGTCTCCGTCTATTCGGCAACCACCGGATCGCAGGATCCTCACCAGGTCCAGGCGCGTCCAAGCCTGATCGCCAAGGCGCGCTCCGCAGACGTCGCCGTCTGTACCGGCGCCGAGCTTGAAATCGCCTGGCTGCCGATGATCGCCCAGCAGTCCGGCAACGCGAAGATCGCCGCGGGCGGCCCAGGGCTGTTCAACGCCACCAGCGCCGTGCGTCTTGTCGAGGCGCCAACAAGGCTCGACCGCGCAGAGGGAGACGTCCACGCCGGCGGCAATCCGCACATCCAGACCGACCCGCGCATGATGATCCCCGTCTCGAAAGCGATGGC
>DASYKO010000456.1:0-18861 GCA_035995285.1 Hyphomonadaceae bacterium | reverse complement strand
GCTGTTCAACGCCACCAGCGCCGTGCGTCTTGTCGAGGCGCCAACAAGGCTCGACCGCGCAGAGGGAGACGTCCACGCCGGCGGCAATCCGCACATCCAGACCGACCCGCGCATGATGATCCCCGTCTCGAAAGCGATGGCGGCGAAGTTCGCGGCCCTCGATCCCGCCAACGCTGCAACCTATACGGCCGGGCAAGCCGACTTCGAGAAACGCTGGACCGCAAAGATCGCCGAATGGACGGCCAAGGCCGCGCCCCTCAAGGGCGTCGCCGTCGCCGTGCAGCACCATTCCTGGCCCTATCTGCAGGCCTGGCTCGGCATGACGGAGGTGACGCCGCTCGAGCCCAAGCCCGGCGTGCCGCCATCCTCGGGCTATCTCGCCCAGGTGCTGCAGAAGCTGCAGACCACACCCGCGAAGATGGTCATCCGTGCCGCCTACGAGGACGATCGCCCCTCCGCCTTCATCGCGGAGAAGGCGAAGATCCCCGCCGTCTCGCTGCCCTTCACCATCGGCGGCACTGATGGAGCGAAGGACCTCACCTCACTCTATGACGACACCATCAACCGTCTGCTCGCGGGACTGAAATAATGGAAGCCGGCAACCTCGAATTCGGCATTCTGCTACCTGCCTTCGTTGCGGGGTTGCTGGTGCTTTCCACCCATGTGCCGCTGGGCCAGCACGTGCTCGGCCGCGGGATCGTCTTCATCGATCTTGCGATCGCGCAGGTAGCGGGCCTTGGCGTCACCGCCGCCAGCGCCTTCGGCTTCGAAGCCGAAGGCTGGAGCATCCAGGTCGCCGCCGTGGTCGCGGCGCTTCTGGGGGCGCTGCTGCTTACCTGGACCGAAAAGGTCTGGCCGGAGGTGCAGGAGGCGCTCATCGGCGTCCTCTTCGTCGCCGCCGCCTGCGTCGAACTCCTGTTCCTAGCCAACAACCCGCATGGAGGCGAACACCTCAAGGATTTGCTCGTCGGCCAGATACTGTGGGTCTCGTTGCCGAGCCTGATCCCCGTCGCGATCCTTTACGCGCTCGCTCTGGTTGCGTGGTTCGCCTTCCGCCATCGCCTCGGCCAGATCGGGTTCTACGTGCTCTTCGCCCTGGTCGTGACGCAGTCGGTGCAGCTCGTCGGCATCTACCTCGTCTTCGCCAGCCTCATTCTCCCCGCGCTCGCAGCAAAACGCTTCGTACCAAAGTACGCACTCGCAGTCGGATATGGGATGGGGTTCATCGGCTACATACTTGGCCTCGTCGCCTCTTCGGTCTTCGACTTACCGACGGGGGCCGTCATTGTGGTGGCGCTGCTGGTAACGCTGGTAGCAGCGGTAGTCGCATCGCTGATGGCGCCGGTCTCGGTACGAGCTGTGACCGTGAAGGCTGTAGATGCGGGCGCCGTGCCCCCTTAGCCAAAAGTGGTCCGCAGGCCGCTTTGCGACAGAGCGGCCAGAAAATGCCCGGCGTCAAAAGTTGCTCCGTGGGTCAGCACTCCGGCGAGGACTCCGCGACCGGCCATGGCCCTCGAAATCGTTTCTGCGACGATGGGCGCCGTGATCCCGTAGATGTCTTCGCCGAGACACCGACCGACGCGGGTGTCGGTCCCTTTCCGAATTCTGGCTTCGACCAGAAAGCGCTGCCTGGTTTTTCCCCGGCGCGCGGCCCGGTCAGCGCGGTATTGCGCAAGTCGCGGATGGCAAGCGAGCCCATTCCGATCGCCACAGTCGGCGCCGCGAGATGCCGGGGAACGAGGATCGCCTCCGGCGAAGGATAGCCTTGCATGACGCTCTGCCGACCGAAGGGTGGGCCATAGTCGCGCGAAACGAATTCAGGTTGGCCCGTCTGCTCGTGCAGTTCGCCGCCGCTGTAGACGAGCCGCCGGCCTGCCATGCGCGCGGCGGCGGCGCGGGTGCCCGCCGTCGGATTCCAGCCGTCGGTTATGAAATCCAGCTCGACACGGTCGGCGGATGACCAGCCGTCAGCCGTGGCGGCGACCAGCAAGTCGCCCAGTGCGCCGTAAAATCCTGTCGCCGGAAACACCATCAGGCCAAGGCCCTGCGCCTGCTGGCCGAAGCGCTCGAATTCATCCCGAACCACTTGAGGCTCGCCAGCAGTGTCGATGTAATTCACGCCGGCCTTGAGGGCGGCTTCGACAAGCGGTCCAGCGGTATCTGCAAACGGGCCGGCGCAGTTGACGAGAAAATCGACGCCATCCAGCGCCGCAGGCCAGCCGTCGGCGTCGATGCGCAGCGCCAGCTTTTGCTCGCCCTTCAACACGTCGAGGGCCTGCACGCGTTCGGGATCACGCCCCATGAGGAGAAGGGGATGGCGCCTGCGCCGAAGTTCCGCAGTCACCAGCCGGCCTGTGTGGCCGTAAGCTCCGTAGACCGCAACACGCGCTTCAGACATCTCTCGATCCTTTTGGTTGTGGTGCATGGGGGCCGCCGACAAATGTGTGCTTGGTCATCACCAGGCCGTCGCGAATGGTCAGCAGGTCCATCGTATTGACGTCGATCGCGTCCCCCGTGTTCGTTGTGGCGGTGAGGCGGGAGCGGAAAACGACGTGGCCGGCGCCTTCGTGCAGATCCAGAAGCTCGAAGTGAATGGCGGTCAGTCGGGCGAGATCCTTCGCGAAGGTCTCGCGAATTCCGTCAAGGCCATGAACGAGGGCGGTTTCCCGGCGCGCATCGTGCAACTGATAGCTGCCGCCGGGATGGTGGAGGTCCATGATCGCGGCGAGATCACGCGCATTCCATGCTGCTGCGTAGCGCGCCGCCAGGGTTTCGAACTGTCTGCCTACTGATTGCGTCATGTCTCGCGCGCCGTGTCTCGCACCTCTGCAGAAGGAGGTGCGGGCGCGGTTTGCCGATTCAAGACCGGATGGAAAAAGAGCAGAGATTGGACGGAAAGTGATCGCGATGCTGTCACATCGCGCCCGGCTCGGCCGTCTTGCTACAGCCCGATGATCGCGCAGAATGCCACCAGCGATGGGGGGCCGATCATGATTTCGAATTGCAGGTGATTGCCTCGATGAAACTCGCCATCCGCACCATAATGACGGCCGTCATTGGGGTTCTTGTGCTCGGCGCCATCATTTTTGGATCGGCAGGAACGCTGTCCTATTGGCAAGGCTGGGCGTTCATCATCGTCTTCACGATCTCGACCAACATCATCGGCATCTATCTCGCTATCAAGGATCCCGCGCTGCTGAAACGCCGCGTCAAGGTTGGTCCAGGCGCCGAAACGCGTCCAGCCCAGAAGGCGCTCATTTCGCTGGCCATGATCGGATGCGTCGGCCTGCTGGTTGTCTCTGTACTTGACCACCGATTTGGGTGGTCGGACGTCTCGGGCTGGCTATCTGTGTTAGGGAACCTGCTGGTGGCGCTCGGCCTGATGATCGACCTGGTCGTCTTCCGCGAAAACACCTACGGCGCTTCGACGATCAGGAAGATGGAAGGGCAAACCGTCATCTCCACCGGCCCTTACGCGGTCGTCCGGCATCCGATGTATGTCGGCGTGCTCATCATGACGATCGGCGCGCCGCTTGCGCTCGGATCCTGGTGGGGGCTTGCATTTCTGCTGTTGAACGCGCCGATCCTGGTCATGCGCATACTCGACGAAGAGGCGATGCTGCGTGAGGAACTCGCCGGCTACGCGGACTATGCGAACAAGGTGCCCCACCGGCTCGTCCCCGGCCTCTGGTAGGCAGAGGCTTCACATGGTCCGGCTCTGGCTCGTCCTTTCTAGTTCGGGCGCGCGGGCGTATGTCCGGGGCGTGGGGGCGTGGCGATCGACGCCACGGCGGCAGCTTCGGATTTGTAGGAGCGCACTTCCTTCACCAGCGCGCTGCCGTCCGGGACCGTGACGTAGGCGGGCAGGGCGTCTATCCGCAGCGCGAATGAGATGTGCGTCTTCTCCCCGCCGGGGCCACTCGGACTGAAATCGGCGTGGCGCTTCATCGCGTACCAGGCGGCAGGCAAGTCGATCCAGGTAAGCACCTCGTTCACCTGCCCGAAGCTCGACCAGCCGAAATAGACCGGCGCCCAGGGGCGGTATCCGCCGAGATATCCGGCGAGCGAGCCATCGGGCTTGAACGTGAAGTCGATCTGCCCGCGCAGCACTTCGAGGCCTGAGCGCACGGCGCCGGGCGATGGATCGCGCGTCATCATGTCGACAGGCGCAGTCGAGGTGACGCGGCCGTTCTTCGCCTTCGCCGGGAAGACGCCTTCATACTTCGCGTCGGGCTTGATGCCGAAGGTGTAGTCGCGGACGATCTTGCCGTCGCCCGACTTCACCATGGCGTCTCCGCTGGTGTAGAGGCCGACCCGCACATTGTCGTCGTTCATCGGATCATTGCCGGCGCCATGGAAGACGAGAAGCATCGTCCACTGGCCCTCGCGCATCGGATCGTTGACGGTCTGCGCGCCGCTGGAGAGACGCGGGGGCCCGCGGAACGACTTCCAGCAGCCGAGCGCGCGATAGAATTCGTTGTCGATGCCCTTCTCGCCGGTGAGGCTGGTGAGGCCGGTCTTTGAATCGTCGTCGAGATTGATGCCCTCTGCGAGCTTGCCCTCCATCGGAAGGATGCCGGGGTCCGGATACGTTTCGGGGTCTTTGTAGACGCTGGCGAAGTTCTTGCCGCGGAACGCCATCTTCGGATTGCCGCTGACCGCGCTGCGCTCCGATTGGCCGGGTTGCGGATCCATTCGGCCTGTTCCTGCGTGTAGCCGGAGTTGACCAGCATCTTCACCCAGTTCGGCTCGGGGTTTGAGCCTTTGGGGCAGTCCGTGCCCTTGTCGATGATACCGGTTGTGGCGCCGTAATAGCTGGCCTGCTCCATCCACTCGATGACGTAGGATTTCGTCCAGTCGGCATGGGCGAGCGGCGCGAGCGTGAAGGCTGCAGCTGCGAGCGTTGCGAACTTGGTGAGCCTGCCAGACATGATGATCCCCTCAGGCCATGATTTCGGTGATCGGACGGGCCGTCTTCATCGCCCCGCCGCCGAACTCGCCGACCGGCGCGCCGGCAAGCTGCTGGGCCGTAAGCGAGACGCGCGTGACGGGATCGCCCTTGGTGGCGATGTGCTGGCCCGCCTTGTGCCGGCCGCCTGCGCCGCCTGCGATGATCATCGGTATGTTCTCGATTGAGTGGATCTTGGCGTAGCCCGTATCCGAGAACGCCATCACCACCATGTTGTCGAGCAGCGTGCCGTCGCCCTCCTTGATCGAATTCATCGCGACCAGGAAATCGCCCAGCGCCTGCATCACCAGGCCCGCCAGCTTCGAGGTGTTGACCTGGTAGCCGAGCTTGGCGTCGGTCGGCTCGTCGTGAGTGTACTGGTGGTAGATCTTGTTGTCGCCGGCGATGTAGGTCTCGGACTGTCCCGGCGTGTGGACGAAGTTGAACACTTTCGTCTGGTTGCAGGCCATGGCCATTGCCAGCAGGCTCGCCATCGCCTTCGAGTTGGCGTTGACGATGTCGACCGAAGCGGATTTCGGCGCCTCGCCCGGCTTTTTCGGGATGACGCAGGATTCGGCGCGGGCAGGGCGCTGCAGCTGGATCGCCAGCTGGTTCTCCATCTCGCGCAGCGAGGTGAAATATTGGTCGAGCTTCACCTGATCCGACTTGCCGACTTGCGAGAGGAGAGCCCGGCGCTGTTCGGTGACGCCGGAGAGGACGCTCTGGTTCAGCATGATGTTTGGATCCGGCGTCCAGTTCGGACTGTTGGGGTCCTGGAAGCCTTCGCCGAACAGGCGGGAATAGAGAGCCAGCGGTGTCGGCTCGGGCGTCGCAAAGCTGCGGCCGGTGCGCGTGGAATAGCTCACCGGCTTGCCATTGGCTGACATCTCGATCGAGCGGAAGCGCGTGCCGATGCCAATCGAGTCGGCGACCTTGGTGTCGAAGGACGGCCCGTCCATCTGTCCCGCCTTCATCGGCGCGATACCCGAGAGGATGGTGGCGTGGCCGCTCCAGTGCACGGAATTCGGCCGTCCGTCGCCGATGACGCGGAAGCCGGAGAACACCGACACCTTGTCCTTGACCGGCGCCAGCGATGCGAGTTCCGGCGTGATCTCGAAGCCGGGGCCCTGCGTCTTCGGCACCCAGCGCGATCCGCCTGTCGGCGTATCCGTCAGGCCAAGCCCCCAGAAGTAGGTGCCGAACCGCACGGGCACGCGCGCGCCGGTGTCGGCGAAGGCCTTGCCGTTCTCGTCGAGGAACATGTCGAGCATCGGGATGCCCATCGTCACGGCGGCGCCGCCGACGAGTCCCTTCATGAGCGAGCGGCGGGAGAATTTCGCGCTGCGAGCGGACTTGAAGCTCATTGTGCGCCTCCTGAGACGGCGGCCGGTTTTGCGGCGGCGGATTGTGAAGGGGAGTAGGGCGCCATCCCCTTGGGCGGAGTGGCGGCGAGGAAATCCTGGCTGGTCGCGATGCTGGCAAGCAGATCCTTGAAGCGATAGCCGCCCTTTGCAAACGCGCTGATCTGACCGGCGAGGTAATCTTCGGCGCGCACGTCAGGCGCATGACCCACGCCATAGGCGTAGACGTTGCGGACGAGACAGCCGGGAACCTGCTCATCGTCATGAAGCAGCTTGCCGAGGCCAGGGGCGCCGTTGAGCTGCTTGCCCTTGATCTCGGCGCTGACGTCGATGAGCTGGCCGTTCTCCATCTTGCGCAGCTGTCCGAGCCCGTCGAAATGCTCAAGCGCCAGTCCCGGCGGATCGCTGATGCGGTGGCAGGCGGCGCAACCGGCATTCTCCTTGTGCGCCAGCAGCCGCGTGCGCACCGTGCCCTGATCCAGCGCCTGCACCTTGGAGAAGTCGACATCCGCCGGAGGCTCGGGCGTCGGCGAGCAGCGGAAGATCTCGTTGACCTTCACCCCCCGTTTGGTCGGCGAGGATGCGCCCGGATGCGAGAACAGCGAGAGGAAGGTGATCTGGGTGAGAATGCCGGAGCGCTCGGCATCGTCCGGGAAGGTGTAACGCGTCCATTCCTTCCGCGAGAGATATGGCACGTTGTAGACCGGCGCGAGCGCGCGGTTGATGAAGGTCTCGTTGGACGTGAAGATATCGCGATAGTCCTTGTTCTGGTCGACCACGAGGTCGAGCATGGTCAGCAGCGTCTGCTCGCGCGCACTGTCGGCGACCTTCTGGCTGTATTTCGGATAGGTCGATGCATCCTTCGTCAGGCTGTCGAAATTCTCGAACTGCAGCATGTCGGTGAAGAATGCCCGCGCCCCGTCGCGCAGCTTGGGCGAGGCCACCATGCGCTGCGCCTGCGCCTTGAGCGTGGCCTCGTCATGGATTGCGCCGCTTGCAGCCGTGGCCAGCAGCTCCCCGTCTGGCGCTGCATCCCACAGCAGGAAAGACAGGCGCGAGGCCTTGCTGAACGCATCCAGACGATATTGTCCGCTGTGTGCAGGATCGGCTTCGGCGACCTCGACGCGGAACAGGAATTCTGGATCTACCATGAGGCTCGCCAAGGACAGGCGCAGGCCTTCGTAATAGTCCGAAGCCTTTGCGGCGCCGTCAGAGGCGATCTTGAGGCGGTTGGCGATCTCCGCCTCGGTCAGCGGGCGGCGGAACAGGCTCTTGCCATACTTCGTGATCACGGAGCGGGTGCATGTGGCGTCCGCCGCTTTGGGATCAATCGGTGCGCAGCCGACGAGCTCCCCGCGCTTCTTCGGATCGACAACCTGGGAAGCAACGCTCTTCGCCAGTGCGAAGTATTGCTCGAACCCGGATGTCGTCACCGACAATTGGGCATTGCCGATGGACTGGAGCCCTTCCTCGCGCAGCTCTGGCTCGAAGCGGGCGTTCATCTGCAGGCCCGGTCCAAATGTGTCGCGGATGATGTTCCGGTACTGGGTCTCGGTCAGGCGCCGGACGCTCATGGCGAAGGGTTGGGTCTGCGCCGCCGCAGTAGGCTCAGCCGGGGACTTCTGGCCGGCGACCGCGCAAGCGCCGATCAGGCCGGCAGCAGAAATCGCCGCAAGCACTAAGCCTGTAACCCTGTTTCGCATTGTCGTTTCCCCGGCGGCTGGACTCTTCCGGTCCATAACCAAGTAGACCGCTATCCAGGTTTACAGTCAATCCGGACTGCTAACCGGCATGTGTGTGGTGTGCCGGAGTCTGCCGGCAACCATACCGTTCTTCTGGGCGCGATGCGCGCGAGGCGAGACAAGAGTTCAGTCTGGGAAGGCTGCGGCCTTTGTCGGTTTTGCGAGCGTTTTCACGCCGAACGCCCGAAAATCGGGTCGCGGGATGACTATCGCCGGCAGGCTAAAATATCGGGTTTCCGCCGCCCAAAGGTTTGCGGTCCAGCTCGACCGTAGATTATGGTGGGTGGGTCAGGATCGGCGGTCGCCGCAATCGGCGGCAGCCAGTCCGGGCATCGAAACAAGAGGCGCAAAGCGCCCGCCTGGAGGATATCGGATGACGCGCGCCGCCTGGGTTGCATTGGCTGCTCTTGTTCTCGCCCCCGCGGCGCACGCGGGTCCCTGGTCACGCAGCTATGTTGTCGACTGGCTCGAGCCGGCATTCTTCCACGATGGACCCGAGAACGACAACATCGCCCCGGGGTCAGACTGCCCCGCCGGCACGGCGGTTCGCCCGAGCTGGGAGAAGGCGCTGAAGACGCCGTGGCGAGACGAGAAAGAGATCGCCTACTACATGGACGCGGAACAGGCGGCTGACCTGAAGCGTGTCATCCGCTGGCGCGGCCCCAACTACGAAGACGTCTGGTCGAACCCGACCTTGGCGCCGGATCTCGGCGGCCTGCCGCCGGTGAGCGGCAATACCGGCTGGGGCTTCAATCTCGACGGCAAGGTGAAGCCGACCGACTTTACCTCGCCCGATGGCGACAAGGGCGTGGACAACAATTACTACCGCGCAGCCGGCTGCTGGGTCTCCTATCTCGGCGCGCCGTATCATTCGCAGCGCGGTGTCGGCATCAACGGCTATATGCGCGACGGGCTCTACACGATCGTGGTGGTCATGTCGGGCGCCAAGGACCCGATGAATGACGACGATGTCACGCTCGGCTTCTACCAGAGCAAGGATCGCCTACCGAAGGACGCCAACGGCCAAGTCGCGCGCGACGCCACCTTCGCCATCAAGCCGGTCACAAAGACGCAGAGCATCGTCAAGGCGAAGATCACCAAGGGCGTGATCGAGACCCGCTTCCCGCAGGAGATCAGGATGCGGGACGAAGCCTGGAACAGCTCGATCCCCGACCAGTTGCTGATGAGCGACGGCCAGCTCCGATTCAGGATCAAGGAAGATGGCGGCTTCGAGGGATATTTCGGCGGCTATCGCGACTGGAAGCTCATGTACAAGCGGCAGGCTGTGCCAGCGCGCGATACCGAGACGCTGCAGGGTATCGACATGCCGAGCTTCTATTATGCGCTTGAGCGGCATGCGGACGGCGACCCAGATCCCGTCACCGGCAAGAACCGGAAGATCTCCACCGCCTATCGCATCCGCGCCGTGCCGGCCTTTGTGCTGACGCCGGATTACAAGCAGGTGGTCGAAATCCCGCGCGTGTTTGATGACGCACCGCCGGTGAAGCTGGCGCAGGGCGGAGCAGGCGCGGGTGAATAAGCCGACCGCCCGTTGGACATCGCTGCTGGCAGCCGCCTGCGGCCTGTCAGTGATGACGGCTTGTCCTTCGGTCGCCCAGGCGCCGGTCGTGAAGGCCAAGGCTGAAAACGCGCGCGAGATTGTCGGCATGCGGCGGCTGACCGAGGGCGAATACCGCCGCTCGATCGCCGATGTGTTCGGGACGGGGATCAAGGTGCAGGGCCGCTTCGAGCCGGAGGTGCGCCGCGACGGCCTCATCGCCATCGGCGCGGGGCAGGCGGGCATCTCCTCCTCGGGCATGGAGCAGTATTACGCGCTCGCCTCCAGCATCTCCATGCAGGTCATGGGCAAGGATGGCCGCAAGACATTTGTGCCATGCGCGCCGGCATCGGCGAAGGCGGCGGACGACGCCTGCGCGGGCAAGTTCTTCGCGAAGTACGGCCGCATGCTCTATCGCCGGCCGCTTGAGGCCGCCGAGCTCAAGACGCTGGTCGGCACGGCGCGCCAGGTAGCGACGAGCACGAAGGACTTCCACGCTGGTCTGGAAGAAACCCTCACCACGATGCTGGCCTCGCCGAACTTCCTGTTCCGCATCGAGCGGTCGACAGGGACGGGTGCAAACGGCCAGCCTATCCTCGACGATTATTCGCGCGCCGCGCGCCTCAGCTTCCTGTTCTGGGACGCCCCGCCTGACGACGAGCTTCTGCTCGCAGCCGACCGCGGTGACCTCTCGACGTCTGAAGGGCTTTCAAAACAGGTCGATCGCCTCGCTGCGTCGCCGCGTCTTTCCGAAGGGCTGACCGCCTTCTTCGACGACATGCTGCAGATGGACCTGTTCAAGACCCAGTCCAAGGATCCGGCGCGCTTCCCGAAATACAGCCAGGTTCTCGCCGAGGATCGCGCCAGCAGACGATCCGCACCATCCTGAAGCTGGTGGTCGAGCAGGGCGGAGATTATCGCGATATCTTCACGACGCCCGACACCTACATGACCCGCACGCTCGCGATGGTCTACAAGGTGCCCTACATGTCGAACTCGGCGTGGGCGCCGTATACCTTCCCCGCGGATTCCGGCCGCGCCGGCGTGCTCACGCAGGTCAGCTTCCTCTCGCTCTTTGCCCACCCCGCCCAGAGCTCGCCGACCAAGCGCGGCGCGGCGCTGAACGAGATTTTCCTGTGCCAGCCCGTGCCGCCTCCGCCGGCGGATGTCGACTTCTCGGCCGTGAATGGCGCGGGCCCAGATCGCCAGAAGACGGCACGCCTGCGCCTCGAACAGCACCGCACCAATCCGTCCTGCGCGGCGTGCCACCAGATCATGGACCCGCTCGGCCTCACGCTCGAGAAGTTCGACGCGCTGGGACAGGCCCGCGACACGGAAGACGGCCAGCCGATCGACGTCTCCTCGCTCTACGGCAACGTCAAATTCGAGGGCGCCGCCGGCCTCGGCAAGGTGATGCACGACAACCCGGAGACATCCTCCTGCGTCGTCCGCAACATCTACGCAACCGGCACGGGACGCGCCCCCATCGGCGGCGATTTCACAACACTCCAGACATTGACCAAGGCCTTCGCCAGCGGCGGCTATCGCGTGCCTGCCTTCATGAAGGCCGCAGCCCGTGGCGAGAGCTTCTTCAGCGTGCCCTCGCCCGCAAAACCCAAACTCGCCCAGGCCGACACCACGACCTCCGCCCAGAAGGACATCCGGCAATGACAACGTCCCGCTTCAACCGCCGCTCGATCCTGCGCGGCATGGTCAACGGAACCGCCATCGGCGTCTCGCTGCCGCTGCTCGACATGTTCCTGAACTCCAACGCGACCGCGCAGACCAATGGCGCGCCGCTGCCGACGCGCTTCGCCAGCTTCTTCTGGGGCCTCGGCCTCACGCCCACCCGCTGGGAGCCCAAGACGGTCGGCGCCGGATACGAAGCGCCGCCGCAGCTTGCTTTCCTCAAAGGCTCGATCAAGGACCGCGCCTCGGTCTTCACCGGCTTCACCGTGAAGCTCAATGGCCGCCCGTCCCATCCGCACTGGACCGGCATGGCCGCGATCATGACGGGCCAGTGCCCCAACCGGGTGAACCAGTTCGACGGGCTGGCGAGCTTCGACACCGTCATCTCCGACACCCTCGGCAAGGGCGCGCGTTTCCGCTCGGTGGAATGCACGCCGTTCCGCAGCGCCGTCACCAGCTACTCCTCGCGTGGGCAGGACAGCTTCTCGACGTCGGACGACTCGCCCCTGCAGCTCTACACCCGCCTGTTCGGCGAGGGCTTCCACGATCCGAACTCCGCCGACTGGAAGCCGGACGCGCGGACGATGGTGAAAAAGAGTGTGCTGTCGTCCGTGAAGGAACAGCGCGATGCGTTGATGGCGACCGCTGGAGCCACCGACAAGGCGCGCCTCGATCAGTACTTCACGTCTGTGCGTGAAGTAGAGCAGAAGATGGCCGCCGAACTCACCCGCCCGCCGCGCGCCGAAGCGTGCGCCGTGCCGAAGCCGCCTGAGGAAATGCCGCGCAAGGGTGACACGGACACGGTTGCCTACAACAACAAGATCATGAGCGAACTCACCGCCATGGCGCTGGCCTGCAACCAGACGCGCGTCATCAACTACCAGTTCACGCCGGCCACCTCAGAACTCTACCTGCCGGGGGATTCAAGCGTCTATCACTCCCACACCCACGAGGAGCCGGTCGACGGCAAGGTCGGCTACCAGCCGATCTCCTCGAAGCTTGCAGACGCCTCGGTTAATGGTTTCGCGACCTTCCTTGCCGCGCTGGATGCGATCAAGGAGGGCGACGGCACGCGGCTCGATCATTCGCTGGTGCTCGGCTATTCCGACACGGGCTGGGCCAAGATCCACCAGATCGACAATATCCCGATGATCCTCGTCGGCGGCGCCAATGGCCGTCACAAGGGCGGACAGCATATCAAGGTGGCCGCCGATCCGGTCACGCGGGTGTCGCTCTCCATCCAGCAGATGATGGGCTTAAATGTCGGCAGCTTCGGCATGGGCGACATGACGACGTCCAGGCCGGTCACGGAGATCATGGCGTGATGCGCGCGGCCCTCCTGGCGCTCGTCCTCGCCACCGGCGTTGCGCCCGCCTTCGCAGACGATCCGCCCGACATGGTGGCAGCCGCCAAGGTGCGGGCCGAGGGCGCGCCCGAGGCGCTGAGCCGCCGCACGCTGGGCCAGGTGGCGCTGCCGACCTATGGCACGGCCAAGTTCCGCAATGTGCGCGCCAACTATATCCGGCAGGAGCTGATCAACGACCAGGTGATCTTCTGCGGCGAACTCGACGCCGTCATCCCCGGCACGACCAAGCGCAGCGGCTGGACGAAGTTCGTCTACATCCCCGGCGATCCCACCACGCTGATGACCGACACCCCTGGGCTCGGCACCCGGGAAATCGGCCCGCAGGTGCGCCAGCGCATGTGCGACGGCGGCAATAAAAACTGGATGTCCGCCGACTACACGGCGGCGTTCAACCGCATGCCCCGTACCCTGGCGGAAGCGGAAAAGAGCGAATAGCTCGGCGTTCCTCGAGAGGACGGCTGCGATCGTCTCAAAGGCCGGATTCGTGCTTCCCTACGGTCATGACTTGCGCGTCGCGGGCAGGGCGCGCAACGTCTGGCGGGGACCGGCCAGACGAAAGAACGCCCATGGAGCTGATCAGCCGGACAGCCGTCGAGGGCAGGCCGGGGCCGGTCTATCCCGAGGTCTATCCCAGGCTGGACGGGCTGGTCCTCAATAATGCCAAGACATTTGCGCGCGGCCAGCCGTTCGAGGCCTTCGGCAGGCTTCGCGAAACCGCGCCGGTCTCATGGCATGAAGAGCCGGGCGATCTTCCCGGCTTCTGGGTCGTGACCCGGCATGCCGACGTCATGCGCGTCAATGGAGATCCCGCGGCATTTTCCTCGCAGCGCGGCGGCATTCTGATGAATACGCCCAAGCCCGGGCAGGGACATGTCCTGCTCGGCCGCGCCTCGTTCGACACCATGATCAACCTGGATGCTCCCCAGCATATCCAGCTGCGGCGCGAACACATGCCGTTCTTTACTCCGGCCTATCTCAACGCGCTCAAGAGCAAGGTGGCGGCAGAGGTCACGCGGCTGATCGACGGGATGGCGCCCAAGGGCGCGTGCGACATGGTCGAGGCGTTTTCCTCGCGCCTGCCGCTCTACACGCTGTGCGAGATCCTCGGCGTGCCGGAGCCGGATCGCCCGAAATTCCTCAAATGGATGCACTATCTGGAGCTGGCGCAGAACCTCGCCGCCGACCAGGCCATGCAGCCCATCGCTCCGACCGTCGAACTGATGCAGTTCGTCTCCGACTTCAATGCGGCCGTCGAGGAGATGTTCGCCTACGGCCTGCACATGATGCACAAGCGCCGGCAGGATCCGCAAGCCGACCTGATGACCGCGATCGCCCGCGCCCAGGTCGATGGCGAGCTGTTGAGCGATGAATATCTCGACGGCTCCTGGCTCCTCATCGTGTTCGCCGGCAATGACACGACGCGCAACACGCTGTCCGGCGCGATGAAGCTGCTGACGGAGTTTCCCGACCAGAAGGCGAAGCTTGCGGCGCAGCCGGAGCTGCTCGGCAACGCGGCCGACGAGTTCATCCGCATGGTGAGCCCGGTGATCTACATGCGCCGCACGGCATCGCAGGATGCCGAGATCGCGGGCCAGAAAATCGCCGAGGGCGAGAAGGTGATCATGTACTACGGCGCCGCCAACCGTGATGCCGCGGTGTTCGAGCGCCCTGATACGCTGGATGTCGCGCGCCCGAACGCCAACAAGCACATTGCTTTCGGCTATGGCCCGCATGTCTGCCTCGGTAAGCGCGTCGCCCAGATCCAGCTGGAGGAGGCCTATCGCCAGCTGCTCGTCCGGCTGCCGGACATCGAATGGACTGGCGAGATCGACATCGCCCCGAACAATTTCGTCCATGCCATCCGCAAGCTGGGAGTGCGCTACACGGCAAGGGCATAATCAGACAAGCATCCGGGCCAACCGGAGCGAGGACTTGGAGGAAGACCATGGGTGAGATCACAAGCGGGCCGCGCCGCCTTGCGACTGCCGAGCTGCAGCAACGCGCCGCCCGCGCCGCGACCGGACTTGCTAGCATCGGCATAGGCGAGGGCGACATCATCGCGCTCTTCCTTCGCAACGACCTCGCCTTCTTCGAGGCAGGAACAGCCGCTGGCCTGCTCGCGGCCTATCCGACACCGGTCAACTGGCACGGCACCGCCGAGGAGGCGCGCTATATCTTCGAGAACTCCGGCGCCAAGGCTGTCGTCATCCACGCCGACTTCCTGCCTCACATCCGCCCCGTCATCCCGCAAGGCGTGACCATCCTCGTCGTGCCGACGCCTCCTGAAATCGCCGAAGCTTATGGCGTGTCTCCGGAAGCGTGCACGCCTCCGCCCGGCCTGCCTGTGTGGGGAACTTGGCTTGAAGGCTTCGAGCCCTGGACCGGCGCGCCCAGGACCAATCCCGGCACCGTCATCTACACCTCGGGCACGACCGGCCATCCCAAGGGCGTGCGCCGCGCCCAGCCCACGCCGGAACAGTACGATTTCAGCATCAAGAGCCTCCTCACGATCTTCGGTTTCAGCACGCGCCCCTTCGACAAGATCGTCAGCGTGATGACCGGCCCGATGTATCATTCGGCCCCTAACGCCTACGGCATGCTCGCCTCGCGCATCGGTGCGAACCTCATCCTCGAGCCGCGGTTCGACCCGGAGGATCTGCTGCGTCTGATCGAGAAGCATCGCATCTCGCACATCCACATGGTGCCGATCATGTTCAACCGGCTGCTCAAGCTGCCGGACGACGTGAAGCGCAAATACGATCTCTCATCACTTGAAATGGTGGTGCATGCCGCAGCGCCTTGCCCCGTGACCGTCAAGCGCGCGATGATCGAATGGTGGGGGCCGGTGATCTACGAATACTATGGCGCTACCGAAACCGGGGGCGTCGTGTTCTGCGATTCCCATGAGTGGCTTGCGCATCCCGGCACGGTCGGCAAGCCGATGCCCGGCGCCGACGTGCGCGTGATCGACGCCGAGGGCAGGTCCGTTCCGACAGGAGAGACGGGAGAAGTCGTCGCCAGATTTCTCGGCGTCGCCGACTTCACCTATCACCGCGACCACGACAAACGCGTGGCATCCGAGAAGGTGGGCCTGATCGCGCCGGGCGACATCGGCTATTTCGACGCCGACGGCTATCTCTATCTCTGCGACCGCGCCAAGGACATGATCATCTCCGGCGGCGCCAATATCTATCCCGCCGAGATCGAGGCCGTGCTGTGCCGCATGCCGGGCGTTGCTGATTGCGCCGTGTTCGGCGTGCCCGACGAGGAGTATGGCGAGGCCGTCTACGCCGCCGTCCAGCCCCAGCCGGGCGTGAGTCTCAAGGAGGCTGACGTAAAGACATACCTCCGCGGGCATCTCTCCGGCTTCAAGGTTCCCAAGACGGTCGCCTTCCAGAACGACCTGCCTCGCGAGGATTCCGGCAAGATATTCAAGCGGAAGCTGCGCGAACCCTTCTGGGCTAACCGTTCCACCCGCATCTAGCGCATCGGCCCTTCCCACGCCTGCCGCTGTCGCTAAGGTAAAAAGAAAACATATCGGGGAGTCCGCCGCGTGAACTTCGATTTTTCCGACGACCAGAAGATCATGCGAGACCAGGCGCGGAAGTTCCTCGCCGAACACTCCAGCCGCAAGGCGGTGCGCGTAGTCCTCAACGACGCCGCGAAGTCTTGCGATATGGCGCTGTGGAAAGGCGTTGCCGAACAGGGCTGGCTGGGCGCTGCGATCCCCGAGGAGTTCGGCGGCCTGGGCCTAGGCGGCCTCGAGCAATGCGTCCTCGCTGAAGAGATCGGCCGCGCCGTGGCCCCAATCCCGTTTTCCTCAACCATCTACTTCTTTGCCGAAGCCATTCTCGCCGCGGGCTCTCCCGCACAGAAATCGGCCCTGCTGCCGAAGATCGTCAGCGGAGACCTCATCGGCGCCTTCGCCATCTCCGAAGGCCCCGGCGCGCCGTCTCCCACTTCAATCGAAGCCTCGTTCGACGGCGCGACGCTATCCGGCGCCAAGATCCCCGTCACGGATGGAGACATCGCAACCCACGCCGTCGTCCTGGCGCGAGAGGGGCAGGGCCTCTCCCTCGTCCTCGTCGATCTCGCCCAGCCCGCCGTGAAACGCGAAACGCTGACGACGCTCGATCCCACGCGTGGCCATGCAAAGCTCATCTTCGACAGGGCGAAAGCCGAACGCATCGGCAAGGCCGGCGAAGGCTGGCAGCTGGCCGAGGCCGTCCTCGACCGCGCAGCAGTCCTCATCGCCTTCGAGCAGCTTGGTGGCGCGCAGGCCTGCCTCGACATGGCCGTTGACTACGCCAAGGGCCGCTATGCCTTCTCCCGCCAGATCGGCTCGTTCCAGGCGATCAAGCACAAGCTGGCCGACATGTATGTCGCGATCGAGCTCGGCCGCTCGAACGCCTACTACGGCGCCTGGGCGCTCTCGACCGAATCCGCACAGCTTCCCCTTGCCGCCGCCGCCGCCCGGATCGCCGCCAGTGACGCTTACTATTTTGCGGCCAAGGAAAACATCCAGGCGCACGGCGGCATGGGCTTCACGTGGGAAGTCGACTGCCATCTCTTTTATCGCCGCGCCAAACTCCTTGCTGTCCAAGCAGGAGGCCCCGGCGTGTGGAAGGAAAAACTCGTGCGCCGTCTCGAACTCAAGAACGCAGCCTGAGGGGATAGATCCATGGATTTCAACGACAGCCCCGAAGAGGCAACCTTCCGCGCCGAAGCGCGCGCCTGGCTCGAGAAGACCATCGGCGCCCCCGCCGCGAAAACCCTGGTGCGCATCGGCGATCCTGAAAGCATGAAGGGGGCAAAAGCCTATCAGAAGAAAAAAGCCGAAGCCGGCTATGCCGGTCTCACCTGGAAGAAGGAAGTCGGTGGCCGCGAACTTCCGCCCATTTTCTCCGTGATCTTCGGGCAGGAAGAACAGAAATTCCAGGCGCCGGTCGGCCCCTTCGCCATCGGCCTCGGCATGTGCATCCCGACCGTTATCGCCTTCCACTCGCCGGACAAGATCAAGCGCTATGTCGGCCCCGCGCTGAAGGGCGATGAGATCTGGTGCCAGCTCTTCTCCGAACCCAGCGCCGGCTCGGATGTGGCCGGACTCAAGACCAAAGCCGTGCGCGATGGCGATGACTGGGTAATCAACGGCCAGAAGGTATGGACGTCCGGCGCCCACTATTCCGACTATGGCATCCTGCTCGCTCGAACCAATCCGGAGAAGGAAAAGCACAAGGGCCTCACCATGTTCGTCCTTAACATGAAGGCGCCTGGCGTGGAAGTTCGCCCCATCCACCAGATGTCCGGCGGATCCAACTTCAACGAGGTCTATTTCAACGACGTTCGTATCCCCGATACCGAGCGCCTCGGCGAAGTCGGCAATGGCTGGAACGTTGCCCTCGTCACGCTGATGAACGAGCGCCTCGCGGTCGGCGGCTCCTCGGGCCCGGAATACGGCGAAATCCTGGAGCTGGCGCGCAACACACGCTCGCCCAGCGGCAAGGGCACGCTTATCCAGGACCAGGCTTTCCGGGAGAAACTCGCCAGCTGGTATGTCAGCTCCGAAGGCTACACCCTCGGCAAGTACCGAACGATGACTGCGCTTTCGAAGGGCCAGACGCCCGGGCCGGAAAGCTCCATCGGCAAGATCCTAAACGCCAACCGCATGCAGGACATCGGCAATGCCGCCATCGAGGCCGAAGACCATTTCGGCATCATCAGCGATCCGGCGCTCGCGCCAATGCAGGGCGCCTTCCACAACGCCTATATGTGGGCGCCGGGCCTGCGCATCGCCGGCGGCACTGACGAGATCCTCCGCAACATCATCGCCGAACGCGTCCTCGGCCTGCCGCAGGATGTGCGCGTCGACAAAGGTGTTGCCTACAAGGACCTGCCGACAAACCGCTGAAACTCGCGCTAGCGCGACCGCCCGCGGCCCTGCACCTGCCAGATGTCGACCAGCGTGTCGCCGCGCACGACATGGAAGAAATCGTAGAGGTTCACGGTCGGATCACAGTGTGGCGCGGCGAGGGTGACAATGTCGCCGATGGAAAGCCTCGTCTCGCCTGATACGACCAGCCCATGCTCGTCGCCCATGAAGTGGTAAGGCGCTCCCACCGGCGCGCCGGTAAGCACAGTCGGCGGCCCGCCATCGGTCGCCATCGCCTTGAAGCCCGCATCGATCGTCGCCAGCCCCG
>DASYKO010000455.1:0-2348 GCA_035995285.1 Hyphomonadaceae bacterium | reverse complement strand
CCAGCGACCGAGCAGGATCTGGCCGGTCACATAGGAGATGTAGAGGACGGGTGGGCCGGTGAAGATATTGCTGGCCCAGGTCCAGGCAGCGCCCAGCACCAAGCTGAAATGCCAATGGAAATATCGCGCGATGAGCCAGGTGGCCAACACCAGGCCCATCTGAATGCCGGGGGTGGGCGTGAACGCCCAGGTCAGGCCGACCGCCGTCCCCCAGGCTGCATATTCCGGCGGATGCTGGCTCCGCATCAGCGGAATCACCAAGCGCAGCTTGATCAGCCGCGCAATCCGCTTCCAGTACCGTCTGCGCTGCCCCATATCCGCCGTCGTCGTTCCGCTTTCCGCCATTCTAAGGAATACAGACCAGCGGTCCTAGTTCGCCTGATTACCACAGGCAGATGACGGGTGGACGACGCGCGGCGGGCGGAGCCTTCCTCAGACCGCGATGTGTCGGTCGATATGTGCGGCGAGGTCGTTGCGCGCCGACTTGGTGAGATCCTTGTCGAGCTCGGCGATCACCCGCTCCGCGGCGTGGCTCGACAGCGATTTCCGCAGGATACCCAAGGTGCGCGGCGGGGCCGCCAGGATCAGCCGGTCGAACTGCTTCTCCAAGGCCGCGCGGTTGACCTCATCCGCCAGGCTCTCGGTGAAACGCTGCTCCTCGAGCTCATGGGGATCGGTCCGCGCGGTCATCGGCGCGGCGCCGTGTGCGCCGAAGCCTTGCATTCGGCCCGGCGCGTCGCTGATGATCTCCCGGCTCCGCGGCACTTCATGGTGTCCGCCGAGGCCTTCGATGATCTCCAGGCCCTTGCCCGGTCCGGTGTTGTGATAAACGGTGGCGCGCTGCCCATCGGCGACCACGACCCAGGTGATTTTGCCGCGCATGCTCTATCCTCCAGTGCTTTCCAAACCAACCGGCCATGTCACCGTGGGTTGCCTGGTAAGCAGCCATGATTTCACCGCTGCCGCGCTTCGTTGCTGACAGGAGGATGTCAGGAGATTAGGCTGCGCGCCGCGAGGCCCAATCCGATGCAACTCCGGGCCGATTGCAATTCTGGGGAGTTCCATGCGCCGCGCCCAGCGTCTGTTCGACATCATCCAGCATCTACGGCGCCATCGCCTGGTGCGCGCGAGCGAGCTGGCTGAGAAGCTCGAAGTCTCGGAGCGCACCATTTATCGCGACATCGCCGAGCTGATGGCGAGCGGCGTGCCGGTCGAAGGCGCGCCCGGCCTCGGCTATGCCATGCGCGGCGGCTATGACCTGCCGCCGCTGATGTTCGATTCGCAGGAGATCGAGGCACTGGTGCTCGGGGCCCGCATCGTCGAATCCTGGAGCGACCGCGCGCTCGCGGAATCGGCCGGGCAGGCGCTTGCCAAGATCGAAGCGGTGCTGCCGGATCATCTGCGGCGCAGTCTCGCGGAAACCGCCCTCATCGCGCCCAGCCGGCACTTCGCGGAAAAGCTCAACGTCGATTCCATCGAATTGCGCCGGGCGTTGCGCCAGAAGCTGAAAGTGCGCTTTCGCTACCGGGCCGCGAGCGAAACCGAGACCGAGCGGCAGGTCTGGCCGCTCGGTCTCGCCTTCTATGGGCCGGTCTGGATCCTGGCTGCCTGGTGCGAGCTTCGGCAGGACTTCCGCGCCTTCCGCCTCGATCGCATGGACGGCTTGATACTCTCCGACGAGAAGTTCCGGCCGGAACGCGGCAAGACGCTCAACGACTATCTGGCGCGCCAGCTCGGCAACGCCACCTGACTACGTGCGCCAGAACGGCTTCGAGATCTCGCTCTCCATATCGACACGGCTGAGGCCGATGTCCCGCAAGCCGTGGTCGGAGAGTGCCGCGAGATCACGCCGCTGGCGTGCCCGCCGGAAGCTCTCGGCGACGCCACGCAGAAACACGCCCATCACGCCGTCGGTTGCCGTGCGGCGTGCCGGTTGTGGGTGCGATTCGGTCCAGGTTCTGCTGCGCATGGGACACCTCTCCATTCATGGAAGGAGAATGTAGTCGACCTCTCCTGACAGCATAGTGTCAGGAGGAAAAGGGGCACTGTTAACGCCTTAAATTCGTCATGGTACGCCTTCGAGTACCATGACGCGTCAGGTGCGGATATGACGCGTCATTCCTCGGGGAATCCGGCGATGCGCATGCCATCGAGGAAATCCTGGAGATCGGCTTTTTCGTAATAGGGCTCGCGGGTCGCCCAGCCTCTGACATTGATGCCGGGGCGCGCCATCAGCACGCGGCGCGCCAGTGCCTTCGCCTCACTGACGCGATCGAGCTTGGCGAGGCAGATCGCCACGTAAATATCGTCGAAGGGCAAGGGCGGGCTGACCTTCTGGAAGGCCTCGA
>DASYKO010000454.1:0-15410 GCA_035995285.1 Hyphomonadaceae bacterium | reverse complement strand
CGAACCACGAGGCCGTGCTCACAGAAAGAGGAAACGTCTCGGCTCAGCGACCAAAGAACTTGTTGAACATGCCCTTGGCTGCCTGCGTGGCTTGTTCCTTGGCGTAGTCGACGCCCGCGTCTTTCGCGCGGTCCAGCAGCTTCACCAGCATTGACTCGATCACTTCCTTGCCGAGGCCGGTTTCCTTCGCAGCGGCTGCGATCGCCTGATCCTTGTTGCCGGTGAAGTTCTCGGCCAGCGCTTTCGCTGCCGCCATCGACTGCTCCTTCGAGAGGCCGAGCGGTTCGCCGATTTCCGTGATCGTGGTTTCGCCAAGCTTCGAGACGACACTGCTGAGGTCGATCATTGCAAACTCCGAAATCGCTGGGATCCAAACGTCATGACTAGTGGCTGTCAGTCTGCCTGACAGAATCGCCTCTAGCAGCGTTTGCAGGGCGAAACCATGACGGTGGACTTCGGATCAGAGTCTAGGCAACGGCCTCGCGCAGTTTCGCGCGCTCGTTCCCCATCCGGAATATTTGCGGGCGCACATAGAGCGCGATCAGCGGCGTCTTCTTGATCGCGAAGTGGAAGCCGAGCGGGATCAGAACCGAGATCACGAGGATCGCGAAGCTCGCCCAGCCCACATCCGGGATCATCTGGCTTTTTGCGAGATAGCGCTCCAATGCCGTCATCGGGAAGAAGAACGTCAGGTAGATGACGATCGAATTCTGTCCGCAATAACGAACGAACCGCGCCGACTTGAACTTCGACAGCAGCGCCGCGATCTCGACCACCGCCAGCGCGCCTGCAAAGCCCATCAGCAGGCCGGCGAAGGGCAGGTGGTGAATTCCGTGCTGTGTCAGGAAGTAGTTGCCCAGGCCCCATGCAGCGACAACCGCCACGGTCGTCCACACCTTCTGCCGCGCCCGATCCGCAATCTCGAACACTGCGCCATGGATGGCGTAGCCGAGGAAGAAGAACACGAAGTAATCCATGAACCGGTTGAGGATGAAGCTCGGCGTGTCGATCCACAGCGCCTGATGCGCGATCTGTAGCGCGGCCGCCGCCAGCAGCACCGTCCATTTCGGCAGGCGACGAACCATGCGCGTGATGACGTAGAAGATCGCCAGCATGTGCACGAACCACAGCACGCCCGTCGGCTGCACGATGTTCCAGAGATATAGCTTCACGAACTCCACGGGGTTCGAGCGGAGCGTGTCGTTGTCGGTGAGCAGCAGGGTGAGGCCGAGCCACAGGAAGTAGAAGTACAGGAAGTGGACGACCTTCTTGTCGATGTACTCACGCAAGCTGGAGTTGATGGTCCGCGACAGGAACAGGCCCGAGATCAGGAAGAAGTCGGGCATGCGGAACGGCTTGGAGAACTCCACGATCCAGCGCATCCACCCTGTCGAGCCGACGGCCTCCTCGTAGTGGTTAACGGTGTGGAACATCACCACCAGGATGATGCACATACCCTTGGCGTAATCGACCCACGCGACGCGGTCGCTGTTCGCCAATGATGCCGCTGAAATCGCCGCTCGCATGATCGTCTGTTCCGAAATAAGATTAATCCCGCACGCCATATGAGAATCGGCGTGGTTGCAGCTCGCGCATCAGGGGAATGCAATGGGTATGCCGTCTGCCGCAGCTCTTGATTCCGAAAGTACGTTCACGCTTCGCGGCATGACCCTGCGCGTCTTCAGCGCCTGGGCGGTCGTGGTCTGGTTCGGCGTCGGCGTTATCCTTAACATGCTGTGGACGTGGTTTGCGAACGGATGGGTGATCGGCCTCGTGCCGTATCTTACGCACTTCGTCTGGGGCGTTGGGCTCGTCGCCCTGCTTGTGATCGAGTCCTTCGAGAAGCTGCGGGGAACGCGGCCTCTCCTGCTGGTGATGGTGCTCCTGCTGTTTGCGTTTCCATTCGCGACGCGGCCGTTCCAGCTGGCTGGCGATTGGCTGGGCTTCATGGCGGCGAAGCCGGGCTACGACCGGATCACACAGGCCGGCCAGCGGGGTGAGCTGGATCTGCGTGGGACCCGGCTGAACGGCGTCGAATACCAGGCAGTCCAGACACCGTACTTCCTGGCCGCCTTCCACATCTATCGCGGCGTTCCAGACAGTGGCGCGGCTATCGTATTTGATCCGAAGGAGACGCTGGCAAACCTCGATGCGCCAGAGAGTGCGGCTGTTCGCGGGGCTTTGCCGGATTTGCTGGGAGGGGATGGCGTGAAATGCATTCGCTACGCCCACTCCTATTTTCGCTGCAGCTACAGCTGATCCAGTTGGCGCGAAACGCGGCTTAAAGACAGACCTGACGGCAGTTAACTATCGACCGCGCGGTTGCTGCATGATCATCTGACGGCCTGCGCGGGGCAGGCACGGGGATGATCATGAACTTCAGGATGGCGCTAATGGCCGCTTCGGCGGCCTCGCTGTTTGCGTTGGGCGCTTGCGACAGCGTTGAGTCCGTGGCGCCGGCAACGCCCGTTGCGAGTGCGCCCGCACCGGCAGCACAGGCCGGCCCCGCGCGGGGTAAGTACCTGGTCGCCTCGCCATCGCAAAACGGCCGGATCGAGGATGCTCGCGATGTGAAGGAAGTCGTGTTCGGCAAGGGCGATCAGCGCCTGACGGAATCCGCGCCAGGCGTCTGGCACGAATTCAACGCCAGCTCGATCGACATCGCCACGCTGCGTGTGACCTCGGCAACGAAGGCGGCGCTCGATCTCAAGGACGAAAATGGAAAGCGCGTGTTGCGTTTGGACGGCGCGAAGAAGGTCATTTTCAAATCCGAGAACGATGGGCCGATGGTGGACTGGAAGGCGATCGAATCTTCCACGACCGGGCCAATCCTCACGGGCCGCAACCTGACGCATGCAGCTTTCGGCGAAGAGAAGGCGCACTTCGAGCAGTCCAACCTCAAGGAGTGGACGGAATACAGCGGCGACGGCCAGGCGATGGGAAAGTTTGCCGAAACCGCGCGCGACGACTGGTCCGTTTACCTTGCCGCGGAAGGCGGAAAGACGATCCAGCTCGACACGTATCGCCGTGTGATCAAGCTCGGCCTCAATGGCGCGGCGGCGAAGGATTGGTGGCGGCTGACCGATGCCGAGTCTCCCATGGTCGCAATCGCCGGCCCGGTCAGGCTCGAGCGGGCGCCGGCGCAGGATGCCTCCGCGCCGGATGGTCTCACGGTCAAATCCGTAACGTTCGATGGCGGCAAGGCGCGACTGATGAATTCGGATCCCAACAATGGCTGGGTCGAGCTGCATGGCAACGCCGTGTTCGCCCGCTTTGCCCAGGAAAGCCGGACAGCAACGACCGTCCGGCTCTACGACCAGAGCCGCCAGATGCGCATCGAGATCGACATCACCCGGAAGATGCTGCGTCTCGAAAGCCCCGGCGCGCCGATGGCGGACTATCTGCCGATCGAGGCGGCGTCCCGGTCCGCCGGCAACGGCTGATCCCGTTCAGTCGACGCCTTGCATTACCACGCGCGTTTCCTGCGTTAACGGCTTGTGGGTGGACTGACCTGCGGGGTCTGCTAGGCAGCGCACTGGATTGCGCGGGATAGCATCATGACAGCCAGCTGGTGGCGGGGCGCAGTGCTCTACCAGATCTATCCGCGCTCCTTCATGGACGCGAGCGGGGATGGCATCGGCGACCTCAGGGGCGTCGCCTCGAAACTCGACTACGTCAAATCCCTTGGCGTCGACGGCGTCTGGCTCTCGCCCTTCTTCAAGTCGCCGATGCGCGATTTCGGTTATGACGTTTCCGACTATCGCGACGTCGCTCCCATGTTCGGCACGCTCGCCGATTTCGATGCACTGCTCGCCGCCGCGCACGAGCGCAATCTCAAAGTCATCATCGACCAGGTCTGGTCGCACACCTCATCCGACCATGAATGGTTCCAGCAGAGCAGGCTGGACCGCACCAACGACAAGGCCGACTGGTATGTCTGGGCCGACCCCAAGCCGGACGGCTCGCCCCCGTCGAACTGGCAAGCCTGGTTCGGCGGCCCGACATGGACGTGGGAACCGCGGCGGCGGCAGTACTATCTTCACAACTTCCTCTCGACCCAGCCCGACCTCAACTTCCGCAACCCGGATGTGCAGGCCGCCATCCTCGACATCGCGAAATTCTGGCTCGACCGGGGCGTGGATGGTTTCCGTCTCGACGTCGCCAACTACTACGTCCATGACGCAAAGCTGCGCGACAATCCGCCGAGCGGCGATCCGCGCCCGGCTCTGCCACGCAACATGCAGATCCACGAGTTCAACTCCAACCAGCCCGAGACGCTGGACTTCATCGGCAAGCTCCGCGCCCTCTTGGGCGCCTATGGCGATCGCATGACCGTGGGCGAACTCGCCCCCGGCTCCTACGCGCTGATGAACCAATACACGCGCGGCAAGACTCGCCTTCACACTGCTTACGCCTTCGACTTCCTCTCGGCCTGGCCTGGCATCGCGCGCATGGGCGAAATTCTTTCTGAGTGGAGCGAGGGGCCGGAGGATGGCTGGCCCAGCTGGGCCTTCTCCAATCACGATGTCATCCGCGTCGCCACGCGATGGGGCGATGCGATCGGCGCGCCCACTGGCCGCGCCTCTGTCCTCTTCCTGTCGCTCATTCTTTCGCTGCGCGGAACGATCTTCCTCTACCAGGGCGAGGAACTCGGCCTGCCTGAAGGCGACGTGCCGTTTGAGAAGCTGCAGGATCCATGGGGCATCAATGGCTGGCCCGCCACCAAGGGCAGGGATGGCTGCCGCACGCCCATGCCGTGGAAAGACATCGCCAACGCCGCCTTCACCAAGGCGAAGGAGCCCTGGCTCCCCGTGGACCCGCGCCACAAATCCCTGTCCGTTGAATCGCAGGACGCGCTGGAACTCTCCACACTCCACATCGCCCGCAAGCTGATGGCGCTGCGTCAGTCCAGCCGCGCGCTAAAAGAGGGTTCGTTCAAGATCCAGGGCTCACGCGGCGGTGCGCTGGAGCCACAGAAGGATCTCGCGCGCGCCGTCGCGTGGATGGACGCCCGCACCACGCCCGACATCTTCTCCTTCATCCGCCGCGTGGACGACGAAACTGTTCTCTGCGTCTTCAACTTCGGCTCGCAGCCCTATACCCGCGAGATCGACGAAGGCGCGCCCACGCTCCTCTGGGGCTCGGACGTGGCATTGGTGGGCGGCCGGCTGGTGATGGAACCTTTCGGTTCGGCGATCCTTAAGCTTGGCTAGCGCGCAGGCGGGGAGATAGGATCGGAGATGGCTGCCACACGCATGCTCGAATCCTGGATCTTCTGGGCCCTGCTCGCTGCGTTGTTTGCGGCGCTGACTGCGATCTTTGGCAAGATCGGCGTATCGGGCGTCGATCCGGACTACGCAACACTCCTCCGCGTGGTGGTGATCGCAGCCTTTGCCGGAGCGATCGTTTTGGTCCGCGGTGTAGCCCAGCCGCTCAGTGCGCTGGCCCCGCGCACGCTCATCTTCCTGGGGCTCTCCGGTCTCGCCACCGGCATCTCGTGGCTTTGCTACTACCGCGCGCTCAGCCTGGGCCAAGCCTCTCAGGTGGCCACGATAGACAAGCTCAGCATAGTTCTGGTCGCCGTCATGGGAGTCACATTTCTGGGAGAAGGCCTCAGTCCGCGCAACTGGCTGGGCATCGTGCTGGTCATGATTGGCGCCGCGCTGGTAGCCATCAAATGATGGGCGTTCAGCCGCGCCCGGAACTGGTCTAGGGTAGTTCCATGATCCGCGTCACGACCGCTCCTTTCGATCCGCACGCCGAATCCGCCGCCTTCGCAAAGGGCCGCGGCGAGGCCGGCGCGCTCGCCACCTTCATTGGCTCCGTCCGCGACAGCGCGCATGGCGGAGAGGTCGCCGCTCTCGAACTGGAAGCTTATCCCGGCTTCACCGAGAAGCAGATCGAGCAGCTGGAAACCGACGCCCGTTCCCGCTTCGACGTCATCGACCTTCTTATCGTTCACCGCCATGGCCGCATGAACCCCGGCGAGGCGATCGTCCTCGTCGCTGCGCTCTCCAAGCATCGCCGCGAAGCTTTGCAGGCCGTCGACTACCTCATGGACCGTCTCAAGACCGAAGCTCCGTTCTGGAAGAAGGAGTTGCGCCCCGGCGCCTCCGGCGAGACGGCCGAATGGATCGAGCCCCGCACCGACGATCGTGACGCCGCTAAGCGGTGGGACCGGTGAGTTCGCCTCCCGGCTTCCTGATGGAGTCCGTCAGCCAGCTCTGGGATCACATCGGCTATGTGCTGGAATATGCCCCCGCGAGCTTCCCCTACGAAGCCGAACTCATGCCTGCGCAGCAGATGAATCTAGAGCTGGCCTTCCAGCAGCTCAGTCAGGGCGTCGCTATCGCATATCCGCCCCCCGCCGAGGCGGAGTTCAGCGCCAGGCTTTCCACCTTGCTCGACCGCTCCCTTGCCGAGTACAGGAACGGAAACGCCGAAACCGGGAAAACATTGCTCCTCGAATTCGAGGCCACGATGTTCACCCCGGAAGGCAAGCTACGCGGAGCCCACTGATGGCCGGACCTGCTTATCCCCCGCTCACCGCCCCCGGCGGCAAGATGGTGGACGATGCGCCTTTCCATCCGCTGCGCATCTGCGTGATGACGATCTCGGACACGCGCACCGACGAGACCGACACCTCCGGCCATCTCCTCGCCGAGCGCGTGAAGGAAGCCGGCCACGAGCTCGCCGACAAGGCCATTGTGCCCGACGAGATCAACGCCATCCGCGCTGTCATGCGCATGTGGATTGCCGACCGCAATGTCGACGCCGTGGTCGCCACCGGCGGCACGGGCCTCACGGGCAGGGACGTCACACCCGAAGCCGTGCGCCCCCTGTTCGACAAGGAGATCGAAGGCTTCAACACCGTCTGGCATCTCGTAAGCTTCCAGTCCGTCGGCACATCCACGCTGCAGAGCCGCGCCTGCGCCGGCACTGCCAACGGCACCTTCATCTTCTGCCTGCCAGGCTCCAACGGCGCCGTGAAGGACGGCTGGGACAAACTCATCCGCTGGCAACTCGACAGCCGACACATGCCCTGCAACATGGTCGAGCTGATGCCGCGGTTGATGGAGACGTGAATCACAAGGAGCGATGGGCATGTTTCAGCGGGTAGGGATTCTGCTTCTTGCCGTTCTAGCATCCGCCTGTTCTCCGCCCGCGCCTTCCGCAGGTCAGCCAGACAGCGGATTTCCCAAGATCAAGGATATCAACACACTCAGCATTCGGTTGACGCGGACCGCGTGCTTCGGGCCGTGTCCAATGTACGGCGTCGAACTCAAGGGTGATGGATCGGTCAACTATTGCGGCGTGAAGTTTGTCGCTGAAAAAGGGCCACGTGCCCGAAAGATTTCGAAGGAAACAGTTCTAACCTTGGTGGACCAGATCAAGGCCGCAAGATTCTTCGAACTCAAGGACGAATACGTTGCGCCGATAACGGACAATCCTGCCTATCAAGTGGTGGTTTCCTACGACGGGCATTCCAAGCGGGTTGTCGATTACGTCGGCGAACAGGTCGGGATGCCTCCGTCGCTTACTGCGATCGAAGACGCAATAGACGCGGCCGCGGAGACAGGTGAATGGGTAGGTCCTCCTCCAGACGGTTTCGGCGCATCGGCGAGTGATCCATATCCGGAATGCTTCAAGCTGTTTGACTTGCCGGTGCGCCCCGGCTGACCTCTTGTGAGCGCCCGCTCACATCGCTAGTGTCTCGCGAAAATCGGGAGTCAATCACATGAAAACCCGCCGCCTCGGCCGCTCTGCGCTGCATGTCTCCGAAATCTGCATGGGCACGATGACGTTCGGCAATCAGGCCGACGAGGCGATGAGCCATCGCATCCTCGACAAGAGCTTTGAGGCGGGCATAACCTTCTACGACACGGCCGAAAACTACCCCGTTCCGCCGGACGTCAAATATGCCGGCCTCACCGAGGAAATCGTTGGCCGCTGGATGAAGACCAAGCCGCGCGATGCAGTCTTGCTTGCGACGAAAGTCTCCGGCCCCTCCCACGGCTGGATCAAATCCGCCCAGCGCCACGCCATGACGGCGATGGACCGCCACAATATCGTCCACGCCATGGAAGACAGCCTCAAGCGTCTCGGCACCGACTATGTCGATCTCTACCAGACCCACTGGCCCGACCACGGCACAAGCTACGAAGAGCCGATGCGCGCCCTCGATGATCTGGTAAAGGCGGGGAAGGTGAGGGTGCTTGGCTGCTCCAACGAGACCACCTGGGGCCTGATGAAGTCGCTGGCCGCTTCGGAGAAGCACGGCATCGCTCGCCACGAGTCGATCCAGAACAATTTCAGCCTCAACAATCGCCGCTTCGAGGACGAGATGGCGCAGGCCGCGCGCCAGGAGGGCGTCAGCCTGATCCCGTATTCACCGCTCGCCGGAGGCGTGCTCACCGGCAAATACCAGGGCGGCGCGTGGCCCGAAGGCGCCCGCTTCACCAAATACAAGGATATGCCCGCCCGTCAGGCCCCGATGGCCCGCCGCTTCGTCAACGAGAAGACACTCGCCTCCACCGAACGCTGGATCGGCCTAGCCCAGGAACTCGGCATGTCGGTGACCACCTTCGCCACCGCCTGGTCCAAGCAGCATGACTTCGTCGCCTCAACCATCGTAGGCGTCACCCACGAAGACCACCTGCCGGACATCCTCGCCGCCGCAGACGTCACGCTCCCCGCCGAGGTGATGAAAAAGGTCGACGAGATTTCGAAAGAGATCCGCTATCCGATGGGTTAGGGCCCTGGGCTCTAGCGTAGCCCTCATGGTGAGCAGCATAGCCCGCAAGGGCGGAGCGTCCGCCGAACCACGGGGGCGGGGCCCAATACTCGCGAATCCCTCGCAATCAGCCGGCCCCTTCGCCAAATTGCCGCCAGTGCGGGCCTAAACCGCCCCTTCCGTTCGGCCCTGTAAAGCCACTATATTTGCCGGGAATGGCCTACACGCTCATCAACGCCCGCCCCGCCGGCCGAATGGCTGATCCCGGCGCTTCGCCCACCGCCCTGGCCGCGGCACAGGGCGCGCTGGTCGATTCCTTCAAACGCCGCGTCACCTATCTGCGCCTATCGATCACCGACCGCTGCGACCTGCGCTGCACCTATTGCATGCCCGAGCGGATGACCTTCCTGCCGCGCAAGGATGTGCTGTCGTTCGAAGAGCTGGACGAGATGGTCACGGCCTTCGCCTCCTTCGGCGTCGACAAGCTGCGCATCACCGGCGGCGAGCCGCTCGTCCGGAAAGATGTGATGGACCTGATGGCCCGCTTCGCCCGCCATCTCGGCCACGGCCTGAAAGAGCTCACGCTCACCACCAACGGAACGCTGCTCAAGAAATACGCGGGCGAACTGTCCTCCATCGGCGTCCGCCGCATCAACATCTCGCTGGATACGCTTAAACGAGACCTGTTCGAGAAAATCTCCCGCCGCGACATGCTGGGCGACGTGCTCGAGGGCATCGACGCCGCCATCGCCGCCGGCCTCAAGGTCAAGATCAACACCGTCGCCCTGCACAACATCAACGAGCTCGAAATCCCGGAACTGATCCGTTTCGCTCACGAGCGCGGGGCAGACATCACGTTGATCGAAACCATGCCCATGGGCGAGGCCGAGACGGATCGGGTGGAAGACTTCCTCTCGCTCAACAAGGTTCGCGCTGATCTGGGCAAACAGTTCACGCTCACCGATCTCAACTACACAACCGGCGGCCCGGCCCGGTATGTGAAGGTCGAGGAGACGGGCGGCAAGCTCGGCTTCATCACGCCGCTCACCCACAATTTCTGCGAAAGCTGCAACCGCGTGCGGCTTACCTGCACGGGTAGGCTTTACACCTGCCTCGGCCGGGAAGAGGGCGCCGACCTGCGCGAGGCCCTGCGCTCCGATCCCTCCGGCGCCAAGCTGCGCGAAGCCATCCTCGGCGCCATCGAGCGCAAGCCAAAGGGCCACGACTTCGACGCCGCGCGCCTCGCCACCCCCGCCAGCCCGCGGACAATGTCGCATACCGGCGGATGAGCGGTACCATTCTCCTGTTCGGCAAGCTGAAGGATGCCTTCGGCGCCGCTTCCATCCCGCTGCCGGAAGGCGCTGCCACGGCCGCAGCCCTGCGCGCGAAACTTGCCGAGGCGAACCCTGATCTTGCCGACATGCTCCGCTCGAAATCCATCCGCATCGCCGTGAACCAGACGCTCGTGGCAGACGAATCGTCCGCGCGCATTTCCCCGATCGACGAGATCGCGCTGCTCCCGCCTCTCAGCGGCGGCTGATCTCAGCACAGCATCACGGAACTTCCCGCAGCCGCGCGCATTTGCATGCCTGATGGGCAAGCTCTTCACTCGTTTTGCAAACTCGGTGTCCGAGCTCGCCGGCAACCCGATCACGTTCATCGTGTGCGCTGCCTACGTCATTGTCTGGGCCTGCACCGGGCCGCTGTTCGGCTTCTCCGACACCTGGCAGCTGGTGATCAACACCTCGACCACGATCATCACCTTCCTCATGGTGTTCCTGATCCAGAACACCCAGAACCGCGACAACGGCGCCATCCACGCCAAGCTCGACGAACTGATCCGCGCCATGGTCGACGCCGACAACGAGTTCATCGGCATCGAACACCTCACCGACGAAGAGCTGAAAGCCATTCTCCAGGACGTCGAGAAGAACGCCCACAAGCTTCACGAAGAACGCAAGCGCCGCGAAGGCAAGGGCGGCAAGTCCGCCGCAAAGTCCTCAGCCACAGACGCAGCCGGCGACAAGGACGACAACGGCCCCAAGGCTACAGTCCCCAAAAAGCCCCGCGCAAAGACCAAGGCCTAGACAGCCGCGGCTCGCGCCCCTAATTCGCATCCATGCCCGCGATCTATGTCGATGCAGACGCCTGCTCCGTGAAGGAAGAGGTCTACAAGGTCGCCCGCCGCGTCGGCCTCGACGTGTTCGTCGTCGCCAATTCCTTCATCCGCACGCCTGCCGAACCCCGCATCAAATTCGTCCTCGTCGACGCCGGCCCCGATCTCGCCGACGACTGGATCGCCGATCGGGCAGGGCCGGGCGACATCGTCGTCACCAACGACATCCCGCTCGCCGGCCGCGCTCTCGAGAAAAAGGCCGAAGCCATCTCCCCAACCGCAAAAGTCTTCACTACAGACATGATCGGCTCAGCCCTCGCCACCCGCGGCCTGATGGAACACCTGCGCTCCTTCGGCCAGATCACCAGTGGCCCGCCGCCCTTTTCGCCGAAAGATCGCTCGGCTTTCCTCGGCGCGCTGGATGCGGCGGTGCAGAGGGCGAAGAAGGCGGTTTAACAGCAATCCCAATCAAGCGCGCTTGCCCGAGCCGAAGCACAGTGCATCATTGCTTCGAGGAACACATGCAATCGATCGGCAAGGCGCTCTGGTTCATTGAAAGCCATTTCGGCGAGCCTCTCACGCTCGACGATGTGGCCGAGGCGTCCGGCCTGTCCCGCTTCCATCTTTCCCGCACCTTCGCCGCCGCCGTCGGACAGCCTGTCGTCGCCTACGTGCGCGGCCGGCGCCTGTCGGAAGCGGCGAGGCTCCTCGTCAGCGGCGCGCCTGATATCCTGCAGGTCGCCCTGTCTGCGGGCTACAACTCCCACGAAGCATTCACCCGCGCCTTCCGCGAGCAGTTCGGCGTAACGCCTGACGACGCCCGCAGGCGTTCCATCACAGACCTCAAGCTCGTGGAGCCTCTCCGTATGCCCGACCAACCCGCCCCAACCATTTCCCCCGCGCGGTTCACGAAGACCGACGCCATGCTCTTCGCCGGCCTGCGCAAGTATTTCCGTTTCGAGGATCGCGGCGGCATCCCCAACATATGGCAGGCCTTCGGGCCGATCATGCCGACGATACCCGGCGCCATCCCCGGCGCCGCCTACGGCCTCTGCCTTGCGCCGGCCGACCTCAACGATGATTGCGGCTTCGACTATTTTGCGGCCGTGCGCGTGAAGAGCCTCAACGATCTGCCAGAGGGCCTCTCCGGCGCCCGCCTGGCCCCGCGCGAGTGGGCCGCCTTCGAGAACAAGGGCCACGTCTCCAACATCGGCGCCACCTGCGCCGCCGCCGGCGAATGGCTCGGCCGCTCGGGAAGGGCGCCGAAGAACATGTCGATGCAGATGATCGAATACTACGGGCCCGACTTCGACCCCCGCACCGGCCTGGGCGGCTGCGAGGTGTGGGTGCCGGTGGAGTAGACCTGCGCCCACCTCCCCGTCGAAGGGGAGGCGGGCGGATCGGGCTTCAACTAAACACCAGCTCCGGATCCTCTACCGCGCCATAGCGCAGCAGTTTCACGTCCGCGCGGTAGTTCTGGTTCAGCTTCCACGGCATGCGCGTGCCCTGCTTGGGGAAGCGGTCGATGGTGCGCTGGACATAGCCCGACGAGAAATCCAGCCACGGCGCGTGCTCGATATTCCCGTCCTTCAGCGTCGGCGTCACGCCCTTTGCCCCGGTGCTATCCATTTTCGCGATGATCCTGCAGGTGTATTCGCAGGTGAGGTCGCACTTCAGTGTCCATGAGGCATTGGTATAGCCAAAGATCGAGACAAGGTTCGGCACGCCCGAATACATCATGCCCTTGTAGGTGGTGGTCTTGCCGAACTCCACCTCCTTGCCATCGACGCTCACCTTCGTGCCGCCGAGGAAGAGAAGATCCAGTCCCGTCGCCGTCACGATGATGTCGGCCTTCAGCTCCTTGCCCGAATTCAGCTTGATGCCGCCCGGCGTGAACCTGTCGATCGTGTCGGTCACCACTTCCGCGTGGCCGGCCTTGATCTCGTTGAACAGGTCGGCGTCGGGGATCAGGCACATGCGCTGGTCCCACGGATTGTATTTCGGATTGAAGTGCGTCGACACCGGATAGTCCGGCCCCAGCTGTTTCTGCGCCGCCTTGGCGATCACGGCGCGCATCGCTTCAGGCTTCTTGCGGGCGCGGGCATAGAAGTACTGCCCCAGTGACACGTTCTTCCAGCGGATCAGGTTGTACGCCATCTTCGCCGGCAGGAAGCTCTTCAGCCAGTTGGCGATCGCGTCTTCAGACGGCCGCGCGACGACATAGCTGGGCGAGCGCTGCAGCATCGTCACGTGCCTGGCCGTCTTCGCCATCTCCGGCACGATAGTCACCGCCGTCGCCCCGCTGCCGATCACCACCACGTCCTTGCCGGCATGATCGAGATCTTCCGGCCAGTGCTGCGGGTGGATCAGTTTGCCCTTGAACGTCTCTCGCCCCGGGAAGTCCGGCGTGTATCCCTGTTCGTAACGGTAATAGCCCGAGCACATCATGATGAACGAGCAGGTGAAGCTTGCCCGCTCGCCAGTCGGCTTTCCGTCCGCGGCGGTCTTCTCCGTCGTCACCGTCCAGCGCGCATCCTTGCCGGACCAATCCGCCGCGACCACGTGGTGGCCGAACCGGATGTGCTTGTCGATGCCGTTCTCCGCCGCCGTCTCGCGCACATAGCTGCGGATCGAAGGCCCGTCGGCGATTGCCTTGGCGCTGGGCCACGGCTTGAACGCATAGCCCAGCGTATACATGTCGCTGTCGGATCGAATCCCCGGATAGCGGAACAGGTCCCACGTCCCCCCGATGGCGTGGCGTCCTTCCAGGATGGCGTAGGTCTTCCCCGGCAAGCGTGTCTTCAAATGATACGCTGCTCCGATACCGGAAAGTCCGGCGCCTACGATCACGACGTCAAAGTGCTCCGCCCCAGAATGTTCCGGCAACAGCGTTCTCCAGGTTCGAGCCATCCTGCCCGAGGGCGGGGCCGGCATCATGAACGGACTGTGACGTTCAATTTCCGTTTCCGACAACTGCCAGATCGGCGTGTTGCTTCTGTTGATATCCCAACCTTCGGGGGAAACCCTTGAGACGCGGGGGAAGTAGGGAACAGTATGGAACTGTCACATGATCCCGTTGTCATGAAGTTTCGACCCCCGACCCAAACGAGTCGGTAACCACCGAATCAGAAAACGAACGAATTCCGGAAGTTGAGGGCAACTGCAGCTGCCTGTCTGGATTGCACCATTCGCGTTCTTGTTGCTTGCCAGCCCCTCGCAAACCAAAAACGCAGGGTCCGAGGACTTAAGTCTCAAGGTTGTATGGTCACTCGAAAAAAACTCGTGTACCGCGGGATCAGAATGCGGGGCGACCGCGTTCCATACTCCGGCGACCGCTGTTCTGGACGCCGGGGAATACCTTTGGACAAGGGGAACGTTATGAAAAAGGCACTATTGTGCGCCACTGCGGCCGCCGCCCTGGTGACTGTCGGCGCAACTGCTCATGCTCAGACTGGCTGGTATGGAACAGCCAAGATCGGCGCCGTCGTTGACGGCACCGAAGATATCGACGCAACACCTGGCGCAAACGGCAAACTCGACGTTCGCGCCAAACCGCAGCTCGACCCGGTCTTCATGGGTGGCTTCGGCTACGGCTTTGCCGGCGGCATCCGCGTTGAAGGCATCGCCGGATACCGCAACGTGGAACTTGACGTGCCGGATCAGTTCCTGGGCGCTCAGCCCGCCGGAACGGTCGGTCCGATCGGCGCAGGCTCCACCCGCGTCACCGAACTGATGCTGAACGTCATCAAGGACTTCAACATGGGCGGCAACGTTACGCCCTATGTCGGCATCGGCGCCGGCGGCATCCAGGTCGATTCGAACGCTGCCTCGCTATACGCGAATCCGGGTGGTCTTGCGGCCAACGGCTTCGACGACAGCGACTCGGGCTTCGCCTACAACGTCCTTCTCGGCTTTGGCGTGAAATTGTCGGAGCGGATGACGGCCGACATTGGCTACGTCTTCACCAACGCAGACGACCTGAACTTCCAGGGCGTCGATGGACCGTACGAAGCCTCCTACCAGGAGCATGCGGTGCTCGCGGGCATCCGCTGGCAGTTCGATGCGCCGGCAGCAGCGGCCCCGCCGCCGCCTCCGCCGCCACCCCCGCCTCCTCCGCCGCCCCCGCCCCCGCCGCCGCCGCCTCCTCCGCCCCCGCCGCCGCCCTCTACCGCGACGGCTACGGTGCAGCAGTGCTCGAGCCAGCCGGATCCGTTCGTCGTCTACTTCGAATGGGACCGCTCGGACCTCACGGCGAACAACCGGGAGATCGTCAACCAAGCTCTGGCTCGCGCCCGCGCCGGCGGTTGCACGGTCACCCTCACGGCCATCGAGGGTCACACCGACTCCTCGGGTGGTGCAGCCTACAACGACCGCCTCTCGGGGCGTCGTGCAGACACGGTCAAGAGCGCGCTGGTTGCTGGCGGCGTTCCGGAAGCCAATATCCGGACCGCGGCAAGCGGCGAGAGCAAGCAAGCCAAACCGACGGCAGACGGCGTGCGTGAGCCGCTGAACCGCCGCGCAGAGGTGCAGATCACGATCGGCCGCTAACGCGACCGGACG
>DASYKO010000453.1:0-10508 GCA_035995285.1 Hyphomonadaceae bacterium | reverse complement strand
CACCACGCGCTCGGTCGAGGGCTACGTCCCCACATCCAGCCTCGTGCCCATGACCAGCTTCGCCGACAAGGCTGGCTACGGCCTCTGCGGCGCTCCAACCGCCGTCAGCGACACGACCAAATACCAGAATTGCGAACGCGCGACTTCCCGTCTGCGTTAAGTTCCCGCGGCCTCCCGATCGCGCTATCCTGCGCACGAGGGGAGGGCCCGCCATGCCCATGTTCCACAACGGCAACCGCGAGCTGCAGGATGCATTCGGCTCGCGTGCACTTGCCGATGCGCTGGTCGAGAACCTGCGCCGCTCGGAATTCACCGACGCCGACAAGGCGTTCATCGAGTCTCTCGACTATTTCTTCCTCGCGACGTCCGATCCAGTCGGCCGTCCCGACTGCTCGTTCAAGGGCGGCCCGCCGGGCTTCGTGCGCATCGTGCAACCGAACCTGCTCATCTGGCCCGACTATGATGGCAACGGCATGTTCAAGAGCCTCGGCAACATCGCCATCAACCCATCCATCGGCATGCTGTTCATCCGCATGGGCGATGCCCCAAAGCGCTTGCGCTGCAATGGCCGCGCAGAAATCTCCTTCGACGATCCGCTGATCGAAACCTTCCCCGGCGCACAAGGCATCGTGCGCGTTACGCCTATCGACATCTTCCCCAACTGCCCGCGCTACATCCCCGATCCGGCGGCAGCCAAGCCCTCGGCCTTTATCCCGGAAGCCGGCAAGCCGCCGGTTGAGCCCGGCTGGAAGAACAATCCGGCGTGGAAAGACGTCGTCCCGCCGAGAAAAGCCTGAGCAAGGCCTCGCCGACCGTCGTCAAGGCGCCGGCGTCAGCCGCAAGACCTTGCCCGTGTCGTCGACCAATACGTACAGCGAACCGTCAGCCGCCTCGGTGATGTCGCGGATGCGGCCCTGATCCTTGAGGAGGCGTTCCTCACCGATCACCTTCTCTCCGTCGAGCACCAGCCGGACGATGGCGCTGCCGCCGAGCGCCGAGGCGAGGATGTTGCCTTTCCATGGGAAGAGGTTGCCGCGGTAGAAGATCATGTCGCCCGGCGCGATCACCGGGTCAAAGTAGTAGATCGGCTGCTCCATGCCTTCCTTGGCGGTGATGCCTTCGCCGATCGGTCCGCCCGGATAGTCGATGCAATAGCAGATGATCGGCCAGCCATAGTTCTTGCCAGCTTGCGGAATGTTGATCTCGTCTCCCCCGCGCGGCCCATGCTCGATCGTCCACAGCTTGCCCGTGTCCGGATTGATGGCCGCGCCCTGCACATTGCGATGGCCATAGGACCAGATCTCCGGCTTCGCGTCGCTGCGCCCGATGAAGGGATTGCCATCCGCCGGCGATCCATCCGGCTTCAGCCGCACAACCTTGCCCATGAAGGCATTGAGATCCTGCGCCAGCTGTTGCGGCTCATACTGCTGCCGCTCGCCCATAGTCAGATAGATATTCCCTGACCGGTCCCACTCGATGTTCGAGCCAAAATGCCCGGTCGATTTCCACGACGGCGTCTGCTGGAAGATTACCTTCGCGCCTTCAAGCTTGGTTGCATCCGCCGACAGCGTCGCCACCGCCAGGCTGGTCCCGTTCGCATCGTTCCCGCGCGGTTCGGAGAAGGAGAAATAGATCTTCCGGCTCGTCGCGAAATCCGGCGACAGCGAGATGTCGAGCAATCCGCCCTGTCCGCGATTGTCGACCGGCAGAACGCCCGTAACTTCCGTCTTGCCCTGCTGCGGCTTCACCAGCCAGAGCTTGCCCTGCTTGGATGTCACCAGCAGCGACCCATCGGGCAGCAGGGCCGATCCCCACGGATGGTCGATCCCGTCGACCACCGTCTCGACCTTCAGCCGCACATTCGAGCGCATTTCCGGCGCGCGTGTCTGGCCAGCGAAGGCTGGCACGGCATCCTTCTTGTTCGGAGCACCTTGCTCCACGGGTGCGCCTGGCGCCGATGGCGCCTGCGCGGTCGCCGCCTGATCGTCGTTGGGCTTGCAGGCGAGGAGAGTGAGCGCGAGGGCGAGCGATGATACCAGACCAGCGCGCATGGATTCTCTCCCGTTATCTGCCCCTGTACTTGGGCAGATAGGGCGCCGGTAGGGCAAGCCCAACACGGCCTCGAGAGCAGCTTATTTCACAATGAGTCCCAGCTCGGCGTGCGCCATCTCCAGGCTGGCGAGCACGTCGACACCGATATGGATGAACTCGTCCACGCCAGCCTCCCGCAGCTGCGCTTCGAGTTCGCCCGGCTTTCCGGCCAGATAGAGGCGCTTCACGCCTGCTTCCTTCAACGCTTTCGCTGCCCCGACGGCTTCCGCCGCGTAGCGTTTGTCCGACCCGCAGATGCAGGCCAGCGAGCATCCGGTCTGCAGCGCCGCCTGCGCCAGCCAGACCTCGTCGCCCGCGGAAGGCACAGCGCCGATCCCGCCCGCCGCAAAGAAGTTCTGCGCATACATCAGCCGCGCGGAATGTTCCGCCGGCGTACCCAGCGCCGCGAGGAACACGCGCGGCGCACGCCCTGCCGCCGTGCGCTGGTCCGCCAGGTCGCGCAGCCGCTCGAACGGCTCCGCCAGCCTTATCGGCCACAGCGGCTCCGCCTCCGCGCCCGTGTCGCCCGTGCGAGACATGTCCGCCAGCGTCGCCTTGTCGGCAGCTGCCGCCTTCAGCGCCGCCCATGTGCGCCCCTCCGGCGCCTTGCCTGATGCCTCCGCCGCGCGGCGCACTATGTTCGGCAGGTTCACCACCTCCACGCTCGGGACCTCCTCATCCAGCAGCGGGAAGTCCGTCACGCCGGTCACCGGCTCCTTGCGCTTGGCCGCCGCCTTCAGCCGCTCGCCGCGCGCATGCGCCACGCCCGCCTGGAAGCCGCCGCCCTGCAGCGCCTTCACGATGCCGCCATCGCGCTCGATCTGCTGGAACACCTCCCACGCCGCCAGCGCGAGGTCCTCACCCAGCTTCTCGATCGCCCACGCGCCGCCGGGCGCGTCCACCACCTTGCCGAGCGATGACTCCTCCTGCGCGATGACCTGCGTATTCCTCGCCAGCCGCCTCGCCAGCTTGCCCGGGTGGCCCATCGCGTCGGTGAACGCACGCACCGTCACGATATCCGCCCCGCCTACACCCGCCGCAAAGCACGCCGCCGTGTTGCGCAGGATGTTCACCCACGGATCACGCCGCGTCAGCATACGCCTCGACGTCACCGCCTGCAGCTTCATGTTCGCCGCATCACCCTTCGCGCCGAACGCCTCCGCCACGCGCGCCCACATCCGACGCGCCGCGCGCAGCTTCGCCATCTCCACCTGGTAGTCCGCACCTACCGCCATCGTGAACAATAGCGTGCGCGCCGCGCTGTCCGCGCTCATCGCACCTACCGCGCCACCTACCGCACCGGTCGCACCGCTCATGAGCGCGCGCATGTAGTCGGCGCCGGCGGCGATGAGGAAGGCGAGTTCCTGGACCTCTGTGCCGCCGGCCTCGTGGACCGGGCGGGAATCGGCGCGCAAGGCGGTCGATTTGGGGAATTCCCGAGCCACGTCGCGGGCAAAGGCGGCCGCAGCCGCCATTTCCTCGTCCGCAGGGCCGGGCAGGCCGCCCGTGCGGGCGAGGGCGCCGATGGGATCGACGTTGAAGGCGACATGAGCCTCAGCCGCCCCGCGGGCCCCGATAGCGGTCGCCAGCAGAGCCGCCATCTCGATCCCCTGCGTGGAGGATGCGCCTGTTGCATCCAGGCCAATGGCCGCAAGATCCAGCTTCACGCCTTTGAGAACCCGCTCGATATCCACAGCCGAGCGCGCCACCACGCCATGCTCGCCCGCGCCATCGACGCGCAGCTCGATCGAGGAGACCCCGCCTTCCAGCGCCTCCATCACCTGGTCGGCAGCAATTGCCGGATCAGGGTGCGACACGGTCTGGCGGATATCCCAGGGCAGGTAGGGATCGTTCACCGCCCGCCCGCCGCGGATGAAGGGCGAAAGCCCCGGCAGGCCGGAGGCATCCGGCGCCCAGTCGGTCGAGCGATAAAGCGGCTTCACCGGCACATGGTGTTCGGTCTGGGTCGTCAGTTTCGAAAGGGGGGCGCCGTCCATGGCCTTTTCGGCCAGAGCGCGCCATTGCGCCTCCTGTCCCGCTGGAAATTCCGAAGAAAGGGGCAGGTCGTCCGCCATCACTCAATTCCTACGCCAGTTTTTGCAAAAGGCATTGGCGCCGCACCGCGTCAAGGCTTCGTTACCGTCGGGATTACAACGCCGAGAGCCGTATCGCCAGCGGGATGGGAGGATCGTGCGAGAGCGGGCGTCTCCTCCCTGACCAAGGGCTGCTTGTCGCCTACGCCGGTTATTCCGAGCCTGGCATCTCTTGGCTCAAGACACACCCATACCGCCTCGACCCATGTCGCCTTGCCCGATGCAACGACGGCTGGTTCGAAATCCGGATGCGATGTGTCGGGGTCCTGCGCGCTCCCCTATTACAAGTCCTGTTGCATTCGCCAGGTTTCTGAGGAAACTGTCCGCGGACCAGTGGGGGCACACATGCGTCTTCTATGCACCGCTTTTGCGGGCGCGCTTCTTTCAATTCTCGGTGGTTATTCGGCTGAAGCCCAATCGTTGGGCTTCGAAGCGGCGAGCGGAATGACGCTTGGCAGCTCGGTTGAAACGGGCACGACCTGCGTGGACAAGAAGTCTGCATCCATAGTCGATACGGGCGAGCAAAACGAAGTCGCGATTTCCTACCGCAACAAATCGACACGCACCAAGAAAACGAACGAGCAAAGCCTCACCCTCAAAGCGAAGTATCTAGGGTCTTCGGCCTCTTTCTCTGACACCGGCTCCTCCAGCTCCACATCAACGGGGGGACTCGATTTCCTTCGATATTGAGCTGTCCAGGCGCTACAACGAACGACAGCTTATCGCTACGCCGGACAATCTCGTTCCAGCGGCGAAGCAGCTGCTGGATACAAGAGGGCCTGATGCCTTTCGCAAGCTCTGCGGCACCCGCTACGTCTTCAAGGATCGCCAGGGTGCGCTGATAACCGCCCATGTTTCCGTCAACCTCACCACGCTTGCCAGGACAAACGATCGCGCGCTCAAATTGTCCGCGAACATCGAGTACGGCGCATCGTCGGGGGAGGTAACGGCGTCCATCAAGCAGCTGTTCGAGGATGCTTCGGCGGCCGGCGCTGTCGATATCCGCGTCTCGACATTCGGCGTCGACGGATCTAAGCCGCTCGCGGGCTTGATTCAAAGCGCGGACGCCAGCCCGAAGAACTACCAGGGTCTCCTGGACGCTTTGAGCAAGCTGGCGGAAAATGTCTCATCCGAGAAATGGGCCAGCTTCGATTCGAGTTTCAAGAGCTATGGAGAAACGCTTCTTGACGTTGCCCTGGGGCCCACAATCGAAGAGTTGAAAACTGAAGCAATCCTGAACCGGCTCGAGAGTGTTACTGAGGATCTGCGTCACCTGAGAGGTATGCGCAAACAAGTGGCGCAGCTGCCAGATCCGGAGTTTGAATCCGACGGCGGATCGAGCGTTGACGGCATGTGGTTCGATTACCCCGGATTCGGCGATGAACCCGAATTTAATCGATTTCAAAGGGTTATCCCACGTTGGAAAGAGCGGCTCATTGGCGGCGCCATCATTGTCCGCGGCGTCGAACGGGAGGCGCTCCTCTATGCCGCCCAGCGCTGCCTCGGTCAAAAACACTCGAACGACGGCGCAACCTTTGATCTGAAAAGTGTTGCCTCGACATATGCATTGTTGGCGGACAATGGCGGCAAGCTCGTCAACTTCTACGCCGCGTATGTCAAGCAAAACGGTGAACTGGATGATGACGAGGGAGCGGCGTTTGACTTTCCGTGCTCTCCATCAACGGGAAAGGAAATTCGTTTCTGCGTAACAAGCCCCAACCGCCGACCGACAGTGCAGGTGACGCTTCCCGAGGGCGTTTGCGAAGTACCAGAGATCGGACGGAGAGACGCCTACGAAACCGGCCTGCCGTTCCGCGCCTATAGAATGGGTGATGCGCCCGAAGTTCGCTGGCGTGTGAAAAGGCCGATCGCGACCGCGTTCAATGGACAAACGAGCTTGAATCTCAGCCCGCGCTCTGCTGGTACTTACATAAAGCAACAACTCGACAACCTCGGTTATTCAAAGGATGTCGATTTCGACGGGTCTGTCGTACTGGATGTATATGTGGGGTGGCCGACCTTGTATCCTGAAGCTCCGGCAAATGATGATGTCCTGGAGCTGTCTCAGTTCCTGCGTATCCCCAGCACAAAGATATTCGAATGCGGGACGGAAACCATCGGGCCGGGCGTCAACATGAGAAGAATGACGGCGAGCTTTATGTCTGACGAGGTGAAGTATGAGAACTCGTCGTGTACTGTCCTGCTTGCCTGGGTTCGTTGGGATGCTGGAAAGGAACCTCAGTTCTCAGGCATCCTGAGCGCGCTGGATGATTTTTTCTGGGACGACTTCAAAGGCGGCGCCGCCATAACGTCGGTTGTCGCGCGGACACGCGCCGGCGCAGAGTTCAGAGCCCCTTTGGTGAGTTATGGCGTGACCTTCGTAGAGGATGAGAAACAGAAAAATCTGACGCATCGCTACATGTCGAAGGATTGGTTGGAAGGCCGAACCGCGATCTCATGGGGCGAGCTTGGCGACTGACAATGCCGGCTAGCAGGACCGATCGAATTCCTCTCTCACCTTCCTGAAGTAGGCGCGGCCGACGTCGCTGACGCCGTCCTCATCTGCATCCACCGCGTAGAACAAGTCGATCTCCTCAACGATCTTGCAGGCCGTGATCCGCTTGAGATTGCGGGATGCGTTACCCAGCTTGTCCCAATCGGCGTCTCGCAGGGCTGAAAGAGCGCCCTCGCCGCCGTCCGGCAGTCCGGTCAGAACGGGACTGAATATCAGAGCCCATTGCGCCAACGTCGCTGCGTCGAGCTTTTCCTCAACTCGCCGCACCAGTGCTTTCTCCTCTTTAGTAAACGTGTCCGCGCTGGCTGTCGCGCATACCGAGGACAAAATTGCCAAGATCATCAAGCGGTAGCGCATGCGGTCATCCCCGAAGCGATATTGCCCACGTGGTCGTGAGCATATCTCCCATCGCGAGCGGGAGAAGCCTCTCCGGAGTTTCTGCAGGTCTAGATTCGGTATTATCCAATGGCTCGACCGGGCCACGCGATTAGCGCCCTATTGCCGCTGCGTCATGTTTCCATTCCGGAGTCTGGTTGAGCCCACCATCGCGACCGAAGGGTTCGGGCTTGCCACAGAGGCCTGATCGACCATGATCGGCTCTTGCCGGGTGGGGCAGGTGTTGGGGGCAGGGGTCCATGCGCGTTTCGGTGCTTCTTGCGGCGCTTGCGTTTGCGGCGCCCGTTGCGGGATGTGGCGGAGGAGGGGGCTCGCCGTCTCCCCCGCCTGCTTCGCCTCCTCCTTCGCCGCCGCCTGCCGTGGTCCTCACCGTCTCTACCTCGACGACAACTGGCGTCTCTCTGGTGCCGGCGACGCAGCAGGTTACGCAGGGCAGCACCGGGCAAGTCACCGTCACCGTTCAAGCCGGTTACGAAAACCTGACGATCAGCGGGTGCAACGGCTCGCTCGCGGGCGCGACCTACACCGTGAACCCGACAGCCAGCTGCACTGTCACTGCCGCGGTGACCTCCGTCCCGTTGCCGCCACCGCCCCCTCCGCCTGCGCCGCCGCCGCCGCCCGCTCCGCCGCCCCCGGCGCCTCCGCCACCTGCACCGCCACCGCCGGCGATCTACGCCGTGTCCACCTCGACGAGCGCGGGGGTCACGCTCGCGCCGGCGTTGCAGCAAGTTACTCAGGGCAATTCCGGGCAGATCACGGTCACCGTGCAGTCAGGATATGGAGGCCTCGCTATCAGCGGATGCAATGGCTCGCTCAGCGGCGTGACCTACACGGTGAACCCGGCGGCAGATTGCACCGTCACCGCCGCGGTGACGCCGCTGCCCGTCTACACAGTGAGCGTGAACGAGGGCCCGGGCACGTCGATCACGCCCAGCACGCTTCAGGTCGCGCAAGGCTCGACCGGCGCGCTGACGGTCATGCTGCTGGCGGGCTACCGGAATCTTTCGGTCAGCGGCTGCAACGGCGCGCTCATCGGCGCCAATTACACAGTCAGCCCAACGGCCAACTGCACGGTGACGACCACCGCCAGCGTGATCCCGGCGCCGTCGGGCTACACGATCGAGACCGTCGCGGGCAACGGCAACCCCAATCTCGGCGATGGCGGACCGGCGACCAGCGGAACACTTGTGGCGCCGGACCGTGTGCTCATGTCTTCCTCCGGCGTTCTCTATATCTCCGACACAGACAACAACCGCGTAGCCTCTGTGAGCGCCTCCGGCGTCATCACGACCTTCGCCGGCCGTGTGGGCGCAGAGCATCAGCCGCTCGGCGATGGCGGGCCTGCGACGGATGCGGTCGTGCGCTTCCCGCGCGGCCTCTTCGAAACGGTCAACGGCCTCTATATCGGCGACCACAGCTATACGGTCCGCCTGGTCAACCCCGCCGGGCAGATTTCCAACGCCGCGATCACGGACAGGGCCGCCTTCATCCTTTCATGGGGTCTCGCGGTGGATTCACTGGGGCGCATCTACATCGCCGATATCTCCCACCATCGCGTGCTGCGCGCCGAACTGAACGGAACGCTTACGGTGATCGCAGGCACGGGCGTAGAGGGATCAACCGGCGATGGCGGTCAGGCCGATCAGGCCCGCCTCAGCTTCCCACGCGACATACGGCTTGAGACGCCGAACATCCTGCTCATCGGATCAGCGACGGATGGCTTGCGCCAGGTGAACCTCGCTACCGGCGTCATCACCCCGCGCCTTTCCAACGTCATGCCGTACTTCGACATGGAAAGCACCGGCGACTTCATCACCGGGCGCGGCAATCGCGTGCTGCGCATCAATCGCACGACGGGGGCCGAAACGGTGATAGCCGGAACAGGCGCTGCGGGCTTCAGCGGCGATGGCGGGCCCGCCTTGTCCGCACAGTTCGGCCAGCTCGGAGGGATCTCACTGGACGGCGCTGGTAATGTTTACGTCGCCGACACGGGCAACGCCCGCGTGCGCAAGATCGTGCCGGGCGGGACGGTCACGACCGTCGCGGGCGGCGGACCGACGCCGAAGCTGCTCACGGGCGTCCCGGACTCCCAGGGCATCGCCTTCGATCCGGCCGGCCGGATGTTCATGACCGACTTTCAGTATCACTTCCTTCGCCGCGCACTGCCCAACGGCTCGACGAAGGTTATCGCCGGCAATGGCGGGCAGGGCACGAGCGGCGATGGCGGACCTGCGATCGACGCTACTTTCTCGGCCCCTTCGGTAATGACTTTCGACAATCTGGGCCGCCTGTTCTTCCTCGACCTTGCCGAGGGAACCGGCTCCGTACGGATGATCGCTCCCGGCGCGGACGGCATCGTCGACGGCGCGATGGATGAGACCATCACCACGATCGCCGGAAGGAATGTCGACCGCACGCTGGCGGACAATGGCGCGGCGGACGGAGGTCCAGCGCGCAACGCCGTCTTCAATGCGCTCCGGGACTTCGCATTCGACACTCATGGCAATCTCATCCTTCCCGACTGGCAGGGGAACAGCGTGCGCAAAGTGACGCCCGGCGCCGACGGCATATTCAACGGCGCGGCGGACGAGATCATCACCACCATTGCGGGCAATGGATCGCCGGGCCAGACCGGCGATGGCGGCGCTGCTCTCGCGGCCAGCATAGAAGCGCCGACGCGTATCGTGATCGATGCCGCCGACAACATCTACATCCACGTCGGCAACAATACGCCCACCACGGCGATCCGGCGCATCGACGGGACAACCGGCGTGATCACCACCATCGCCACTTCCATTCCTGTCGCCTACGACATGGTCATGGACGGCACGGGCACTCTCTTCTACGCCGACGGCGCACAGGTCATCCGGGTCAACACCACGACGGGCGCGAGCACCGTGGTTGCCGGCACGGGCGCCCGGGGATTTTCGGGCGATGGCGGAGACGCGCTCGCCGCGACCTTCCGCGGCGCGGGCTATGTCGAGGTCGACGACGACGACAACATCTATGTAGCGGATAACGGCAATTTCCGCATCCGGCGGCTGGTCAAGCGATAAGGACGGCGACCGGCCGACTGCCGTGCCTTACGGTAGACGGCGTCACTGTCGCACCGCGCCCCGCCAGAACGCCCACAGGTGTCGGCGTGGACACATGTGTCGGCGTGGGCCTCGCCCTTCACGCTCACTTAACCAATTCTCCCACGCCGCTTTAACGCGATGGCAGCCCTGTTCGGTTACGGTGCGGCCATCATGCGTATCAGCACCATCACCAATTGGGCCTACGGGATAACGGTCCTGCTCACTGGCCTTTCGGGCGCCGCGTTCATTGCGGCGGCGAACGCCGCGGAGCACGAGCGCGCCGCCGTGGAGCAGCATCTCGCTTACGACGCCATGGCCGAGGATCTCGCGATCGGC
>DASYKO010000452.1:0-1748 GCA_035995285.1 Hyphomonadaceae bacterium | reverse complement strand
GGCGATGACGACGGACCTCCTGGTTACCTTCTATAGCAACTGATCCATCGCATGGCGCGGGCCGTGGTCGAGGGCGCCGAGAGTGTGCCCAACACCACCGTGCGGCTGCGCCGGATCCCGGAACTAGAGGAGGCGCGCAAGGCGCTCTCGGCGCAGGATGCCTATGTCCGGGCACAGCAGGCGCAGGCCGAGATCCCCGAGGTCACGCACGATGACCTCCGCTGGGCCAGGGCTGTTCAACGCTCAATTCATGACGCGCATGGCGAGGATTGCTTCGACGCCGCCGAAGGCGAGGCGATGCCGCGCATCTGTGACATTGCGCACATTATTGAAGCGCAGGATGTTGGCGGCGAATGAGCGCAGGCGGGCGAAGATGCCGGGATTGCAGCGGATGCGGCTGGCGTCCTCGGCGAAGCTGCCGTCGCGGACGTAGTGGGAGCGATTCTCGATGCTCCAGTGATCGCGGATGGCTTTGGCGCAGGCGGCGGCTGGCAAAATGATGTCGCTGACAAACAGGGCGGTCTCGCTGGCAGCGCGCCAGAGCCCGGTTGCGGTGGAGCGGGTGAGAACGTCCCGATTGACGCGGATGACCGCGCGGACATGGCCAGCCCACTCGGTGTCGGCCAGGCTGTTGCCCGGCGAGAACACCTCGACCAGACGGGCCTCGTCGCGCGAACGGCGGTTCTTGTCGGCGGTGCGCGCGCTATCGAGTGGGGCAGCGGTGTCGCACAGCGCGACGACGGCGTGATGAAGAGCGGGCTGGTTAGCTTTGACCTGGGCGATCAGATGAACGCCGCCTGCAGCGGCTTGTTCGAAGGCTTTTTTTGACAGTGCATGGCGTCAACCGTGACCACGGTGCCGAGCAAGCCAAGCGCGCCGAGCAGGGTCTGCACGGCGGGGATCTCATTGGACTTATTGTCGCAGTCGAGATGCGCCAGCACCAGAGCTGTGTCGGAAGCGAAGGCGCTGAGCATATGCGCGGCGCGGCGGTCGTGGAAGTTGTCGAAGCTGTGCCGCAAGGCTTTTCCGTCGATCGCCACGTGACGCTGGCCATCGCCCTTGGTGGCCTCGTTCAACGCGGCGGCATGGCGGCGGAACGCCGCTTCGACCGAAGCGGCGTCGAGTTGTCGCAGGATGCCGCGGATCGTCGTGTAGGCGGGTGCTTTCCGCCACTTCAGGCCGAACGCAACGCGCAATCGGTCGAGGTGGACATCGATGAAGCTGTGGATCGTCCGGTAGGAATTGGCGCCAGCGACGATCGCCAGGATCGCGAACAGCACCACGTGCGGCAGTCGATACAGCTTGCCCTCGGCCCGCCTTGGGTCTTCGATTTCGGCCAGCAGGGTGACAAAAGGAGTGAACGACGCCATGCAACCCCGTCCGCGGCTGTGAAGGTTGCCAGCCAGGGAGTCAGACAGATCCGCGTCGCAGGAATCCCCTATGCAGCCATCAGGGGGCGGTTTGCATCAGCGCGTGCCATTTCGGACTCACTCAGCCCAAGACAAGAGCGTTGAACAGCCCTGGGTCTCGGGCGCGGTTTTCCTTATTCTTGAATTGAGTGATCCGTACCAGGGTCTCATGAGGATCTCCGATTTGCCCTTGCGCACGGCTTGGTCCAGATTGATTAATAGGCGGTCGGGTTTGCTTGGCTGATCCGCGGATGCGGCTACGAATAAAAAAGGGCTGAAGGCGATTGTCCGCGCCCGTCGGCCAGATCTGCATAGGCAAGAGGCCCGTCAGGCAGGCAC
>DASYKO010000451.1:0-5185 GCA_035995285.1 Hyphomonadaceae bacterium | reverse complement strand
GAAGGACTTCGGAACGTCGACTTCGACGCCGTCGACGATGAGTTTGACGAGGTCAGCCATCGCCTACTCCGCCGCCGTCAGCGTGGCGCCCTGAACGTGGGGGCGGCCCTGCCGATAGTTGTTGATGCGGTCTTCGATCTCCGGACGGAAGTGACGGATCAGGCCCTGGATCGGCCATGCCGCAGCATCGCCCAGCGCGCAGATCGTATGACCCTCAACCTGCGAGGCCACATCCAGCAGCGTGTCGATCTCGGATGTCTCGCTCTCGCCCTTCACCATCCGCTCCAGCACGCGCCACATCCAGCCCGTGCCTTCACGGCACGGCGTGCACTGGCCGCAGCTCTCGTGCTTGTAGAAGTAGGCCAACCGCGCGATCGCCCGGATCAGGTCCGTCGACTTGTCCATCACGATCACAGCCGCCGTACCGAGGCCCGACTTGAGATCGCGCAGCGCATCGAAATCCATCAGCGCCGTTTCGCACTGCTCCGCCGGGATCATCGGCACCGACGATCCGCCCGGAATGACGGCTTTGAGGTTGCCCCAGCCGCCGCGCACGCCGCCGCAATGCTCCTCCAGCAGCGTCTTCAGCGGGATCGACATCTCTTCTTCGATATTGCACGGCCGCTCGACGTGGCCGGAGACACAGAACACCTTCGTGCCCGTGTTATTCGGACGGCCAAAGCCCGCAAACCAAGCCGCGCCACGGCGCAGGATGGTCGGCGCCACGGCGATCGATTCAACGTTGTTCACCGTCGTCGGGCAGCCATAGAGGCCCGCATTCGCCGGGAAAGGCGGCTTCAGCCGCGGCTGGCCCTTCTTGCCTTCGAGGCTTTCGAGCAGCGCAGTCTCTTCACCGCAGATGTAAGCGCCCGCGCCGTGGTGGCAGTAGATGTCGAAATCCCAGCCCGAGCCACACGCATTCTTGCCGACCAGGCCCGCCTCATAGGCTTCCTTGATCGCCGCCTCGAGCGTCTCGCGCTCGAAGATGTATTCCCCGCGCAGGTAGATGTAGCAGGCGTTCGCGCGCATCGCGTACGACGCAATCAGGCAGCCTTCGATCAGCAGGTGCGGATCGTGCCGCATGATGTCCCGGTCCTTGCACGTGCCTGGCTCGGATTCATCCGCATTGACGACCAGATAGTGCGGCCGGTCCTTCACCACCTTCGGCATGAAGGTCCATTTGAGCCCGGTCGGGAATCCCGCCCCGCCGCGCCCGCGCAGGCCCGAAGCCTTGATCTGGTCGCAGATCCATTCCGGGCCGAACTGCATCAGCTCCTTCGTGGAATTCCACGCACCGCGCTGCTTGGCGGCTTCCAGGCGCCAGTCATGGCGGCCATAGAGATTGGTGAAGATACGATCCTTATCGAGAAGCACGGTTGCGCTCCTTGGCTTCTCTGAGGAAAACGATGATTGCCGGCACACTGAAGCCCAACCCGGCCAGCACGCCCGCGACGATCCACACCCAGCTGCCGGTCAGCAGCCAGGCCACAACGCCGGCGAGAATGCACAGCGCCTCGAACACCCCGGCGCGCACGAGCGCAGCCGTCTGTTCCTTCGTCGGCTTCTGATCCGCCATCACGTCCCTCATGCTTTGGCAGCTGGAGGCGGCGCGTTCGGATCAACCGGTTTCGGCGCGTTGGGGATCACGGTCAGCGGCTTTGCCTTCGAGCCATCGAACAGGCTCTCGTCCGTCAGCGATGTCGGCGGGCCTTCCGGCGCAGAGGTCTGACGCTTCACATACGGGCCCGGCTTCGGATCCTTGCCCGCAGCCAGATCCTCGATGATCTGCTCCAGCGTCTCAACCGACAGGTCTTCGTAGAAATAGTCGTTGATCTGGATCATCGGCGCATTCACGCACGCGCCCAGGCACTCGACCTCGACCCACGAGAACGTGCCGCCCGACGACACATGCCCCTTCGGCCCGATCTTGCGCTCGCAGAAGCCCTTGAGCTTCTCCGCCCCGCGCAACTGGCAAGGCGTCGTGCCGCAGACCTGCAGGTGGTATTTCCCCACCGGCTCCATGTTGAACATCGTGTAGAAGGTCGCGATCTCGTAGACGCGGATATAGTTCATCGCCAGCCGGTCAGCGACCGCGCGCAACGCGGGCTCCGACAGCCAGCCGCCATTCTGCTTCTGCGCCAGCCACAGGGCCGGGATCACAGCCGACCATTGCCGTCCGGTGGGATATTTCCGCTCCCACCACGCAATCTGCTCCTCGGTCTGAGCGGAGAAGGCGAAAGGCGCATGGTGCGACGGATCGTGGAAGCGGCGATGGCTCAACGGTCAACCTCCCCGAACACGATGTCGAGCGAGCCGAGGATAGCCGACACGTCCGCAAGCATGTGGCCGCGGCAGAGATGGTCCATCGCCTGCAGGTGGGCGTAACCCGGCGCCTTGATCTTCAGGCGATACGGCCGGTTACCGCCATCGGTCACCATGTAGACGCCGAACTCGCCCTTGGGCGCCTCGACGCAGGCATAGACCTCGCCCGCGGGCACGTGGAAGCCTTCGGTATAAAGCTTGAAGTGGTGGATCAGCGCTTCCATCGACGACTTCATCTCGGCGCGCCGCGGCGGGGCGTACTTCGAGCCCTCCGGCAGAACCGGCCCGACCTGCATCTTCTCGATGCACTGCTTGATGATCTTGATGCTCTCGCGCATCTCCTCGATGCGGCAGAGATAACGGTCCCAGCAATCGCCATTCTTGCCGACCGGAATCTTGAAATCGAGTTCGGAGTAAACCTCGTAAGGCTCCGCGCGGCGAAGGTCCCACGCGAGACCCGACCCGCGCACCATCACGCCGGAGAAGCCCCACGCCAGAGCGTCTTCCACCGACACCACGCCGATATCGACGTTGCGCTGCTTGAAGATGCGGTTCTCGGTGACCAGCGTCTCAAGGTCGTCCATGACCTTCAGGAACGGATCGCAGAATTTGTGAATGTCCTCGACCAGCTCCGGCGGCAGGTCCTGGTGAACGCCGCCCGGACGGAAATACGCCGCGTGCATCCTCGAGCCGGACGCGCGCTCGTAGAACACCATCAGCTTCTCGCGCTCTTCAAAACCCCACAGCGGCGGGGTGAGCGCGCCCACGTCCATCGCCTGAGTGGTCACGTTGAGAATGTGAGACAGCAGCCGGCCGATCTCGGAGAAGATCACGCGGATATACTTCGCCCGCGCCGGCACTTCGATCCCGGCGAGCTTTTCGATCGCCAGGCAGTACGCATGCTCCTGGTTCATCGGCGCAACGTAATCGAGCCGGTCGAAGTAAGGCAGCGCCTGCAGGAAGGTCTTGTACTCGATCAGCTTCTCGGTGCCGCGATGTAGCAGCCCGATATGCGGATCCACGCGATCGACAATCTCGCCATCGAGATCGAGCACGAGACGCAGCACGCCATGCGCCGCCGGATGCTGCGGTCCGAAATTGATCGTGAACTTGCGATCATCGAGATCGAACGTGTCGTTCGAAACATTCTTTCCGTCGTCGGCCATCTACTTCTTGGCCTCCACGGCTTTCTCGTCGCCCGGAATGACCGACTGCATGCCTTCCCACGGAGAGAGAAAGTCGAAGTTGCGGTATTCCTGGATGAGCTTCACAGGCTCGTAGATCACCCGCTTCTGCTGTTCGTCGTAGCGGACTTCCACCCTGCCCGTCAGCGGGAAGTCCTTGCGCAGCGGATAGCCCTCGAACCCATAGTCGGTGAGGATACGGCGCAGGTCCGGATGGCCAGAGAAGATGATGCCATACATGTCGAACGCTTCGCGCTCATACCAGTTGGCCGCCACGAACACGCCGATCGCACTCGGCACAGGCGCCATCTCGTCCGTGCGCACCTTCACGCGGATGCGCTGGTTCAGCCGCATCGACAGCAGGTGATAGACCACCTCGAACCGCTCGGCGTCCGCCGGATAATCCATGCCGCAGATATCGACCAGCGTCTCGAACCGGCATTGGCTGTCATCGCGCAGCGACGTCAGCAGCTTCACGATTCCCTCGCGCGTCGCCACGACCGTCAGCTCGCCGCCGACGATCCCGATCGACGTGATCGCCTTGGCCTGCGTCTGCTCGAGATGGGTTTTCAGCTCCGCCATCATCGTGGCGCGGGTCGGCAAAGCGCTCATCGCTCGATGCCCCCGTCCCGCCGGATCTTCTTCTGCAGCTGCAGCAGCCCGTAGATCAGCGCCTCAGCTGTCGGCGGGCAGCCCGGGATATAGATGTCCACTGGCACGATCCGGTCGCACCCACGCACCACCGCGTAGCTGTAGTGGTAATACCCCCCGCCATTGGCGCACGAGCCCATGGAGATAACGTAACGCGGCTCCGGCATCTGGTCGTAGACCTTGCGGAGCGCCGGGGCCATCTTGTTGGTCAGCGTGCCCGCCACGATCATCACGTCCGACTGCCGCGGCGAGGCCCGCGGCGCGGCGCCGAACCGCTCCATGTCGTAGCGAGGCATCGACGCCTGCATCATCTCGACCGCGCAGCACGCCAGCCCGAACGTCATCCACATCAGCGAGCCAGTGCGCGCCCAGGTGATCAGGTCGTCCGCAGCCGCAACGATGAAACCCTTGTCCGCCAGCTCGTCCGACAGCCCTTTGAAATAAGGGTCATTGGCTTTGACGATCGCTCCGCCCTCGGGCCTTGCGACCCGGGCGGCGGACCCAGCAGCTGGCTTTGCGTCAGCCATTACTGCCACTCCAGCGCGCCACGGCGCCATTCATAGACGAAGCCCACGGTCAGCACGCCGAGGAACACCATCATCGACCAGAAGGCGTAGACATTGCCGAGCGCCACCTGGAACACCCATGGAAACAGGAAGGCCACTTCCAGGTCGAAGATGATGAAAAGGATCGAGACGAGATAGAACCGCACGTCGAACTTCATGCGCGCATCGTCGAACGCGTTGAAGCCGCACTCATAAGCGGAAAGCTTCTCGGCGTCGGGCTTCTTGGGCGCGAAAAGGCTGGTCATGACGATGAACAAGACGCTCAGCACGGCCGCGATCACGAGGAAAATCACGACCGGCAGATATTCGGTGACGAGCGTCTGCACGTCTTCCATTTATGCCCTCGGCTCTTCTTTTGCCGCAGGGCCTATTCCGCTTTGATGCAGTGCGCAAGAGACACCGCCGAGGCCGGAATGAATCTTCGGGGGAGCGTAACTTTCCGGCCTTGAATCCGGGCTGTGG
>DASYKO010000450.1:0-7280 GCA_035995285.1 Hyphomonadaceae bacterium | reverse complement strand
GAAGAAGCTCGGAAGAGCTACCTCTAACGCATTCGCGATCCTGTTCGCGCTGGCGGCCGTCATCGCCACGGGCGCCACCTATCTGTCGATCACCGAAAACACGCCGAACGAGGCCGGACAGCCGGGGCTGCTCTGGCTGCTGATCGCCAACTTCATCATCATTGTCGGCCTCGGCCTGGTGATGGGCACGCGCGTGCTGCGCCTCCTGAAGGAGAACCGCGAGACCGATGGCGGCGCGCGGCTGAGGCTGCGGATCATCTTCCTGTTCTCGCTGGCCGCTGCAGTTCCAACCGTGATCGTCGCCGGCTTCCTGGCGGTGGGCATCAACCGCACCGTCGACTCGTGGTTCTCCGAACCCGTCACCCGCATCGTCGACCAGGGCACGGCTGCCGCGCGCGCCGCCATCGACGACCTGGGCGATGAGGCCCGCAAGGAAGTCACCGCCATCATCGACGACTTCGGCCGTCCGCCCAACGCAACTGTCTGCCAGGCCTCTCTCGAAGCGCTCAAGTCCTGCATGGTCACGCGCAGCCAGATCGGCGGCCTGTTCCGCCGGGTCGAGGCCTACAACTCGCAAGGCCAGGTGCTGTTCGATGATCTTGTGGCCGATGGCGCAGCGCCCGCTCTCCATCCTCCGCCTGAATACTTCGCCCAGCTGCGCGCCGGCCAGCCTTTGTGGGGCAAAGAGAACCTCAACGGCGCAGTGCGCATCCTGTTCAAGCCGCCGGGGTTCGACGACGTCTATATCTGGGTTGCGCGCACCATCCCGCCGAAGGTGCTGGAGCGCCTGACGCAGGCCGACCAGTCCAACATCGAATTCCAGACCGCACGGGCGCGCCGGGAGCGGCTCTCGCTCGTCCTGATGCTGTCCTACATCGAGGCGGCGCTGCTTATGCTGCTGGGTACGGCGTGGTTGGGTATGACGGCCGCCGAGCGGATCGCCTTGCCGATTGGCGCGCTGGCCGGCGCCGCGCGGGCGGTGCGCGACGGCGACCTTTCCGTACGCATGCTCAAGCCCGGCGTGCGCGACGAGATCGCCGACCTCGCCGACGCCTTCAACGAGATGACGGACAGGCTCTCGCGCCAGACGCAGGCGCTGGACCGCGGAAGGATCGATGCGGAAACGCGCTCACACTTCATCGAGGCCGTTCTGGCGGGCGTCGAGGCCGGGGTGATCCGGGTCGACGGCAATCTCAAGGTGACCATCGCGAATGCGTCTGCACAGACACTGCTCGAATTCATTCAGCGGCCCGGAGAATCGACCGACCTTGGCGAGATCGCGCCCGAATTTGTAAGCGCGACGCGGCGGTCGCTGGAAACACAGTCGGCGGTCGAAGCTGTCAGCAAGCGAGAAACCGAAGGCGGGACGATGCACTTCCAGGTCCGCGTGGCGCCCGAGGAAGACATGGCCCGGGAAGACGGGGCAGGCGCCGTGATCACCTTCCACGACACGACGCGCCTAGTTCAGGGCCAGAGACAAGCGGCCTGGCGTGATGTGGCTCGCCGCATCGCCCACGAGATCAGGAACCCGTTGACGCCGATCCAGCTTTCGGCGGAGCGCCTGAAACGGAAGTTCTCATCCCAGATCACCAGCGACCGCGAGACGTTCGACCGCTGCACCGAAACCATTACACGTCAGGTCGCGGATCTCGGGCGGATGGTCGAGGAGTTCTCCGGTTTTGCTCGGATGCCCAAACCGACCTTCGGCGACTTCAACCTCGCCGATGTGGTTCAGTCGGTGGCCTTCGCACAGCGGATGGCGACGCCGAACATTACCGTGTCCGTGACCACGCCTTCACCGGTGCACATGAATGGCGATGAGCGGCTGCTGGCGCAGGCGCTCACCAACATCGTCAAGAACGCCGCCGAGGCTGTCGAGCGGCAGGTCGAGGCGGGCGAGATCGACGCCGGTTCGGTCACGATCGACGTGACGCCGGAAGACGAAGAGGTCCAGGTCACGGTGCGCGACAATGGGCCGGGCTTCCCGGTGCAGGATCGCGACCGCGTGCTGGAGCCTTATGTGACGACGCGAAAGAGCGGCGTTGGCCTCGGCCTCGCCATCGTCTCGCGCATCGTCGAGGACCATGGGGGCCGGATCTGGCTGGGGGATAACGAGCATTCAACGACAGGCGCGCGGGTCGATATCCGCATGCCGGTCGAACCCAAGCTTTCGGAAGACTTAGTGGCGTACGCAGGTGAAGGAGCAGCGTGATGGCGGCGGAAATCCTGGTAGTCGACGACGAAGCGGATATCCGCGACCTGGTGGGAGGCATCCTGCAGGACGAAGGGTACACCGTCCGCACGGCCGGAAACTCGGCTGATGCGTTGGCGGCCGTTCGAACACGAGCGCCAAGGCTCGTGGTGCTGGATGTCTGGCTCAAGGGCTCGGAACTCGATGGCCTCGAGATCCTCACCATCCTCAAGGAGATGGACCCGCTGCTGCCGGTCGTCGTTATCTCCGGCCACGGCACGGTCGAGACCGCGGTCACGGCCATCCGCCGGGGCGCGTATGACTATATCGAAAAGCCGTTCCAGGCGGAGAAGCTGATCCTCACCGTTCAGCGTGCTCTGGAGAACGCAGCGCTCAAGCGTGAGAACTTCCACCTCAAGTCGCGCTCGTCGGCCTCCAGCGACCTGATCGGCAAGTCGAGCACCATGGCGCAGCTGGCCGGCTCGATCGAGAAGGTGGCGCCCACCAACAGCCGCATCCTGGTCTCAGGCCCGCCGGGCTCGGGCAAGGAGCTGGTCGCGCGTCTCATCCACGAGCGTTCAAACCGCACGCACGGACCGTTCGTCGTCCTTTCGGCTGCTGCAATGGAGCCGGACCGGGTCGAGGCGGAACTATTCGGCGAGGAGTTCGGCGACGGCAAGGCGCCGAAGATCGGGCTGTTCGAACAGGCGCACACCGGCACGCTGCTGCTGGACGAAATCGCCGACATGCCGCTGGCGGCCCAGAGCCGCATCCTGCGCGTGCTGGTCGACCAGCGCTTCCGCCGCCGCAACGGGCGCGATGACGTGACGGTGGATGTTCGCGTGATCTCGACATCCGCGCGCGACCTGAAAGCGGAGATTTCCTCCGGCCGTTTCCGCGAGGACCTCTATTACCGGCTCAACGTGGTGCCGGTGGAAGTGCCGGCGCTGGACCGCCGCCGGGAGGATATTCCGGACATGGTCAACTACTTCGTCCGCCGCGTCGCAGAGGCGACGGGCCTGCAGCCGCGTATCTTCAGCGATGATGCGGTCGCAGTTCTTCAAGCAAGCGAGTGGCCGGGCAATGTTCGCCAGCTCCGCAATGTGGTGGAGCGCCTGCTCATCCTCACCAATGGCGAGCCGCCGGGGCCGATCACCGCCCAGCACCTGCCGGGTGAGCCCAGGGAGGGCGGGGCGTCTGCCGCCGGCTCCATGCAGATGATCTCCATGTCCCTGCGGGACGCGAGGGAACATTTCGAGCGGGAATACCTGGCGATGCAGATCACCCGGTTCGGCGGGAATGTCTCGCGCACCGCCCAGTTCATCGGGATGGAACGCTCGGCCTTGCACCGCAAGCTCAAGGCCCTGGGCGTTGATACCAGCCTGGGCGCGAAGGAGCCGCAAAGCTAATCGCGAGATCAGCTAAGGACGCGAAGAGCCTGCGGTATCAAGAGTAACCGCCCGTACAATTTGCCTGAATGCCCCGGCATGAGGCGCAGATTCCGCGCCCTGACGCCTATTGGGGCGGGCGATAGGGCGTTTCTAGTCCGCCGCCTCCGCGGGGCATTGCTGAATGCATGCTGGAAGCGTTAAACGTTGAGCAAGGCCCAACAAAAGAAGGCTCAAGAACAGACATGTCGTCGGATAAGAAACAGAACCTGCAAGACATTTTCCTCAACGCCGTACGTAAGGGTAAAACTCCCCTTACGGTGTTCCTTGTGAACGGCGTAAAGCTCCAGGGCATCGTGACCTGGTTCGACAATTTCTGCGTGCTGCTCAAGGGGGAAGGGCGCCCGCCTCAACTGGTGTACAAGCATGCGATCTCGACGATCGCGCCGAATGCGCCAGTTAATCTCTTCGAAAACGAAGAAGACGAGGACTGATTGCCCAAGGATCTGATCGATCGCCGGCCGCACGAAGACGTCGCCGCGATCGTTCTGCCGATAGTCGGCTCGGCCGACATCGCACGCTCCCGGCTCGAAGAGAGCCAGGGTCTGGCGGAGGCGTTGCAGGTAAAACTCGCCTTCGCCGACCAGCTCAATATCCGCGACCCGAACCCGGCGCGCCTCTTCGGCATGGGCCAGCTCGATGCGCTGTCGAAGCGCTTCCACGATGACGGCGTCACGCTCTTCATCGTCGATGGCGCCCTCACGCCCGTGCAGCAGCGCAACCTCGAGAACGAGCTTAAGCTGAAAGTCATCGACCGCACCGGGCTGATCCTCGAGATCTTCGGGCTACGAGCACGCACCGCGGAAGGCCGGCTGCAGGTCGAGATGGCGCGCACGCTCTACGAACGCTCCCGCCTCGTGCGCACCTGGACCCACCTTGAACGCCAGCGCGGCGGCTTCGGCTTCCTTGGCGGCCCCGGCGAAAGCCAGCTGGAGACCGACAGGCGCCTGCTCGACAAACGCATCATGGGCTTCCGCCGCGAACTCGAAGACGTGCGCCGCACGCGCCGTCTTCAGCGCGAGGGCAGGGCCAAGCGGGGCGCCCCGGTCGCGGCCATCGTCGGCTACACCAACGCCGGCAAGTCCACGCTGTTCAACCGCGTCACCTCATCCGACGTGCTGGCCGCAGACATGCCCTTCGCCACGCTCGATCCCACCGCCCGCGAAATCGTGGCCGCCTCCGGCCGCCGCATCGCGCTGGTGGATACCGTCGGCTTCATCACCGACCTGCCGACGACGCTGGTCGCGGCGTTCCGCGGCACGCTGGAAGAGGCGATGGAGGCCGACCTCCTGATCCACGTCCGCGACATCGCCCATCCGGATACCGAGTATCAGTCGAACGACGTCTACAAGATCCTCGAACAGCTGGAGCAGGAAACAAAGCTCGACCAGCCGCCGGTGATCGAGGTCTGGAACAAGGCGGACGCGCTGGACCCCGAAACCCGCGCCGTTCTCGCCAAGCGCGCCGCCACCCACAACCCGCCTGCCCTGATTGTGTCGGCCCTGACGGGGCAGGGGACGGACGAACTCCTGTTCGCCATCGAGGCAGCGCTGTTCCGTAACCGCCGCCTTCGCGACGTAACCATTCCCGCCGCCGCCGGCCGCCTCCACGCCTGGCTGCACAAGAACTGCGAAGTCTCGTCAGAGATGCTGTCTGGCGACAGCGACCTGAAGCTGGAAGTGTTCATGACCGACGAGGACGTTGCGAGATTCTTGGCGATGTCGCCCGAGGTGCGAGTGGACGAAGCAGCTCGCTAGCGCGGTGGAGATACTGATGCGGAAGTTCCTGATCGCTGCCGCCGCCGCGATGCTGCTGGCCGGCGCCTGCCAGTCGGCGGCAACGCCAGCCTATCTGCTGGATCCGCCCCGCGACGCCGCGCACCCGGCGCGGATGGAAGTGCTGCACATTCCCAGCGGCGGGGTAGAAATCAACGGCGTCGCCTATCTCGCCTCCGGCGCCGGAACGCACCCCACACTGGTGATCGCCCACGGCTGGCCCGGCAACGAAAAGAACCTCGATCTCGCACAAGCCGTTCGCCGCGCCGGATGGAACGCCATCACCTTCAACTATCGCGGCAGCTGGGGCAGCCCCGGCGATTTCCACTTCTCTCAAGTGCTGGAAGATCCGGTGGCCGTCCTCGCCTGGCTGCGCCAGCCGGACGTCGCCGCAAGATTGGGGATCGACCCGCGCCGGATCGCCATTGCCGGCCACAGCATGGGCGGATGGGCCGCTGCGCGCACGGCCGGTAATGATCCAGCCCTGCTTGGCGCAATCCTCATCTCGTCGGCGGACATGGGCGGACGCGCTACGCGGCCCAGAGCGGACGTGGTCAAGCAGGCTGCGGGCAATGCCGAAACCCTCGCCAACACCTCGCCGGACAAGATGGCCGACGAGCTGATCGCCAACACCGACACGTTCAGTCTGCTGCTCGCCGCGCCGGGTCTTGCGAAACTCCCCGTGCTGGTGCTGACGGCCGACGATGGATCATCGGTTGCAGCCGACAAGCTGATCGCGGCCATTCACGCCCAGGGCGGCGCGAAGGTGCAGCTACATCACGAGGCGACCGACCATAGCTGGTCTGATCGGCGCATCACACTGGAGGGTCTGATCATCGACTGGCTGCAAACGCTGCCGGCGCCGCGATGAATGCCCCGGTAGGATCGAAGCCCAGCAAGCCCCAGCCGGGCCTCGCCCGCGCGATCGTCAAGGGCGTCTTCGCCTTCTTCGCCACGATCTTCCTCTTGCAGCAATTCATGTCCTTCGCCGCCGGCGAAGCCACCGTTTTCGGCGCGCTGTTCGGCGCGGCCGCCTCCTGGGCAACGCTATTGCTGCTCTACGCGATCACGATGTGGATTGTTCAAGCCGTGCAATCGAAGCCGGCAAGCCAAAACCACAGACCGAAGGAAAGGGATTAGTCGGGACGCTGGCTTGCCGAGCCGTAGCCGCGAAAACAGCCCGTCTGCGCGCTTTGCGCTCCGACGTGGCAGCCTTCACCGCTTCGCGGCGAAGGCTGGTGCTGCCGGGGAGGATTGAACTCCCGACCTCAGCCTTACCAAGGATGCGCTCTACCACTGAGCTACGGCAGCATTTCGCGTAGTTGCGAAGGGGCTCCGCATAACGGAAACCCTAGGGGATGGGAAGGGGAGTAAGGGAGGGAGCCGGAATATCGCAGAAACCGCCACAAAAGCCCCAAAAGCCGACCTCCGCCGCCAGCCAGCGCGACAAGCGCCGGGCCGAGGCGCTGCGGGCAAATCTTAAGCGCAGGAAAGCCGCCGCTAATCCTTCGGGCGCTAAACCCTCCGGAAAGCCCGATCCTGCCAAGGACTAGTCTTGGCCCAGCCTTGCCCGGGCCTGATTCAGGGCCATAACGTCGCTGATGGACAAGCTTTCGATTCTCGGGAATGGCGGCCTCAACGGCACGATCCCGATCTCCGGCGCAAAGAACTCGGCCCTCAAGCTGATGGCGGCAGCCCTCCTGTGTGAGCAGCCGCTCGTCCTCACTAACATGCCGAACCTCGCCGACACGCGCTTCATGGCGCGCCTGCTGCAGTCGCTCGGCGTCACCGTCGAATGGCCCACGGGCGAAGCCCTGTGCCGCCTGCACGCAGCCGAGCTCACCTCCTCGATGGCGCCGTACGACC
>DASYKO010000449.1:0-2244 GCA_035995285.1 Hyphomonadaceae bacterium | reverse complement strand
AATCGACCGCGTCATCGTCCAGCCCTTCCAGCAGCAGCATCGCGGCCGGCGTGAGCTTCGCCTCGGTATAACGGAAGGCGGCCGGGGCATCGCCGTCGATGTTGCCGAAGTTGCCCTGTCCATCGACCAGCATCGCACGCGTCGCAAAGTCCTGCGCCAGGCGCACCATGGCGTCGTAGATCGATTGGTCGCCGTGCGGGTGGTACTTACCGATGACTTCGCCGACCACGGTGGCGGACTTGCGGTGGCCGCCGTTCGGCACAAGCCCAAGCTGCGCCATCGAGTAGAGCACGCGGCGGTGCACAGGCTTCAGCCCGTCGCGCACATCCGGCAGGGCACGAGAGGTAATGGTCGAGAGCGCGTACGCCAGATAGCGCCGCGACATGGCCTCCGCCATCGGCTCTTCGATGATGTTCCCGCCATTGTCCGGCGGATCCATGGTGGTGTTCTTGGCCATACGAAACCTTAGAAGACGCTCGAATCAGGCACGCGAGGTCGCCATGCCCGCACCGTGGGGTCAATCACCAGACGGGACATGCGGCCTGCGGCTTGTTAGTATTCGCAAACGCGCTGCAGTATAAGGCTCAAACCGTCGTCGGCGTCTGCGAATTTCGGGGGATTCTTTGGGGCTCGATTACAGTTCTCATCCTGTGGACCCTGCCCTGTTCCGGGAGCGGCTTGTTCCCTACGCCATGGGCCGAGGCGACATTTCCGACCTGATCGAACGGGCGGTTCAAGTGGCGGTGGTGCGCAGGCGCGCCGCGGAGTGGCGCCAGTGGACGATCGACCTGTCCCAGGCGATGGAGGAGAAGGAGAAAAAGGTCGGCCCCCTGATCAAGTACAAGGCCGAGAAGCCAGCGCCTCAGAGCGCGGCGGACAAGGCGGCCGGCAAGCCGCCTCAGATGATCTTGGAGGACGCCAAATATCCCGCGCCCGTGCCAGGCATGCCGGGCTTTGATGCTGACCTGTCGATCTGGGGCCGGCCGTTCTTCAACACAGCAGATGGCGCCGCGGCGGGCGTGGCTGGGCATCAGCAATTCATGGCTGTGGTCGGCAAGCCGCCGTCGCAGGCCGATGCGATCTGCAGGAAGATGCTCGCCGACCTCGATACGCGCCGCTCACGTGTACCGGCGGATACGTCCGCAGCCGTCAGGAACGCGATCGCCACGGTCCCGCCCTATACCAGCCTCGTCAAGGTCGACACCACGCCGCCCGACATGAGCGAACGGCACAAAGAGTATTCCGTCGAGTGGACAATGATCCGCACGATCTGGGACCAGCGCGCCGCGAAGAGCATCGATGAGGAAGCCCTCACACGAGCTGCGCGGGTGAAGGCCGGCCTCCCCGCGGAACAAGACACCGGCTGGAAAGACGTCAGCGATCCTTCGCAGCGCCCGCCGCTTCCGTCTGGCCGCGAACTGATGGCCGGGCTGCCGCTTCGCCTCGCCGGGTTTGCCGCTGAACTGGAGCCGGGCTGGATGGGCGGGGGTTCGGCCTTCGCCAGCTCGGCGTTCCGGGAAATCGGGGTGGATGCGAGCCACATCTTCGAAACACCGGTGAGCGTGTTCGAGGAGATGGTGAAAACGGCGCCAACCGGCCCGTGGTTTTTCAAGGACACGATCTACGACAACTTCTCGCTCGGCGGATACGTGCCGCCCCAGAAGGTTCCCGTCCTCATCGAACTTCTCGAGAAGAACAGGGACAAGCTGATGCGGGCGTGGGTGACTGACGAGACCAACTTCTGGCAGATGGAAAGCGGAACCACTGACTATCTCAAGACCCTCGAGCCGGCGATGTACGCAGCCAGCAAGGGCTGGGGCTACCTTGAAGCAGCAGAGATCTATTCCGGATCTATGGGCTGGACCAACTGATCCATCGCTGACCGCCCCGCCCGCTCCAGCCGCTCGATCATCAGGAAGCGGGCTTCGGGGATGGGCTTGTTGAGGTCGGCAAACAGCCGCTCGGCGAGGAAATGGCCGGTGAGGCGGAAGCCGTTGTGGATGTCCTGCGGCGTGACAGGGGCGGTCGGATCGACGAGGAACTGGGGGAGCGGCATTAGGCGCGAGAGATAGTCGCCCGCGTCCGACCCGCGCACGGCCCGGCCGGACCGGGGGCTCACATGCGTGAGACCGTCATTGGCGCCGGAGACGGCGCAGCTGGAGAGGTCGAGGCCGAAGCCGAGCATGGCGAGAAGGCCCAGTTCCCAGCGGATGAACAGCGGTGGCCACACGTCCTCATTGCCGA
>DASYKO010000448.1:0-5084 GCA_035995285.1 Hyphomonadaceae bacterium | reverse complement strand
CGGCGCGCCCGGCCGATGGGCCGGTTCATGATTGCCGTAATGAGGTCCACTTTATGCATCCTGCCGCGGCGTTTGCCGAGCGTTACTTGCTCTTCTGGGAGCCAGCTTCAGCGCGCCGTGGACTACTCCTGTGTTCGTTAGGTCAAACGCCGGGAGAGCGGGGTTCCGTCGAGAGAGCGCCCAGTTTACGGGTGCGGATGGCTTCTACCTGCCCGTGAATGCGGGCCAGGGCGGCATCCAGGGCCGAAAAATCCTTGAGTCCCAGATGATTGGCGAGCCACGTCTTGAGGCCATCAGAAGCCTGGGATGGCTCGAAGGCGTCGCCTGCGGCGATTCGGAGCGCCTGCTGGAGGTTGAGCTGGAAGGTCAGCGCCTCAGTTAACGCCGCCGCCTCACCGGGGCTCAACTTTTCAGCAGCAGCGAGGGCTTTGAGGGCGTCCATCGAGGCCGGGCGGACGACGCCGGGAGAATCGCCCGCCGCCTTCAGGATCTCGTGCTGGATCACGAACTCGATATCGACCAGCCCGCCAGGGGCTAGCTTTACGTCCCAACGGGACTTCGGCTTCCGCTCCCGGGCCATCCGGCGGCGCATGTCGCCGACCTCTTCCGTGATTTTTGGATCGATACTCTTCAGTTTCAAAGCCTGGCGAGCGGCATCCGTGATCCGGCGGGAGAGATCGGGATCGCCGGCGACGGGGCGGAGACGGGTCAGCGCCATGAACTCCCAGGTCCAGGCGCCGCCGCCCGGCTCGTAGTAGCCCTGGAACGAGGAAAACTTGACGGCGACAGGCCCGGCCCGTCCGGAGGGACGCAGCGCCATGTCCACCTCGTAGAGAGCGCCCTCCTCTGTCGGGACCGAAAGCGCGGAGATGAGGCGCTGGACGAAGCGGGGGGCTAGGGATGCGCCGTTGGGATCGTCCGGCTCGTAGATCAGCATGAGGTCGAGATCGGACGAGGCGGTCAGCTCTCGCCCGCCGAACTTGCCGAGGGCGCAGACGGACCATTTGCCGATCGAGCCGGAGAAGCGGGAGAGGACATCCTTTTCGCACGCCTCGGCCAGGACGATGACGCAGGCATCGGCCAGGTCGGCGTAGGCGGTCCCGGCTTCGGATGCGCCGATGGAGCCGCGCAGGAGCTGGTAGCCGATGCGGAAGGCCTCCTCGCGGTGGAAGCGCCGGGCGGCGTTGAGCTGGGCTTCGAAGTCGGGGGCACGCTTGAGCAGGGTGGCGAGCTTCTTCTCGCGGGCGCCGGGCGTGTCCTTGTTCACCGGGGCGCGGAATGAGGGCTCCAGCATGGAATCCATCAGTGCCGGGCGGCGCGCAAGATCGGCGGCGAGTTTTGGCGCAAACGCCATTGTTTCGATCAGGTCTCGCGTGAGGGCCGGCTCGGCCAGCATGAGCGACATCACCTGTACGCCGGAGGTCAGTTTCGAGAAGAACTTCTCGAACCGCGCAAAGGCTGCATCCGGGGCGCCGACTTCCGACATGACCGTCAGCAGCCGCGGGCCCAGCGAGGTGAGCAGCTGCTGCGAGCGGGCGGATCGCGTGGCCGGAACCGCACCGCGATGCCATTGCTGGAAGACGTGGATGATGTGGGATGGATCGCTAAAGCCCATCTTCTTCAGCGTGGCGAGCGTGCCGGGGTCATCATCCACGCCTGTAAAGACGAGGTTGCCGGCCTCGCCGGAGAGGCGCTCTTCCGTGGCAAACAGATCGGAATAGATGCCGTGAACGCGGGCGCGCGTGCGGGCGATGTCAGCCTCGAAGGGAGCGGTCTGGGGATAGCCGCACAGGGCGGAGATCTCGGCCCGGCGCTCTGCACGATCCGGCAGGTGATGGGTCTGCTCGTCATTGACCATCTGGATGCGATGTTCGAGCGAGCGGAGGAAATCGTAGGTAAGCGCGAGATCGTCCTTCGTCTCCGCCGAGACCACATTGGCCTCGGCCATCGCGGCGAGGGCGTCCTTGGTCTTTGCCGCGCGCAGGTCGGGCACACGGCCGCCGAGGATGAGCTGCTGCACCTGGGTGAAGAACTCGATTTCGCGGATGCCGCCGCGACCGAGCTTCACGTCGAAATCAAGATTTGCAAGGTCGGCGTGGCCCTCATGCGAATGGATCTGCCGCTTGATCGAATGGATGTCGGCAATGGCCCAATAATCCAGGTGGCGGCGCCAGACATAGGGCTCAAGTTCGCGCAGATACGCCCTGCCCGTGGTCTCGTCTCCCGCACAGACGCGCGCCTTGATATGCGCCATGCGCTCCCAGTTCTGGCCGATGCTTTCGTAGTAGCCGGTAGCGTACTGGGTGGAGATGGCCGGAGCAGTGGAAGCCGGATCAGGGCGCAGGCGCAGGTCGGTGCGGAAGACATAGCCGTCCTCCGTGCGTTCCTCGAGGATGCGGACAAGATCGCGCGTCAGGCGGATCATTGCTTCCTTGGTGCGCGAGCCTTCAACGGGGAGGATATCGAGATCGAAGAGGACGATGAGGTCGATGTCGCTGGAATAGTTGAGCTCCCGCGCGCCCATCTTGCCCATGGCGAGGGTGAAGAGACCGGGCAGTTGTTCCGCCTCCTTTTTTTCGCCGAGCGAACCAGAGGTCCAGGCGTTGCGGATCGACAGGCGCAGGGCTGACTGGACGCTGGCGTCGGCAAGCTGCGTAAGCGCCTCCACGACTCGATCGAGCGACCAGACGCCGGCGAGGTCCGCCCCCGCGATGGCAAGGTGCGCGGCTTCCTTGGCGCGCCGCATGACGCGCATCGGCTCGGCGAATGGGCCGGCCAGCGTTCCGGCGCGGCGGATTTCGGCAAGACTTGCTTCCAGCGCGACGTCCGGGCCCTGCGCCAGTCGCTCCAGGGCTTCGGGCATGCGGCGCGCGACGCGGGTGAGATAGGGAGAGAAGGGCTCGGCCATCGCGATGGCGCGAACAGGGTTGCCCCCGCCGCCCTTGATCGCGCGCAGGCCGAGAGAAGAAAGGCCCCCGCTCATGCCGCGTGCAGCGCCAGCGTGGCCGCAAGGCCAGGCCGCTCCGGCGGGCCGCCGGCGTCGGACAGGACAAGCTTTCCGGAATGCGCCTCGGCCACGGCGGCGACGAGCGCAAGGCCCAGACCGCTGCCCGGCGCACTGCGTGACTCTTCCAGGCGCACGAACCGCTCGATCACGCGCTCGCGGTCTTCAGCCGGGATGCCGGGACCATCATCAGTGACCACGAGGTCAATGTCGCCGTTTGCGCCACGCTTTGCTTCGATCTGCACGCTGCCGCCCTCGGGCGTGTACTTCACGGCGTTGTCGACAAGGTTGGCCATCGCCTGCGCGATCAGGTCCTTGTCGGCCAGAACGAAGAGATCGTCCTGATGGATGTAGTTGAACTTGAGATGCCTTTCCTCGCACACAGGCTGGTAAAGCTCGGCCAGCTCGTCGGTGATGTCAGAAACATTGGTGCGCTTGAACGAGCCCGACGCGCCGGCCTGGACGCGCGAGAGCCGCAGGATGGCGTTGAATGTGCCGAGCACGCCATCGACGTCGTCGATCGAGCGCGCAAGCGCGGTGCGCGGTCCCTCGGCGTTGGTGTCCTGAAGGCCGGCTTCAAGGCGGTTGCGCAAGCGGGTCAGCGGCGAGCGCAGGTCGTGCGCGATGGAATCGCCTGCAGAGCGGGACGAGATGATCAGTCTCTCGAGCTTCGCAAGCATGGCGTTGAGCTGTTCGGAGAGGCGGTCGAATTCATCGCCCGAGCCGAACACCGGCGCGCGCCGGGAGAGGTCTCCGCCCATGACGTCTTCGGTGGTCTTGGCCAGCTGCTCGGCGCGGCGGGCAGCGGAGCGCGAAATCACCACGCCGCCGATCAGCGACAGCACGAAGCCGACCGCAGCCGAGCGCCAGACCACGTCGGTGATGCGCCGGTTCATCTCGCCGATGTCGCCGCGGTCGTAGGCGACCATCAGCACGCAGTCCGGCAGGCGCGAGATGCGGCCCTCCGCGGACCGGCGGGTCAGCTCCCCGCCGATCGAGCGCGCATTATAGTTGAAGCGGACATCGAACACCTGACCGAGCGGCGGGGGCGCCGCGGGCAGCATGTCGAGGCCGCCCTCGATGCGGCGTTTATCGGGATCTAGCAGCAGGTAGAAGAACTTGCCGCGCGCCTCTGATCGTTCCCGCACCGACTGAGCCAGCCGGTCGAGACCGCCGCGATAGGCTTCGTTGAGTTGCCGGAATTCCGCTGTGAGCTCCGCATTGGCCTGGCGGTTCAGGTGAACCGCCGTCTCGGAGTAGAGATAGGCCAGCAGCGCTGCGGAAAAGAGCACGAAGATCGAGGCGTGCAGCAGCGCAAGCCGGAACGTGGTCGTTCGGACAAGTGCGGGCAGGCGCCCAATTTTCATGGCGTCACGGCTTCTTGGCTACGGCTCACGCTTCGAGCCGGTACCCTGCCCCGCGGACCGTATGCAAGAGGGGGCGTTCGAAGTCCTTGTCGATTTTGCCGCGAAGGCGGGAAACGTGGACGTCGATCACGTTGGTCTGGGGATCGAAGTGGTAGTCCCACACCTTTTCCAGCAGCATGGTGCGCGTGACCACCTGGCCGGCATGGCGCATCAGGAACTCCAGCAAGCGGAACTCCCGCGGCTGCAGGTCGATCTTCTGCCCGTCGCGCGTGACGGTGCGCGCCAGAAGGTCCATCTCCAGCCCGCCTACCACGAGACGCGTCGTAGGAATGTCGCCAGTGGCGCGGCGGCCAAGAGCTTCAACGCGGGCGACCAGTTCGCTCGGCGCATAGGGCTTGGCGAGATAATCGTCGCCGCCCGCCTGCAATCCCTCGACCCGATGCTCGACCTCTCCCAGCGCCGACAGGAACAGCGCCGGAGCGCGTCCGCCAGCATCGCGGTAGGCTTTCATGAGCTTGAGACCGTCGATGCCCGGCAACATGCGGTCCACGACCATGGCGTCGTATTCGCCTGTCCGCGCCTTGTTGAGGCCGGATTCGCCATCGCCGCAGACGTCAACGGAATGACCCGCCTCGCTGAGTACGCGCTTCACGAACGCCGCAGCGTCCGCGTCATCCTCGATAACTATGACCCGCATGAATTATTCCGGTTTG
>DASYKO010000447.1:0-9962 GCA_035995285.1 Hyphomonadaceae bacterium | reverse complement strand
GGCGAAGGCTGCCAATGTTGCCCGGGCCGCAAATCCTGCGCCGCAGATCGGCGCGCCGCTCGCAGGCGGCAAGGCCGATTCCGGCGAGGCCATCGTGCTGATCCGCGATGTCGCGCGCGGGCAGCGCATTTCCGATGACGACGTGGACTATAGCGACAAGGACATGCCTGGCCGGTTCGTGATTTCCGACATGGCTCTGGCCGTCGGCATGGAGGCCAAGCGCGGGCTCAAGGCCGGCCAGCCTTTGCAGGTCTCAGACGTGAAACAGCCGGCGCTGATCAAGAAGGGCGAGCCGGTGAAGCTGGTCTATGCCTCGCCGGGGCTGAGGCTCGTTGTCGAGGGCATGGCGCAGAATGACGCCGGCAAGGGCGAGAGCGTCCGCGTGCTCAACAGCTATTCCAAACGCACCATCGAGGCCGTGGCGGCAGCGCCCGGCGAAGCGCGCGTTTCGCGCTCAAGGTAGGAGGCTTTCATGTCCCGTCTCATTCTTACTGCGGTGGCCGGCGCCGCCCTGCTCGCCCCGAATCTGCTTGGGGGATGCTCCTCGATGAACGAGGCGATCAACGGGCCGCAGCTGTCGCCGATCTCCAACCCGGCAACCGTCGCCGGCTCGCAGCGCGTCTCGATGCCGCTTCCTGCGCCACAGGCTGAACAGACCGGCGCCAACTCGCTGTGGCGGACGGGCGCGAAATCCTTCTTCGGCGACCAGCGCGCCTCGCAGATCGGCGACATCCTCACCGTGAACATCGAGATCGCGGATTCGGCGCAGGTGAACAATTCGACCCAGCGCAGCCGCACCGGCAATGAATCGGCGGGCATCCAGGCCCTGCTGGGCCTTGAAGCCAACATCCAGAAAGTGCTGCCGGGCACGCCTTCGCTCGATCCGGCGGTGAGCTTCGATTCATCCTCGGCCTCGGCCGGCACGGGCTCGGTGAACCGGGCGGAGACGGTGAGCCTCACCGTGGCGGCGGTGATCACCGACAGGCTGCCCAATGGCAACCTGGTCATCGGCGGCAGCCAGGAAGTGCGCATCAACAATGAACTGCGGCAGCTGCTGGTCTCGGGCGTGATCCGGCCGGAGGACATTGCGGCGGACAACACGATCGATCATTCCAAGATCGCCGAGGCGCGCATCTCGTATGGCGGCAAGGGCGACATCACCAACCTGCAGCGCCCCCGCTACGGCCAGCGCGTGTATGAACAGGTCGCGCCGTTCTAAGCTGACGCCTGTAACAGGCTGATACTGCGATTGGATTTCAGCGCGAACTAGCCGATACCTGTCTCGGTTTGCTGCTGTGGATGTGCTCGGATTGGCGAGCTGGGGGATGCCATGAAAATCTTGTCGATCCTGCTATTTGCAACGCTGCTTTGTGCTGAGGCGAGCGCTCAGGCGCTTTGGCAAAACGTAAGCGTGGGGATGACTTCCGCGGAAGTAAGCGCTGCGCAACCCTCGGCTAAACCTGCGACAAAGCCTGACAGTCTGGCGAGCGGAGCAACCTGCGACCTTCAGATCGCGAGCACTCCCATCGACGCCGCCGACTACAGGGTTTGCTTCTTCTTCAAGAACGAAAAGCTTACCCAGGTCACGCTTGGCGCGCTCGGTACGCCGAGCAAGGGCCAGTTCGACGGGATCGTCACGCTGCTGCGAGCCAAGTACGGGCCGGAGCTTTCGCAGGGGCCAGATTCACTGGGCTATCGCGCTGAGTGGAAGGTCTCGGACGCCGTGAACGTATCGGTGATCTATATCGATAAAGTCGGTCGCCTGATGAATATCGTATACCAGACGAGACTCGCGGACGAACGCAACAAACTCTAGGCCGCGTCCTTCTTCTTCGCCTTCTTCACCTTGTTGATCGCGAAGGTGCGCTTCAGGCGCGACAGGTGGTCGATGAAGAGCGTGCCTTGCAGGTGGTCCATCTCGTGCTGGATGCAGACGGCGTACATGCCCTCCGCCCATTCCTCGACCTGTTTGCCCTCATAGTTGAGGTAGCGGAGCTTGACCTTCAGGGGCCGTTCCACCTCGTCGAAGAAGTCCGGCACGGATAGGCAGCCTTCCTCGTAGGTCTGGGTTTCTTCGACCGTCTCGAGGATTTCGGGGTTCACGAAATAGCGTGGGGCCTTGGGCTCCTCGTCCTTGGACAGGTCCATGACGATGACGCGCTGGGGCACGCCCACCTGGACGGCGGCGAGGCCGATGCCGGGGGCCGCATACATCGTCTCCAGCATGTCATCCATCAGCGCGCGCGTTTCGTCGGTGACGGCGTCGACGCGCTTTGAGACTTGCTTCAGGACCGGGTCCGGTACGGTGAGGATGGGACGGATAGCCATAACGGCTAGCTATGAAGAGAGCCGCCAGACGTCAAGTAAATGACCCGATAAGGCGTGCTGAAGGGGTGAGATTCGCGGGGGATTCGCTGAGGTTTTCAGCGGGCGAGGCTGGTTCCGCTGCGCGTGACGAGTCTCTGGAGGCGACGTCACTCAATGGAACGACACCATCCACCCCCCACCTGCCCGCCCCCCTTCGGGCGGGCGGGATCGCGTGGCGCGAATTGGACAACGAACAATCAGGGTAAGGTGTAGCAACAGGGTCCCGCCCGCCCGAAGGGGGGCGGACAGGTGGGGGGTGGGCGGTGTCGTTCCGATACGAGTGAGGGCGCGCTACCCGCCCTTGGCCTTGCCACGGGCCGGCGCCAGCGCCTCCCCGCCATCCGAAGGGCTGAGCAAGGTCAGCTGGCGCGGGGCGAGGTCCACGGCCTGGGGCTCCTGGACCGGCTTGGAGGGGTCGGCGAACTGCAGTTCCTCCAGCTTGCGGGCGGAGGGGAGGATGCGGGCCTCCAGCGTGCCGACCATGTCGTTATAGGCCTTCACGGCGTTGCCGAGGCCGCCTCCCACCCGGTCCATGTGTTCGGTGAACTTGGCGACGCGCTCATAGAGTTCCTGGCCCAGCTTCTTGGCCTGTTCGGCGTTCTTGGCCATCTGCTCCTGCCGCCAGCCATAGGCGACCGACTTGGCGAGCGCGATCAGCGTCGAGGGCGTGACGATGATGACGTTGTTGCGGGCGGCATAGTCGAAGATCTCCCGGTCATGCTCCAGCACCGCGGCGTAGAAATTCTCGCCCGGGATGAACATGGCGACGAAATCGACCCGTTCGGAGAATTCCTTGGTGTATTCCTTCTTGGCCAGCCCCGAGACGTGGTTGCGCACCCGCGCGGCGTGGGCGGCGAATTTCTGCTTGCGGAGCGTGGGATCGTTCTCCTCAGAGGCAGCAAGGTAATCATCGAGCGAGACCTTGGCGTCGATCACCAGTTCGCGCCCGCCGGGCATGCGGATGATGACGTCCGGCCGCTGGCGGCCTTTTTCCGTCTGGTTCGAGGTCTGCTCGGTGAAGTCGGCGTAAGGCGACAGCCCGGCCATCTCCAGCACGTTGCGCAGGGTTTCCTCGCCCCAGCGGCCGCCACCCTTGGCGGAGGAGAGGGCTGTCGCCAGCTTGCCGGCCACCATCTCGGTCTGGCGCACGCTGTTGCCAACCTGCGTGATCTGTTCAGAGAGCTTGGCGCGGTCTTCCGCGCGCTCTTTCTGAATTGCGTCGACCTTGGTCTTGAACTCGCCGAAGGATTCCTGGATCGGCTTCAGCATCTTGCCGAGTTCACCCGACGCGCCGGCCTGGTGCTTCTTCATCGTCTCGTCCGCCATCGCCACGAATTGCTGCTGCGACTTGAGAAGAGCGGCATCCGCCAGCGACTTGAAGCGTGTTTCGCCCTCGGCCTGGAGCTTCTGGAGCTGTTCGCGCTCTCGCGCGATGCCGGCCTCGCGCTCTTTCATCTGCGCGGACTGGCCTTCCAGCTTCTTCTCCGCCGCCTCGGCGCGGGCGCGCTGTTCGTCGCGCTCGGACTTGAGCGCCGACCGCTCTTCCCGCTCGCGCTGGAGTTCGGCGGTGAGGCCCGCCGTATCCGGCTTGCTCTTGGTGGCGAACCAGAAAGCTGCGGCGCCGCCTGCAAGGGCCAGCACCAGAAGCACGATGTGAAGCGGATCGAGTGTCATGCGCGGATCATATGTTCATGGTTTGTTCCCGGCAACCCGAGGCCTCCGGAAACTCGTCCGATTCTGCGCAAACGTGAAAAGGCTTAATGGCGCGCAGGGCCTTACGGCCGGCGCTGCTCTAGTCCCGCATCCCGCGCTTGGGGCGCCAGCCTTCGGGCATGTGGGGATAGTTGGCGACGCCCTCGAAGGCGTCATCCGGGAAGTCGGTCGTGAACACGTCGAGCGGGTTGGAGCGCAGGCGGCGCGCGGCGGGGCCTGCCACCTGCTTGGCCGCGGCCTTGATCTCCTTGCGGAAGAGATACGCGCCGATCCCGATGCCGACGCCGACCGCCGCGATGGTCAGCAGGACCGGGACATCATTCCGTTTCACCATGATACGCACCACCCTACCCTTACCGTCGCGACGCCATAGCTGCCGCGATCGTGCCATCATCCAGATGGTCCAGTTCCCCTCCTACAGGCACGCCGTGGGCCAACCGCGTGACCTTCACAGGCAGATGCGACAGCCTGTCTGTGATGTAGTGAGCGGTCGTCTGCCCGTCCACCGTAGCATTCAGCGCAAGGATGACTTCGCGCACCTCGCCCGAGCCTGCGCGCTCCACCAGTTTCGTGATGTTGAGCTGGTCGGGACCTACGCCGTCGAGCGCCGACAGGGTGCCGCCGACCACGTGATAGCGGCCGCGGAAGACGCCCGAGCGCTCCATCGCCCAGAGATCGCCGACCTCTTCCACCGCGCAGATGATCGAGACGTCGCGCCCCGGGCCAGAGCAGACCGAGCACGGGTTCACGGTGTCGAAATTCGCACAGATCGAGCAGGCGACGACTTTCTCGGCGGCGTCCGCCAGGGCGGCGGCCAAGGGGTTCAGCAGCTGGTCGGGCTTTTTGAGGAGGTGCAGCGCCGCACGCCGGGCCGAACGGGGGCCGAGACCCGGCAATTTGGCCAGGAGGTCGATCAGGCGGAGGATTTCCGGGCCGGCTGTCCTGCTGCTCACTTCTGAACCGTTTTAGGGGCGCTTTTCACCCACTCCAGATAGTCGCCCGATGCGATCCTAGGAACACCCCGCAATGGCAGGCGGTACTTATAGGTCCAGGCTGTGACCTTGCGGCCATTTTCCAGGACGCAGCGCACCAGTTCGCGCAGGTAATCCCCGCCCTCATAGCCATTGAGGTGATTGACGACGTTCGGCTGGTTGATGCGCCAGACCTCGCCCCTGACCTTGCCCGGGACGGTGTCGACATAGGCCGGGTACCAGTCGAGCGCGAAGAGGCCGCCTTCGACCCAGGCGGGGCCCTCGCTGACCGCGCCGCTCTTGAGGATATTGAAGGCGAACATGGACGCGGACGTCTCGTGCTGGGCGTCCGAGCGCAGGGTTCCGTAGACAAAGAGGCGGATGGAGCGGTTCATGCGGCTGTTTCAGGCGGCGGCTGGTTTTTGCTGTCTGGTCTTAAGCGCCTTCCGGCAGATTTGCGCAAGTTCATCGAACTCGCTGCGCAGCACGTAGTCGCGGACGAAATCGACGGCAACGACGCGGTCGATGAAATTCGAGAACATCCAGTCGACATCCGCGCGCGAGACCAGCCCGCGGCGCGTGAGACCTGTCACGAATTCAAGGAAGTTGAGCATGTCGATCAGCTCGCCCTCCAGAGCCTGCGGCATCCCCTTCTGGGCGAGTTCGGCGCGCAGCTTCTCGTATTCGGGCGCTTCGGGATTGGCGAGGACGAAGCGGATGCGGCGGTAGCGGTCGGACTCGAAGAACATGCGGTAGAGTTCACGCACCTGCTCGGTCTGGCGCATGCGCTCGGAGCGGAGGTAGCGGAAGAGGCCGAAGAGGCCTGCAGCCAGGGCGACCAGGAAGGTGAAAGCGGAGGCCCAGTCGCGCGCGAGCTGCGACCAGTAAAGCGCCGACCCGTCCTGCGGAACGAACTCCATCTTTGCTCTCCGCGCTCAGCTCGCCTGCATCCAGCTTGTGCGCATCTAACTCGTACGAAGCGGCGCGCACAGGCTTCTAGGCGCCGGGCCTTCGGCGCGCCACTCGTATTCCATGCTTTGCTGTGCGCGGACGGGCTGGCCGTTCAGCGTGGCCGGTACGAAGCGCTGGGCAGTCATGCAGAGCCGCGTCGGCTCAAGGAAGGCCGGGTGGGTGCAGGTCCCGTCGGAGGCGAGTACGCGGCCGTCGGCGCTGATATCGAGGTCCATGATGCAGCAGGCGGAGATGCGCTGGCGGCGCTCCGGGGAAGGATAGCGGCAGGCGTCCGGATGGAAGCCGCCGACATATTGCGCCTTTTGCTTGCCGGCAGCCTGTCCGGTGCTTTGGGCGGAGGCATGCACGGCCAGCCCGGCGAGCAGGACGACGGCGGCGCCGAGTATCTTCTGGCTCAGTCCTGATGGAAGCGGCATGTGGGGCCTTTCCCTGTCCGGCAGGCTAGCGCGGTGAGCGCCGGGCGCAACGGCTTGCTGCGGCGCTGATTCCAGCTGAATTACCGGTCATGCAGGTCTCCCTCCTCTCGCTCCTGGACTATGCGGGCGTGGCGACGTTCGCGGCCTCGGGCGCACTCATGGCCGCGCAGAAGCGGCAGGACGTGGTGACGTTCCTGTTCTTTGCCGCGATCACGGGCGTGGGCGGCGGCACGCTGCGCGACGTCCTGATCGGCGCGCCGGTCTTCTGGGTGATGGATCCGGGGTATGTGATCGTCTGCTCGATCATCGCCGTGCTGGTCTTTGTGACGCGCGGGCGCGGGGTGCATGAGCAGACACTGCTGTGGCTCGATGCGGTGGGTCTGTGCGTCTATGCGGTGGTGGGCGCGGCGAAATCACTGGAGCTCGGCGTCCATCCGGTGATCTGCGTGGTAATGGGCGCGCTGACGGCGACATTCGGCGGCGTCATCCGCGATGTCCTGGCGGGCGAGCCATCGATCCTGTTGCGGCGCGAGCTTTATGTGACGCCCTCGATCGTGAGCGCAGCGGTGTTCATCGTGCTGCGGACGCTGGGTGCCGACTGGACGTGGGCGAGCGGCATTGCTGTTGCGCTCGGCTTCGCGGTGCGCGCCGGCGCAATTGCGTGGAAATGGCATCTGCCGGCGTTCAAGCCGCCGGGTGAGAAGAGCTAGCCGCCGCGCAGGCGATCAAGCGCGGCGACGAGATCATCCGGCCGCTTCTTGCAGATGTCATCCTCCGGCGGAGGCGGCGGAGGCTTTTTTTCAGAGTTGGGAAGAGACCCCGCAGAAAGGCGCTCAGGGGAGGCGTGGCGGGCGCGTAGAGGCGGTATTCAACGACGATTTCGCCGGTGGCCTTGACCGGCTTTCCCTTTTTCCTGGCTGGAACATAGGTCTGTGGCGCCAGGCAGGATTGGCTGGGGCCGTAGAAGATGTCGTCCGTGCACTCCCCGCTCATCCGTCCGGCCTTGCCGTCCGTGCCGATGACGACCTTCATCCGGCAGCAGCCCTCGAGCTGCTCCCGCTGTGCTTTGGGCGGGTATTCGCACAGCGACATGTCGAGCTGGTTGCGAAGGATGCTCGGGCGTGCATCGCCAGGAGACACGATCTGAGGCGGAGGCGGCTTCTGGGCATGCGCCCCGGCGCAGCCCAGCCCCAGCACGCCAATCATCATCCACCCGGAGACAGATCTCACACGCATGTTTCCCCCGAATGCTCAGGGGCGCAGCCTAAGCTTCGTCCAGAGGAGCGGCAACGCTGTGCGTCCCGGCAGACTCAATCGTCGCGGATCGTGCGTTCCTTGCGCTCGTGGCGTTCCTGCGCCTCGAGGCAGAGGGTGGCGATCGGGCGGGCTTCGAGGCGCTTGACGCCGATCGGCTCGCCGGTCTCTTCGCAATAGCCGTATTCGCCAAGCTCGATCCGGCGCAGGGCCGCGTCGATCTTGGAGACAAGCTTGCGCTCGCGGTCGCGGGTGCGCAGCTCGAGCGCGCGGTCGGCCTCGGACGAGGCGCGGTCGACGAGGTCCGGAATCGGGGCCACGTTTTCCTGCATGCCTGAAATCGTGTCGCGGTTGCCCTGGAGGATCTCGTCCTTCCAGGCCTGCAGCTTTTCCTTGAAGTACTTGAGCTGCTTCTTGCCCATGTAGGGCTCGTTCTCGGTCGGCTTGTAGGTTGCCGTTTTGGAACTCATAGGTGTTCGCTCCCTGGCCCGCGTCCCCGTCGGCGCGCCTCAGATGGGGCGCGTCTATAGCCGAGGCAATGGCTGGCGTCCACGTGCCAGATCAGGACTCGGCCTTTGTTTTCAATGCACATTTTAAGCCTGCTGCATGACAACGCAGCGAAGGTGTGAGCATCTGCTCGCAAATTTCCCCAATGACAGTGCGGAAAGAATATTCCCAGGCGAGCATGCCGCGGCGCGGCAAAATCCTTCAGGCGACTTCGGCGGCCCGCTCCAGCTTGGCGGCCTCGACTGCGGCGCGGACTTCGGCCCAGTTCAGCGTCTCGTCGAGCCCGTGATCGCCGGTCATCTCGCGCTGTTCGGAGAGGGCGCTGTTGAGGAGGCGGAGATGGCCCTTGGTCGGACCATCACCGAGAACGGCAAGCTGAAGACGGTCGAGCGCATCGAGGATGCGGCGGCCCTTGCGCAGGGCGCGTTGACGCGCCTCCGGCCCGCCGACGCCCTGCAGCGCAAAGAGAGCCGAGACGCCGCTCACGCCTGATGCAGCCCCTGCCCCGGCAACAGGCGCATGGGCGGCGATGCCGCCGTCGGGCATGATCAGGCGAAAGCCTTCGGCGGCGGGTTTTGCCCCGCCGGATCCGGCAGCCGAGCCTGTGCTGGAGGTCGATGAGACCTTCATCTGGATGAGACTCCTTGGTTACAGACTTCAGCGTGTCGGTTAATGCCGGCTTAAGGAAACTTTACGGATAGCCCCGCCGCTTAAGCCTTTCTTTCGGTTTGGGGGCGAGGGTCGGTTCAAACGCTGCGGCCAGAACGGTCGGACATTCCCTGTCTCCGGTTCCGGATTCCCATGCGCGTGCTCAGCACCAACCCTGTCCGTATTCTCGTTCGCTCGATCGCGATGATCGCAGCGGCGATGGCGATGGTGACGCCCGTCGGCGCGGGCACGCGGCTCAAGGACATCCTCGATGTCGAAGGCGTGCGCGACAACCAGCTGCTGGGCTATGGCGTCGTCACCGGTCTCAACGGCACGGGCGACTCGTTGCGCAACTGCGCCTTCACCAAGCAGAGCCTCGAATCCATGATGGAGCGGCTGGGCATCAACACCCGCAACTCCACGCTCAACACAGCCAACGCCGCCGCCGTGATGGTGACGGCCAACCTTCCGCCCTTCGCAACATCGGGCAGCCGCATTGACGTCACCGTCTCGGCGCTGTGCGATTCAGACAGCCTCGAAGGCGGTGTGTTGCTGGCGACGCCTCTTTCTGCGGCGAACGGCCAGGTCTATGCGCTGGGCCAGGGCTCCGTCGCCATCGGCGGGTTCACCGCCGGCGGCAATTCCGGCACCGCCCTCACCCGCAACATCCCGACGACCGGCCGCATCCCCAACGGCGCCACGATCGAGCGCGAGAACCGCTACGACCTCGCCGGCCAGAGCGAGCTGCGGCTTTCCCTGCGCAATCCCGACTTCACGACCGCGACGCGCGTCGCCACCGCCATCAACGCCTTCGTCGGCTCCAACGCCGCTGCTGCAACGGATCCTGCAACCGTGCGCCTGCGCCGCCCGCCGGGCTCGCGCGACATGGCTAGCCTGTTGTCCGAGATCGAGCTTATCGAGATCGAACCCGACCAGCCTGCCAGGATCATCATCAACGAGGTGACCGGCGTCATCGTGATGGGCGAGAATGTGCGCGTCTCGCAGGTGGCCATCGCCCAGGGCAACCTCACCATCCATGTGCAGGAAGACCCCGGCGTCGCCATGCCGAACTCCTTCACCAGCGCCAAGCCGGTGGTAGTGCCGCAGTCGAATA
>DASYKO010000446.1:0-4944 GCA_035995285.1 Hyphomonadaceae bacterium | reverse complement strand
CGGCTTCCAACGATCCTGCCATCGCGCTCTTCCGCAAGATCGACGCCGCCGCCCGCGCGGCGCGTGTGAAATACCAGACCACGGTCACCGGCCCCACCTCGCTCGCCGCCGAGCGGGTCGCCAACCTCCGCTTCGACGTGCTGGGCCAGACCATCTATCCGGACGCCACGTCCACGCTGCGGTTGTCCTACGGCACGGTCAAAGGTTGGAACGATCCGGCCTTCGGCGAGATCAAGCCCTTCACCTACGTCTCCGGCCTGTGGGAGCGCGCGACCGGCGCCTTCCCGTTCAACCTCGGCGCCAAGTGGGTCAACGCCAAGGGCAAGATCCCGGGCAACACGCAGGAAGATTTCGTCACCACCAACGACATCATCGGCGGCAATTCCGGCTCGCCCGTGCTCAACAGGGATGGCCGCATCATCGGCCTGGCCTTCGACGGCAACATCCATTCCACCGGCGGCGGCTACGGCTTCGATGCATTGCTCAACCGCTGCGTTGCGGTGTCGAGCCAGCTGATCCTTGCCGCACTACGCAACATCTACGGGGCGACCGCACTCGCGGACGAACTCGAACGCAAATCTTCATAGAGTAAGCAGGGGCAGGCCGGGGCAGATGAACGAGACAGTAGCACCTTCGTGGGGCTGGGATAACGCGCGAGCGATCCTGGGCCTCTTCGTGATCGTCTTCATTTCTTGGCTGCTCTCGGAGAACAAGAAGAAGTTCCCGCTGGTCATCACCCTGGGCGCCATCGTGATGATGTACGCCTTCACGCTGCTTCTTTTCGGCGTGCCGTTCATCCGGGCCGGGCTGAACGCCGTCAACGACGGCATCAACGTCCTCATCGACGCGACGCGCGAAGGCACGAAGTTTGTCTTTGGTCCTGTGATCGGCGATCAGGGGGCCTGGGAAAAGCTGGTCGGCGCCCCTGGGCCGATTTTCATCTTCCAGCTGCTGCCGCTGATCATCGTCATCGGATCGCTCTCGGCGATCCTCTGGCACTGGGGCATCCTCAAGATCATCACCCGCGGCTTCGCTATCATCTTCCAGCGCACCATGGGCATGGGCGGGCCGACTTCTTTGTCGGTCGCCGCCAACATCTTCATGGGGCAGACCGAAGCGCCGCTGCTGATCAAGCCCTACCTCAAGACGATGACGCGGTCGGAACTGCTGATCGTCATGGCCACTGGCTTCGCCACCATCGCGGGCTCGGTCCTCGTGGTCTACGTCACGCTGTTGCGGCCGACGCTTCCGGCCATCGCCGCGCACCTGATCACGGTCTCGATCACGGCATCGCCTGCCGCAGTCGCGCTCTCGATGATCATGGTGCCGGAGACGGGCATCATCTCGAAAGCCTCAACCGAGTCCGACTTCAAATACCACTCGACGATGGATGCGTTCGCCACGGGCGCGACCGACGGCATCGCCATCATCTGGAACATAGCCACCATGCTGATCGCGGCGCTGGCCCTGGTTTACATCACTAACGCCATCCTCGGCGTGATCCCCGTGCCGCCCGAGTGGACGCCGGACCATTCGACGCACCTCTCGCTCAACATGATCCTCGGCTGGCTGTTCGCCCCGCTGATGTATGTGGCGGGCGTGCCGTGGGGCGAGTCCCTGCTCGCGGGTCAATTCGTCGGCCAGAAGACCGTGTTCACGGAATTTGTTGCGTTCATCAACCTCGGCGCGCTTCCGGCAGATGCAATGACCGAGCGGACACGCACGCTTGTGACCTACGCCATCGCTGGTTTCGCCAACTTCGGCTCAATGGGCATCCTGATCGGCGGACTGTCGATTATGTGCCCTGAAAGGCGACCGGATTTCCTCGCCCTCGCGTGGAAGACGCTGTTCGCGGGTACGCTGGCGACGATCCTGGCTGCTGCTGTTGTCGGATCGTTGCCATATTCGTTATTTGCCTCTGCGTCGTAGTCGGGGGCCTTTACGCCCGAACGGCCCGGGAAGAAGAATCGGCCGTGAGTAGTACGGGAGGAATACGCGTGCGGGGATTGAACTCATCAGCGAGCGCTCTGGCGCTCGTCATCGCGACGGCTGCGTTCGGCAGCCCGGCATTCGCTCAGACTGCAGCAACAACAACGCCTGCGAACGTCGGCGACGTCATCGTCGTGTACGGCGACCGCCTGAGCACGGATCCGGGCTCCTATTCCGTCATCGGCACGGAAGACATCCAGTCCGTTGCTGCGAACCACCCCGCCGAAATCCTGAACACGGTTCCCGGCGTCAACGTGCAGATGAACTCGGGCCAGGAACTCCTAATCGCCATCCGCTCGCCCGTGCTTCCCGCCGGCGCAGGGCAGGGCTCCTTCCTCATCCTCGAGAACGGCATCCCGATCCGCGCGCCGGCTTTCGGCAACGTGAATGCGCTGTTCGAACTCCACCACGAAACCGCTGAAGCGATCGAAGTCGTGCGCGGTCCCGGATCGGTCCGCTATGGCTCCAACGCTGTCCACGGCCTCATCAACGTCATCGATCCCGAGCCCGGCGCGCAGACGGGCGAGACGCTTACCGCCAGCATGAACTCGCTCCAGCGCGCGCGAGTCGATGCGACCGCCAACTACAGCGCGGGCGGCGTCGCCAACTATGACGCCATCTCGATCATGGACGACCAGGGCTGGCGCGACGCCTCCAGCGTCAACCAGTACAAGCTCACCCACCGCACGCTGTTCAAGGGCGAAGACTGGAAGGCCATCGCCTCGCTCACCGGCGTCGTGCTCAACCAGGAAACCGCCGGCTTTATCCAGGGCCCGGATGCCTACAAGAACAAGGACACCGCCACCACCAACCCGAACCCCGAAGCCTATCGCGATGCCTGGGCTGCGCGCGCCAATGTCCGCTTCGAGAAGTCGTTCGGCAACGACCTGCTCACCATCACGCCCTTTGCGATCACCCAGCGGATGATCTTTATCCAGCACTTCCTGCCGGATCAGTCGACCGAGAAGAACGGCCATGACAGCTACGGCCTCATGACACGCTATGACTTCGGGCCGGAGTCCATGCGCTGGTCGATCGGCGCCGACGTGCAGTATGCCGACGGCTATCTGAAAGAGATCCAGTCCCGTCCCAGCTTCGGCGGCGCGAACCCGGCTGTGAACCCGACTTTCCCGCAAGGCATCCACTACGATTACGACGTCACTACGCTGATGCTCGGCGCCTATGCCGAACTCGACTGGGACTTCGCGACTAACTGGAGCCTGCTCGCGGGCATTCGCGCCGAGAACCACAATTACGACTACACGACCAACAAGGCGCCCGGCACCACGGGCCGCTTCCGCGTCGCGCCCAGCCGCGAGGACAGTTTCGACCTGCTGACCCCGAAGGTCGGCGTCGTCTATTCCGGCTTCGGCCCGAACAACCTCGTCTACGCCAACTACGCCCGCGGCGAACGCGCCCCGCAGACCTCGGACCAGTACCGCCTGCAGAACCTCCAGGCGATCGAGTCCCTGCCGGTGGAAACCCTCGACTCGTTCGAGGTCGGCACGCGCGGCGACGCCGGTCCCATCCGCTATGACATCGCCGCCTACGTCATGAAGAAAGACAACTTCTTCTTCCGCGACTCGGACGGCCTCAACGTGCCCAACGGCAAGACCGACCATATGGGTCTTGAATTCGCCCTTGATGGGGACGTCGCGAATATCGCCGACGGCAAGCTCAAGTGGAACTTCAACGCCTCCTGGTCGGACCAGACCTACGCCTTCACGCGCGACGTCGCCGCCGTGGGCGAAGACATTATCGACGGCAACCAGATCGACACCGCGCCTGAATACCTGGCGGATGCCGGCCTCGGCTGGGAGAACGAGACATTCTCGATCTTCGCGACCAGCGAATATGTTGGCAAATACTTCACCAACGCCGCCAACACGGCCAGCTATCCTGGCCACACGATCTTCCATCTGCGCGGCGCCTGGCGCTTCAACGACAAGTTCGAAGCCTTCGGCATCATCCGCAACGTCACCGATGAGCGCTACGCCGACCGCGCCGACTTCGCCACCGGCGCCGACCGCTACTTCCCTGGCGAGCCGGTCAACCTCACGCTGGGGATTCGCGTCAGGAACTGACGGGCAGGCAGTCGGCAATAGGCAATAGGCAGTAGGCAGTAGATTCGCGTCGCCCGGCACGTCGGTGGCGGGAATTAACTATTGCCGATTGCCTACTGCCTATTGCCGGAACCCAAGCAACGCTTGCCGAACCCTGTCCGGCTCGCTTATCTCGCAGCCGCAACACACGCAGGGACGGCCCATGAAAGACATCGTCGCAGCGCTCGAGAAAAAGCGTGAGGAGGCCCGCGTCGGCGGCGGCCAGAAGCGCATCGACAGCCAGCACGCCAAGGGCAAGCTCACGGCGCGCGAGCGTATCGCGCTCCTTCTCGATGAAGGCTCGTTCGAGGAATGGGACATGTTCGTCGAGCACCGCTCGACCGAATTCGGCATGGAGAACCAGCGCATCCCCGGCGACGGCGTCGTCACCGGCTGGGGCACGATCAACGGCCGCTGCGTCTACGTTTTCTCGAAGGACTTCACCGTGTTCGGCGGCTCGCTTTCCAAGGCCCACGCCGAAAAGATCGTGAAGGTGCAGAAGGCGGCGATGCGCAACGGCTCGCCGGTGATCGGCCTGTTCGATGCCGGCGGCGCCCGCATTCAGGAGGGTGTCGACGCGCTCGGCGGTTATGCCGACATCTTTCTCGAGAACGTGCTCTCCTCGGGCGTCATCCCGCAGATCAGCGTCATCATGGGACCGTGCGCGGGTGGGGACGTCTACTCCCCCGCGATGACCGACTTCATCTTCATGGTGAAGGACACGTCCTACATGTACGTGACCGGGCCCGACGTCGTGAAAACCGTCACCAACGAGATCGTCTCCCACGAGGATCTTGGCGGCGCCCGTGTGCATGCGGCCAAGTCCGGCGTGGCAGATGGCGCGTACGAGAAC
>DASYKO010000445.1:0-12423 GCA_035995285.1 Hyphomonadaceae bacterium | reverse complement strand
CATGGTCCCGCGCAAGGGCGAGTACGGCTACGAGACATGGGAAGACGGCGCGGCTGACTATGTCGGCAATTCCGGCACGTGGACGATGATGAGCGCCGACGTCGAGAACCACCTCGTCTTCGTCGCCGGCGATACGCCCTCCAACGACTTCTACGGCGGCGAGCGTCACGGCAACGGCCTCTTTGCGGAGAGCGTCGTCGCGATCGACACCCTCACCGGCAAGCGCAAGTGGCACTTCCAGACCACGCACCACGGCACCTGGGACTATGACGTCCCCGCCGCGCCGATCCTGCACGACATCATCAAGGACGGAAAGCGCGTCCCCGTCGCCACGGTGCTTACCAAGCAGAGCAACGTCTACGTCTTCAACCGCCTGACGGGCGATCCAATCTGGCCGATCGAGGAACGCCCCGTTCCGCCGTCGAAAGTCTCGGGCGAGAAGCTGTCGGAGACACAGCCCTTCCCCACCTGGCCGAAGCCGCTGCAGAGCCAGGGCTATCACGAAGACGACCTGATCAACTTCACTCCGGAACTCCGGAAGGAAGCCGTCGAGATCATGTCCCACTACGCCAAGGGCCCGACTCTTTATGAGCCGCTGGTCGACGTGAAGGCGACAGGCCTTCGCGGCACGCTGATCAATCCGGGCTATGGCGGCGGACCCAACTGGAACGGTGCGGCGTTCGATCCGGATACGGGGCTGCTCTACATCCCCATCCGCTACAAGCCGAACGCGGCGGGGCTGGCGCCGACCGACGCATCGCGCACCAACATGAAGTACACGCAGTCGGGCAACCATGTGGTGAACGGGCCGAAAGGTCTGCCGCTCTTCAAGCCGCCTTACAGCGAGGTGGTGGTGCTCAACATGAATACGGGTGACCAGGCCTGGCGCATCCCGCTGGGCAAGCCCGGCCCGTCCATCCGCAACAACCCGGCGATCAAGGATCTTCCGCTCGACTGGGATTCGATGGGCGACTTCGACATCCGCCCGAGCCCGCTGCTGACCAAGGAGCTGTTCTTCTTCGGCGCCTCCGGCAACCTCGCCGGCGGCACGGGCAGCCCGGCCTTCCGCGCCTACGACAAGACCAACGGCAAGGTGGTGTTCGAGACGGACCTGCCCTCGCTCGTGAGCTCGGCGCCGATGACCTACATGCTCAACGGCCGGCAATACATCGCCGTCGCCGTATCCGCCCGCGGCAAGCCGGCGGAGATCGTGGCGCTGACGCTGGACGGCATGAGCGAGAACGGGGCTCTTCCTCCAGGAGGAGTCCCGGTTGCTGCGGCGCCGGTCTCGACCAAAGCCGCTGCGGCGGCGGTCACGGCGACGCCTGCGGAACTCGCGCTCGGCAAGTCCAAGTTCGACGGGATGTGCGTGGCATGTCACGGCGAGAACGGCAAAGGCGGCACGTCCGTGGGCGCCCCCCCGGTCAACAACCGCACCGACCTTGCCAACATCGCCCGCGTGATCGCACAGGGCCAGGGCGAGATGCCGGCTCTGGCCGCGGCGCTGAGCCCGGCCGAGATCGACGCCATCGCCAAGCACGTGGTGAAGACGCTCGGCCCGCAACCGCGCGGCCCAGGTGGTCCGGGGGGCCCGCCGCGCGGACGCCCGCCCGAGGATGAGGAAAACTAGGCAAGCATCGGCCCGAAATGCCGCGATTACCGGTGTTTCGGGCCGGTTGCTCATCGTGAGGTAGGCGCCTATAAGGGCGCTCCTGAATTGGCGGAGCGTGGCGCAGCCCGGTTAGCGCACCAGTCTGGGGGACTGGGGGTCGTGGGTTCGAATCCCGCCGCTCCGACCATTAAATCAAGGACTTAGCAGCATACTTGGGTGGCGACTTTTAGCCGAGTCGCCACCGAGTCGCCACGGGGTTACCCCAAGTTCTTGTCTGTGAGAGATTTCTGCTCTCGGGCGCTGTTCAGCGGAGGTTGAAACATGGGCGAGCGGTTCACTGTCGCCGATCTACGGCGCGAGTTGGCGGGATTTCCCGACAACGCGGAGGTCCAATTCGATGGCGGCCTGACGTTCAGCAAGGTCAAGCCGTATTGGAATAGTGATGATGAGAAGGACGAAGTAGCCGAGTCCATCGTGATCCTGTTTTCGCAGGCGCAGGCGGCGTTGTCGGAACGCTTTCAAAAACAACACCCGGAAATCCTAGTTGCGTTCACGCGCATCACCGGGTCCGGCGCTGCTCTCGAGATCAAGGGCATTCCGACTCTTTAGTCGCCTGATCCTCTCGCCGCTCCGCGCGTTTGTCCCTCGCCCACTGAGTCCGATAGCCGGGGTGGCGCTCGAACCAGCGCCGCTTGGCTTCGGCGTTGCGGTCGGGATTCTTCGCAACCCAGTTGGCGCGATGCATCTTCCGCCGCTCGCGCATCTCCTCATCACTGTAGATTCTCGGTCGGCCCATGCCCCGCCTCCCGCGCTTTGCGGGCGCGGCGGTTCGCCTGGCCCCGTCGCCAGCGCTCTCGCTTGCGCGCCTTGATCGCCTCGGGGTCGCGGTTCTCGATGAACTTGGAAGGGTCGGTGCCGCGTTGCTGCCGCTTACGTTCGCGGGCCGCTGCGTTGTAGCGCTCAAGGTTGCGCTCGCGCCGCGCCTTGCTCTTGGCGGCGATCTCTTCCGCGTTCTCCTGATTCCATTCCTTGTGATAGGCCGCGATGCGCGGCTTGTTGGCGACGTAGTGCGCGTGAATGCGCTGCTTACGCCATATCTTCGCGCAATCCTCTCCGCACGTGTTCGCGCTCTGGCGCGGCGGAAACAGCACGCCGCACACGTCACAGACCTTGTTTGACCTCCGCTTCGCCATCACTCCCTCCCGCCTTCCATCCATTTCGATTTGAAGACTGATTTCACGGCGGGCGCGGTGATGACCTGTCTCAACTCGTTTTCTCTACGTAGAAAGTCCACGCCTACAAGCTGGCGCACGGCCATCGCGTAACAGGTGGCGTCGAGCGCTTCATTCCGCATCCCCTTGATGCGCTCCCATCGCCTGAGCGGCTGGCCTGCTTTGTAGAACGTCACTCGGCGCTCGCTGCAAAGCTCTTCATAGAAACGCGCAGGAAGGTCAGCCGAAAAACGGATGTGGCCGGGCTTTTCCAACAGGCCGAACAGCCGCGACTTCGCGCCGTCGACTCCCACGATATAGAGTCCCGGCTTGCTTGACCTCTCGATAAGGGGGCGCGTTCCGCCATCGCCCTTGATGCTGACCACGCCACGCGCGAAGCGCGGCCGGGTGAAGGCGTAGGCCAAATCTGTGTGCGAACCGCTTCCTGAATCGAGGGCAGCCGCGTCGTATGAAAGTTGCCCGCCCAGTGGATGTTGGAAGCGCCGCTTAAGCAAATCGTCCAGTCGCGCCCAAGTTTCATCGGAGGTCGGCGGGCCGTGAACCGTCTCATATGCCAGCACAAACATTTCGGTTGCGCTGAAACCACAAGTCACGACCTCGCAGCGATCATCCTGTAAATCGATTCCCGCCACTAAGACCCTGATGTCGACGGGCAATGCTTCGAGACCGCACGGTTCAGCGCGGGCCTGCAACGTCCCTTCATCGAGACCGTCGCCTGCGCGATCTAGCCACGGCTCTGCAAAAAGGGTATTCGTGACCACCCGGAGCAGGTCGGGGTCGGCCTTGGCCGCCAAAAACTCTTTCGCGATCTCCGCCCAGCTGGCGTTCGTCAGCGTCGAGACTAGAGCCGACGTCTTGAACCCCGCGTGTCCGACAACGTGCGGCTTCGTCGCGCGCCATCGGCCTGCCTCTACAGCGGCCGGCTTGCTCGACTCTTCGATCACGCAGCCGCTCGTCGGGCAGACCATGTGCGCGGTTTCTGGGAGATGGTTGCCATCGGAGTCCTTGCCCCAGACGACGTCTTTCCAGCGCGGCTCAAAAAACTCACCACAATGCGCGCAAGGAATCTCGAATATTCTTTGGTCGCTCTCGCTGTACGCTTTCAGAATGTTCGAGGTCTCAACCGTCGTCGGCGTGCTGGCCTGAAAGATCAACCGGTTCGGAAATGACAGCGTGCGTTTTTCCGCCAGCTTGATCGGCGAGCCCTCGGCGGAAGGTTCGTAGGCGTCAACTTCATCCATCACCAGAATGCGGACAGTGTGGCGGCGCAGGTTGCGCGGCGAGGCCGCCGCCACGCACTTAAAGCTGCCGCCGGGAAATCTTCGGCTCAAGATGGTATCGCGTTTCGTTTTCTCGCGAGTCAGGAGCCCGGCCAGTTTCGGACTCGCTGCAAATGTCGGCTCAATGGTCGAAACGACAAAATCGCGCGCATCATCCAATGTCGGCTGCAACGCCAAAATATTGCACGGGTCGTTCTGCACATAGGCACCGACAATGGCGACGATGAGCGCCGTGGCCCCGATGCGGACCGGCTTCACGAACGTAATCCGGGAAATCGCCGGATCGTCTACCGCGTCACAGATGCCGCGCTGGTAGGAAAACAGCTTCATGGTTCCCGGCGTGGCGCTCACATCGCTGGGCAGGGTCACGGTCGACTCGATCCAGTCGGCCAGCCTGATCTTCGGGGGAGGAGCCCAGACGGCTAGCGCTTCCGCCTTAATCGCTGTGAGGGGGCCACTGAGGGGCGCGGCGGCCGGAAGGGTGTCAGGGCTCGCCAGCATCGTCAGAGCGCGTCTGGATGCGCTGCTGCTCGGGAGTGAGTTCAACGGCCTCGTTGTCGGGGGCGTCGTTTTGCGCCGGGGTTGCGGCGTTGGGTTTAGGCATTGGGGATTCTCCTGTTGCCTCACGGTTGCGCCGGGATCGGCGGGGATAGCGACCAAGCTCGCTTCGACCGGTTTCACGCGGACGACACGGGTCTTGATCTTGGTTTTGGGATCGATGCTTTCGCTGATGATCGAAAGCCTCTGGTATCCGATGCTCAGGGAGCGCAGCACGCCAGCCTTGACGCGCTTAGCTGTGGCCGCGTTGTCGATGTGCATGGTGATGATGAGCCGTCCGGGCTCGTGGCGAGCGCCGATGACAATGCCATGCACGTCGTCAATCGACTCGCGCCGGTGAGAGTCGAGCAGCGGCAGGCCGATCAGCGAGTTCTCATCAATCGCATCGACGTCGATGATCTCGAACGTCCCATCCCGCAAACGCAGGGGGATCGTCGTGGCGAGGGTGCCGTCGGCGGTTTGATCCGCATCGTTGAATGTGTCACTTACGATGCCTGCGAGCAACGCGGGCTGCGTGAGCCCGGTGTTGAGTCTAATCTCGGTCATGGCTGCGACTCCTTCGGCAAGGCTTCGGTCGGCAGCGCGTGCGGATCGTCGGCAATGTCGGCGTCAACGCGCTCGATGCTCTCCCCTCGCGCGGCGATGGCTTCCTTGCGGCTCATCAGCTTCGCATCAAGAGCGATCTTGACGGCAGCCAAGGCCTTCGCCGGGTCGGCCTCGGGGAGCGCAGGGAAACGCCACTCGGCATCCTCGGCTGCATCGTTGACGGTCCCGCCGCGCGTGATGGCCCAGCGGCGCCAGATGGGCGCCAACAATTGCGGGAGGATGATGTTGAACTGTGTGGCTTCGAGGCTCGCCTTGAACACGATCAAGGCGGCGCGGAGCGAACTATAATTTGCCCTCGACACATTGCCGGAGACCATGAAGGCCGGAACCTGCAAGCCTGCTGCGATCTCCTCAATGCACGCCGTCAGGAACTCAATCGATTGCTGGGCGGCCTGAGGGTTACTGAACTTAATGTCCATGCCGCTCGGGAGTCGTCTGACAATCCCAGGTTCCAGCGACACGTCGAGCGCGTCGCCATCCTTCTGCCCCTCGAACGGAAGTTGCGTTGCGCCATTGGCGTCAGTCAGGAAGCCCGCGTGCATGGCGGCGACTTGGAAGCCCTTCAGCAACGCATCGGAGAGGAGCCCAAGGTCAGCCAGCTTCAGCATGATCGGGGCGAGCCACGACACGCCGCGAATCTGGCCGATGCCTTCCGGCCGCATAAGGTGCAGCACGTCGGCGGCATCCACACGCACTGGCGGCGCGTAGGTCTCGAACTGTTGCGAAGGCAGGAACGGCCGCACCCAGTAGGCAACCCGCTGGCCCTGGGCATCTAGCTCCACGCCAGCCACAATCTGCACACCGCCGCCCACATCCCGCGTGAGGGACTCGTCCACTTGCTCGGCAGGCATCAGCTGCAGTTTCAAACCGTCGCCGCGCTGGCGGAAGATCACGAACACTTCGCCATCAACGATGCACGCACGGATTGCCTGCGCGATGAGACCGCCAAAGTTGGTGCGGCCATCGGCATCGCAAACGTCCCACCATTTCAAGAACTCTTTGACTAGCTCCTCATCGTCGTGCGCAGGAACGGCACCAAAGCCCCAGAGGTAAGTTACCAGTGCATTGATCGCTGCCGATGCGGGAGCCGAGTTCACGGCGAAGTAGCGGGCCTTACGGCGGACCAGCGGCGCGGCCTGAATCGTTTCCAGCGACGTGCGGCCCATCGTGGCTTCACGCGGAAACCGCTTCCATGAGGCAGCGTCATAGCCGCGCGTCGAGATTTCCGGCGCCAGCATTCGGGCGACGGCACGACGCGCACGGCGGATGATGGAGCCCTTCGCCATCTAGTTCACCTCGCCAACGGGAGGCTTCTCGAACACGAACCGTTCGAGATGGTGCGCGAGATCGAGCCCGAGGTCGGCGAGCGGCTGATAGCCGGGAATAGGAGGCTCAATAACGCGCTTAAGCTCGTCTTCAAACCGAAGAGCCATGCCCAGCTGAGTCATACCCGTGCGAGGGCATCCCCAATTGGTCAGGATGAGACGGGGCCGCCGACCTGCTGCTATCTCGGCAAGGACATGGTCGATTGCCGCTTCGCCGTCTTCATGGTGGGGCTCGCCCAGGAAGGCCCAGCACTGGCATAGGGTCGGCTTCGCGGTGATGCCTGCATTATCGTAGAGCCAGAACAGCACGTGCGCGATTGCGACCGCCGATTGTGGGAAGAGCCATGCCTCACCGCCGCGCCCGCGCGTTGTGCCCGAAGGCGGGATGATGCCCGCCAAAACGAAACGCTTGAATCTATCTGTCTCGAATTTCGCGCCCGAGCCGCCCGGCGCTTCTGCCAGCCGCTTCCCGATGTCGCTCGCCTTCAGCTTCGAATCCACAGCCGTTCTCCCTCGCGGTTGATCGGACTGTTTGAGCGGAAATCGATTCGAAGCGACGCCCCTGTTGTAATCGGCAAGCCTCTTCATCGCGCGTTTCGATTACAACGCAACGCTCGCAAGTGTGGGAGGAGCAGGCTACGTCCCTCGCCATCGGGCGCGATGTTGCGCCAGAGGGAAACGCGATGACCAAGGCAACCGACCTGCCCGCACTGTTTGCGCGGCTTCTGAAAATCCGGGAGGCGGCGCCCGTCGCCGCTGAGAAAATGCTCGCTGACATGAGCGGGCGCGAAGCGCAGATCGGCAAGCTGCACCTGACGTTCTACAACTCGTGGGGCATGACGATGACGGGCGAGTTGATGCCGCCAAAGAGTAACATCCAAGTGCACGACGGTGAGCAGAGCGTTTTCCTGGCCTGTTTCCCTGTTGGGAATCCCGGCGACGTAAAGTTCTCGAAATGGAAGCGCGGCCCTTGGGAAGAAACCATCGCCAAGGCGGTATCGGCGGTCAACGACGAAGAGGCTCGCGAGCGTTCCGCCGCTGTTGCTCGGGAACCTGCGCGACAGTCCGGCGAAATTAACGAGACTGAAAAGCGTCTACACGGGCGCGGTTTGGAATTGGTGATGAAGCGCCATGACCGCTCGTTTGAATCGCGGCAGCAGTAGGATCGACCATGACAAAGAAGATTGAATCTCCGCCGCATGTGCTGACAACCGCACAGACCGCCAAGCGGCTAGGCGTGAGCGCATCATTGCTGGAAAAGCTGCGGCTCTATGAGCCGAAGAAGACGCCACCGTTCATTCGCATTGGCCGGTCGATCCGCTATCGCGCGGCGGATTTGGACGTGTGGGAGTCTGCCCAGAACGCTCCCACGCAGAAGTGAGACGCGCGGCGCTCAGCCGAAGCTCATGCTTCACTAGCTCGCGCCGCCGCTCCTCTACCAATTCAAGCGGCATTTCACTTTCTTTACCGTCATACATGGCGAGCAATTCCGCGTTGCGTGGCTGATGCAAGGCACGGCGCACGCGAACGTAACTCCTCACGGTCCCCTCGGTGTAAGGCCTTTGGTTCGCTTGCTCCAACAACGGCTTCGCTCTTGCCGCCAGACGCTTCTCATTGTCGCCTCGATGGTCGCCCTTTTCGTCATACGCTGCAGCGCCGATTTGCAGGTTGCGCGCAAACACTTCCCGTGTTGGGCCGCCTTCGCTGTACGGGAACTCCACAACAAAAGCCGACCAGCCTTGATCGCCAAACCACAACGCCAAGCCGACGCATTCCTCCGGCGTACACCGCATCTCAAATGCCAGCGCCCCCATGCGAGCATCGAGTCGACGTTGAAAGCGCCTGCGCTCAAGCCTGGCCGCAAGTACCTGTTCTTCGCTGATCCGCACCACGACGTCGGGAATGATTTCCGGCTGTTGGGGCGGAGAAGGGAACCGCAGAGGCGGGAGTTTCTTTTGCAAGCGCGTGAGAACGGGGCGGCTCATGCCGCGACTCCATCCATCGCGGCCTTGATCGTTCCAGCAATGGCATTCGCAGCGGCGCGCACGGGATCATCCCGCAGGTGAGCATAGCGCTGTGTCGTGGTGACGTTCGCATGACCCAGCAGCTTGCCGACAATCGGCAGGTTGAGGCCGCCAGCCACGCCGACACTCGCAAAGCTGTGGCGGAGATCGTGGATACGCAGACCGGCAAGCCCCGCGTGCTCTGTGATGCGCGCCCAAGGCCGCTGCAGGTCATGGCGGGGCCTTTCTTCATCCGTCCCAGCGCTCTCGCCAGCGATGACGTAGACCCCAACGCGGTCTAGCCCCTTCAGGATGTCTACAGCGGCGAGCGGCAGCACGACGGTTTTCTTGCCGGTCTTGGAGTCTTCCAGTTCGAGCAGGCCGCGCGTGAGGCTGACCTCACTCCATTTGAGATGAAGAATTTCGCGAAGGCGGCAGCCGGTGAGGACCAGCAACCGGATAGCGGCAACGGCCCAAGGGTCGAAAGTCACGTTGCGGTTTTCCGGCTTCGGCGCGTGCTTGATTTTCTTGCTCGGGTCGGGCTTCCACGGGATGCCATTCGTCTCCGCAAGCCGCAGCGCATCGCCAAGGCGATTGAACTCCGCAGGATCAAGGAAACGCTCCCTGGCCTTTTCTGTAAACCGCACGACGCTACGCGCCGGGTTCGGGTAGGTCTCTGGCAATGCGCCATTGAGCGAGGCCCACGCGTAGGCGCCAGAAACGAACGTCACGACCCGGTTGGCCGCGCCGGGCTTCCCTTGGCCCTCCGGGCGAGGTGTGCCGATTTTGCGATGCAGGCGCTGGGTGTCAGCGCGCGTGATGGAGTCGGCCTTGCGCGAGCCCAACGCTGGCCGAATGAAATTCTCCACATAGCCGTCATAGAGATCGGCTGTGCGGCCCTTCAGTTTCGGCCGCACGTGCTCCCGCATGTAGGAGTCGAACAGGTCGCCGACCGTGGCCGCACGCCGCGCAGCCTGTCTCTCCGCCATGGGATCAGCGCCAAGTCTGACCTTCGCCAGCATGTCGCGGGCCGCGTCCTTGGCGGCCTCCAGCTTCATCGAGTCAGTCGCGGCGATGGTGAGGCGCTTCTTGCCCGCGCTGCGCCCTCCGCCGACTGGGCGGTATTCCAGGATGAAGCTCGATTTTCCGGACGCGTGAAATCGAACACCAAAGCCGGGCAGCTTGGAGTCGTAATAGGTCACGTCATGATGGGGTTCGGCCTGCAGCGCGGTCATCTCGCGGCGGCCTAGGTTGAGTGTCGGCATTGCGTTTCTTCGCTCCGCCCGGTGTGGTGACTCCGTTCTGGAGTCGCCACCGAGTCGCCACCGGGTCGTCAGTGCCCGTATGCCGCGATGTGGGAGAAGGCAATAGAACGCCTTTGTTTTCAGGCCTTTCCTGCAACGCCTTGCTAGAACTAGAAACAAGGTGCTAGCTGGGAATCCTGACTGGGGGACTGGGGGTCGTGGGTTCGAATCCCGCCGCTCCGACCATTTCGGGATCAGCGCATCGCGCCCTTTTTGAGCACACTGCTCGGTTCGTCGGGAAGCCGACGCCGGGGATCGCAAGCAATGACCGTTGAATCACAGCCCCCGGCTTGGTCTTGTACGTGGCGCCTCGCCGAAGGCGCGCCTGTCGCGCGCGGCGGGCAAGGCAGCGTCAGGAGAGTTGTCCGCATCTCGGACGGGATGGCTGGGGCTCTCAAGGAACTGCACGGCGATCATCAAGGCAGCACCGAGCGGCGATACCGGATGCAACAGGAGGCCAGCGCCCTGCACTTGCTGCAGGGCCGTGGCGTGCCGGCTCTCTTGGATTCCAATGTCGACGAATGGCGCAACCCGGCTACGCCGCTATTCATAGTGATGGAATGGATCGAGGGTAGAACCCTCTCCTCAGCCTGCTCACGCGGACCGCTGGACCTCGACACATCCATCGCGATCACGAATGCAATTCTGGATGTGCTGGAACGCAATAGCGCCGTGGGCGTGCATCATCGAGATCTGAAACCGGACAATGTGATGTTGCGCGCCGGCGACCAGATGCCGGCTTTGGTCGACTTCGGCATGGCGTGGGCGCGCCCAGACGAGGCTGGCAACGATGACTTCCAAACGCCCGTCGGTCAGGAACTGGGAAATCGGTTCCTTCGTCTTCCGGAATACGCGCCTGGGCATGAAGCCCGCGACTTTCGGTCCGACCTGACGATGCTGGTCGGTTTGCTGTTCTATATGCTGGCTGGCGCCGCCCCACGAATACTGAATGACAGCGCCGGCCGGATGCCTCACGAAACGCACGCAGCTCGGTTTGCCGGGCTGGCGGCGGGCGATGCCAGATGGGCGCGCCTTCGCCGCGTCTTCGATATCGGCTTCCAGGTATCTCTCGACCGGCGCTTCCAGGCGCCCGGCGAACTGCGCGAGAGACTCTCGAACCTCCAGCCACCCGCCGCGAGCGGAACAGTCGCCGAACTTGAGGCCGCGCTGGAGGCGCTGGAATTGATCAAGACAACATCCCAGGCTCGGGACGTCGAACAAACCAAGCGGGCAATGCAGTCAGGAACAGAAGCCTTCAGGCGGGGCGTCCTGGATGGGATCGGGGTTAACACATTCCAGTTTGGAGGAGCATCGGCGACGTTCTCTCGCAACGACACGGTGCATACCCTCTCCTTCTTCGCGCGGCCGAACGGTTCTATCGAACCCAGGATTGAGATGGCCCATGTCACGATGAGGCGCGCAGGCGCTATCGAAGCGAGTAGCGCCGTAGCTGGGGTAAGGGCCCCACGCACTTACTATCGAGGTCCGGCGGCGGATGTATCGGGATTTGAGGAGGCGGCTCGAGCTGAAGCATTTGAGGTTGCAAGAGACGTCGTGCGGGAGATGACGGATCGGCTTGGCGGAATTTATCGCTAGCAGATGCAGCGGAAGAGCGGGCTTTGGCGGCGTCATGCCGAGGATCGCCGCAAGACGCCTTTGACGTTCCCCGAGCAAGCCTCTATCTGGGGGACTTCGGGCGGTTAGCTCAGCTGGCAGAGCGCCTGCTTTACACGCAGGATGTCGGCGGTTCGATCCCGTCACCGCCCACCACCACGCCTCGCTCGACAATCCGGTTGTTCAGAGACACGCTCCCCGCAGAGGGGACGCCGATGACGTTCACGTGGCTCAACAAGCAAGGCGTGCGGAGTTCGGAAGGGTTCGAGCTCCAGTTCACCGATCGGTTCAAGGCCGAGTATCGGGAGAACGGCAGAACTACGCAGATCCACGTCGAGACCAGCGGCGGCAACGCCTATATCGACGAAGAATCCATCGACCGCCTGGCGGGCCCGTTCGAGAGCTTGCCTCCAGGCGCCGGGCGCGAACGGATCATCAGGAACCTTCGCGAGGCCTTGGCCTTTCAGGGACTGACGCTCGTTGTCGGATAGTCCGCGCCCGAGCCGCCGTCTCACAGCGTCCAGCTTCGACTTGAGGTTGGGAAGGTCGCTCAAGAGCGACTCCAACCGACCCACCGGCCCAAGGGGTTCTCACCAAGAGCACCTGCCTACGCTCCTTCGGAGCTCCGGCAAGGCAGGCCAAGTGATGCACCAAGGACACAAAGAGGTCCGAGCGCTGCATTTCTTTCTACCAGTATGAGCGGCCATTTCAGGCCCTCGATCGCGCCCAACTCGTTGAAACTGTTCACTTCACAGAGTCGCATACTGGTGGGGAGAAAAATAATCTCCCCAGCATGCTCTAAAGCTGAGGGATAATGCACCTGTCGCCTCCGCATGGAGGGCAGTCGATCGCTGTTCAACGGCGCGGGGGCGATGCGTATCGAGCGTGG
>DASYKO010000444.1:0-8216 GCA_035995285.1 Hyphomonadaceae bacterium | reverse complement strand
GAGAGCCTTCCTACGTTGTCAGTGAGCGCGTTGCGACCTCAGGGCCGAGGAAAAATCGGCGAGGGTCTGGATGTAGTCGCCGCTCTCGCGCAGGCGCTGGACGTAGAGTTCGAGGATCTGGCGGGCAGCCACGCCGGGCTCGAGGCCGCACTTCTCGGCCTGCTCGGAGAACAGCTTCTTGCTGTCGGGATCGAGCCGCACGGTCAGCGGCTGGCGGTTCGCGGGTTTCGCGCCCGTCTTGGCGATGAGCTTCGACATCGGAGATTCCTTTAGCTGCTTGAGGCAGCCCCACGCGCGAATCTCATTGCAGCATTGTCTGGACAATGCAACAGCAATGCATGGCACGGGCGCCCTCCAATCCAGACTCCAAGCCTTTCACGATCGTGCTGCCCGCCAAGGCGGCCGAGCGCCTTGAAGTTCTTGTGGATTCCGGCCTGTATGGAAACAGCCGGGCAGAGGTTGCGAGGATGATCATCCTCCAGCACCTCCAGGAGCTCTGGAAGTCCGGCAAGCTGCCGGGCTAAGCGCGATACTCACCGTCTCTCCACAGGCAAAGCCTTTGATTGCAAGGTGAAACTGGCCGCGAAAGCGGGCGGTTAACCGCTCATTAACCAATGGCGGCCAAACACTGCTCTCAGCCGCCCGGAGCTGCTTTTAGCTGCTGTGGGCATCAGGGGAGCCGGGACATGACGCAAACCACCAACGATCCGATCGAGTTCTGCCCCGCTGCCGCCTGCGCGGCGGCGATCGTGCGGCTGGAAACGTTCGGCGATCAGGTGGCGCGGCTGCTGGGGGAGGCGCGGGTGGGGCGGTCGGTGGAGCTGGTGGGTGAGCTGGAGGAGATAGCGCAGGAGCTGGCGCTGGCGGCGGATGATGCGCGCGACCGGCTGGCGGAGGTAGAGGCGGTGTCGGCGGCGGGGGCGATGGCGCAGCTGCTGGCGGCGATCCGCGACGTGCGGGTGCGCGACGATGCCGAGCGGGAGCGGGCGCGCGATCTGGAAGCGAAGGCGGTGCGCTTCCTCAGCAATGCGCGGCTGTTCGATGCGCGGTTCTGCGGGTTGCTCAGCCACACGAAGCTGGGGCGGCGGCTGGTGCGCCCTGCACTCACGATGGATGAGCTGGAAGCGCGCCTGTCCTGAGTGCGCCTACCAGGTCTTGCCTACCACGTTAGGGCCATCAGCAGCAGGTCTTCGGGCTTGCCTTCGAGGTTCACGGCTTTTGTCTTGCGGGCTTCGAGTTCGAAGCCGGCGGACTCGTAAAGCCGGATGGCGGCGGTGTTGTGGGGGAAGACTTCGAGTTCGATCCGGCAGAAGCCGGGCCAGGCTTTCGTTTTCTCGATCGCGTCTTCCAGCAGCTGGCGGCCGAGGCCCTGCCCGCGCTTGTCCTTCGCCACCGACATTCCGAAGTGGGCGGAATGGCGGTTGTGTTCGCGACCTCCGGCATGGAGGTCGAGGAGGCCGACGATACGCTCGTCCTCGGCAGCAATGAGAATGAAGGCGCGGTCGCGGGCGGCGATGCCGGCGATGAAGTCGGCTTCCTGTTCGACCGTAGGGGCAGTGCGCAGCGTGATCGTGCCGGTGCCTTCAGCGACCAGGGCTGCGGTGTAGGCGGCGAGCGCCTCTGCATCTGACGCCACAGGCTCGCGGATGACGATGCCGGGAATGCCGCTCATGAGCGCCCTACCCCGCCAGCCTCGCCATCTCGGCGTCGGAGAGTTCGTAGTTGCCGTAGACGTTCTGCACGTCGTCGCAGTCTTCGAGTTCTTCGATCATGTTCATCAGCTTGTCGGCGTTCTCGCCTTCGACCGGAACCGTATTGAGCGGTTTCCAGATGAGGCTGGTCGACGTCGCCGGCGTCTTGATCTTGGCTTCGAGAGCGGTGGCGACTTCCATCAGGTCGCCGCGGGCGGTGTAGATGTAGTGGCCGTCTGCATCGCTTGAGACGTCGGACGCGCCGGCGTCGATCGCGGCTTCCATGACGGCGTCTTCGGTTCCGGCGTTGGGCGGATAGACGATCTCACCGACATGCTCGAACCCGGCCGAGACGGCGCCGGTCTGGCCGAGGTTTCCGCCGTAGCGGGTGAGCGCGGTGCGAACGTCGGTGGCGGCGCGGTTCTTGTTGTCGGTCGAGCACTCGATGATGCGGCCGATGCCGCCGAGGGCGAAACCTTCATAGCGGATGGCCTCATAGTTGGCGCCGTCGCCGCCGGCGCCCTTGTCGATGGCGCGCTGGATATTGTCCTTCGGCATGGAGGCGGCCTTGGCGTTGTTCACGGCAAGGCGCAGGCGCGGGTTGAAGTTCACGTCGGCCATGCCGGTCTTGGCCGCGACCGTGATCTCCTTTGCCAGCTTTGAGAACAGCTTGGCCTTGGCCTTGTCGGCCTTGCCCTTGCGGTGCTGGATGTTGGCCCATTTCGAATGGCCGGCCATGGCAGGGCCCCTGAAAGTGACTGAAGCGGAATGCGGAAGCGCCCGGGATAGCCGGGGCGCTGCTTCACAGCAAGACTGGCCAGCGAGCCTTTGACCACCAAATGAAGCAGGCCGCTGCGGCAGGACCGCTGATACAAGTCTCCGCAAGCCGTGACGAGATCGGCCTTTCGCCTCGGCGGGACGGCCCTTATCATGCGCCGCATGGGCTGCCGGGACGGTCGGCCCATCCGCGGGGAAAACATGAAACACGCTATTGCTCTTGTTGCCGGGACGCTGCTGGCCGGGTCGCTCCTCGCCGCGTGCGCCGGCGGGCCGAAGGCTGCGCATCACTTCAGCCTGATCCCGACCGAATCCAATGGGCAGGCGCTCACCGGTTTCGACAGCACGACCACCATGGAATCGCGCCAGCCGGGCGGCATCGTTTCCGTCCGCGCCGAAAACCAGTTCTCGCAATTCGGGGCGAGCTTCATCATCGCCGTGCAGAACAAGTCGGGCAGCCCGATGGAGTTCGGGCCGCAGAACATCTCCGCCACCGTCAATGACAAGCCGATCGCGGTGCTCGCGGCCGACGAACTGGACCAGCGCGTGAAGAGCGAGGCGCGCGGTTATCTGCGGGCGACCTCGCGGACCAGCGACGTCGGCGCCGAGAACGCAACGCCGGCGGCCACGAGGGAGTACCAGTACAACAACTATGGCGGCAACGCGGCAGGCACGGGCGGATTTTCCGGATGCGCGATGGCGGTCGACGGCTGCCGCAACTATCGCGTCGACCGCGACAACCGCGAGGCGGACGCCAAGCTGATCGCCGACGCCGCGGTCAGGCTGCAGCTGAGCAGCCAGTTGATCTCGCACAAGGCGCTGCATCGGGAAAGCGTGGCGCCGGAAGGCGTGGCCGGCGGCGTGATCGTCGTCGAGCCGCCGAAGAGCGGCGGGCCTGTGAAGCTTGTGATCACGGTCAACGGCAAGGAACACAAATTCACCTTCGCGGCGACGCCCGCGGCCTGAAGCCTTTCCGCCCAAGGCCCTTCTGCCCAAAGCAATGGCGTGCAGACTGCCCGTAATCGCGGCCGGCAAAGAGCGCTCGCCAACCGGCAGGAACCCGCTAGATTTCCGACTCACCTGCTTCAGGGACGGAGACGTGAAATGAAGATGTCCTTTGCCGCTTCGGCGATCGCCCTCATGGGGCTTGCTGTTTCGGGGCTTGCCGCCTGCGGCCCCGGCGCGCCCGCGACGGATGGCGCAACGCCGGCGGCAACAGCTGCGCCCGAGAGTGCGGCGGCGCCAGCGGCCGCTCCCGCAAGCCAAGGGGAAGGGCCCGCTGCCGGCAAATGGAAGATGACCACGACGGCGATGGGCCAGGCCATGCCGCCCAGCGAAGTCTGCTACGAAAAGCAGATATCGTTCGAGGAACTCGACAAGCAGCAGAAGCAACAACAGCCGCAGCAACCCAACGTCACCTGCACGGAGCAGGTCTACAAGAAGGAAGGCGATGCGCAGGTCAGCCATTCGGTCTGCACAGCCGAGATCCTCGGCAAGCCGATGACGATGACCACCGACGTCCGGGCGACCGGCGATTTCAAGACGAGATACACCATGGACATGACGGTGAAGATGGATCCCCCGCCCATGAAGGGCATGGAGGAACAGAAAATGACCGTGGTGGCCGAACGTCTGGGCGATTGCGATCCTAAATAGAGAGCTGCAGACGCCGGAATGGCGCCGCGCTTCGCAAATCGGGCGCATCGGGTTTATACCGGCGGCCCGGACGCATAATGATCTGGGCTGAACGGACCTCACCTGATGACCAACGCTGTTCCTCCTTCTTCGGCGCCGTTTTCCGATGATCCGGTGAAGGACCTGATCGGCCTGCTCGACCTTGAGCGGATCGAGGTGAACCTGTTCCGGGGAGTTTCTCCTGACGACGGCATGAAGCGGGTGTTCGGCGGCCAGGTCATCGCGCAGGCGCTGGTGGCGGCCTACCGCACTGTGGAAAAGCGCGTGTGCCATTCGCTGCACGCCTATTTTATCCGGCCTGGCGACCCCTCCGTGCCGATCCTCTACGAGGTCGATCGCGCGCGGGACGGGAAGAGCTTCACGACCCGCCGCGTGACCGCGATCCAGCATGGCGAGCAGATCTTCAACCTTGCCGCATCCTTCCAGGTTCCGGAGACGGGCTTCACGCACCAGAGCGCGATGCCGGCAGTGAAGAAGCCGGACGAGCTCAAGAGCGAGGACGAGCTTCGCCAGATGGCCAAGGACCACATCCCGAAGGAGTTCCAGAAACAGTTCGCCCGGCCGCGGCCGATCGAACTGAAGCCCGTCGATCCGCGGCAGATGATCTCGCCGCAAAAGACCGAGCCGAAGAAGCAGATGTGGCTGCGGGCCCGCGGCCCGGTCGGCGATGACGTTGCGCTCCAGCAATGTCTGCTCGCCTATGCCTCCGACATGGGCATACTCGACACCGCAACGAAGCCGCACGGGGTCAACTGGTTCACCGGGGGCGTGCAGATGGCGAGCCTCGACCACGCCATGTGGTTCCACGAGCCGTTCCACATCGAGAACTGGCTGCTTTACGCCATGGACAGCCCGTCTGCGTCCGGAGCGCGCGGGTTCAACCGCGGCGAAGTGTTCACGGAGGACGGCAAGCTCGTCGCTTCCGTAACGCAAGAGGGCCTGATGCGGCCCCGCGAGTCCAAGTTCAAGAACTGACATTTGTGCTGAACGGCCATTCATGAGCAGCAGCGATTTCTGCGTTTGAAAAGGCTGGACAAGACGTGCGGCTGCCTGCCCCAATGGACATCGGGCGGTAAAGCGATGTGTAAGCTTGAGCCGGGCGGTTGATACGGGCGGGCAGCGAACCTGGAGTAGGTTGAGATGTGGCTTCGTTCGACGGCGCTCGCCGCTCCGCTGTTTGCTGCAGCGCTTGGCGCCACAGGTCTGGCCGCATGCGGGCAAGCCAATGATGGCCGGCAGGTCAACATCGCCGTGTCGGGCGATGAAGTAACCGTCTCCGGTTCCAAGATCACGACGCCGACCACCGCAGCGCAAGCCGTTGCGGACGCGCAGGTGGCCTCGGCGCCGGCTTCTGCCGATGTCTCGGTGAACGACCAGCCTGCCCCGCCCCACCCTGCCCCGCCCGAGCCGAATGCAACTGCGCCCGACGTGGCGGCGCCTGGACACATTTCTCTCAACCGCCTGACCGGCAATGTCGATCCGGCGAAGGACACCGCCTTCGCGAAGATTCCGGAGAAGTATATCGCCGGCCAGCGCACGTGGGGCCACAAGGACGCGGTCGAAGCGTTCGGCCGCATGGCGGAAGCCGCGGCGGTCAACGGCTATCAGCTCAAAGTGGTCTCGGCCTTCCGTTCTTTCGACGACCAGAAGAAGATCTGGGAAGACAAGTGGACGGGCGCCACGCTGGTCGAGAAGGGCAAGCTGCCGAAGACAATTCCCGATCCCAACAAGCGCGCGAAGAAGATCCTCGAATACTCCTCCATGCCCGGCACCTCGCGCCATCACTGGGGCACCGACTTCGATCTCAACAGCCTCGACAACAAGTATTTCAACACCAAGGACGGCAAGCGCATCTATGACTGGCTGGTGCAGCACGCCGAGGAGTTCGGCTTCTGCCAGCCCTACACCGCCAAGGGCGAGGGCGGGCGGCCGAGCGGATACGAGGAAGAGAAGTGGCACTGGTCGTACAAGCCCGTCGCCTCCTGGTATCTGAAGCAGTATCCGGACGATGTCGGCTATGAACGTCTCAAGGGCTTCCTCGGCTCGGAGACCGCCAAGGGCATCGACGTGATCCCGAACTACGTGCAGGGCATCAACCCGGAGTGCAAGTAGAGCCGGCGCTGCTACTGGCCGATCCTGCTCGAGTGCAGGGCGATCAGCGCGCCTGCGGCTGTGATCGTGTTCTCGGTCTCGAGCCGCGCCTCCGCTTCGGCCATGAGCGCGACGAGATCGTCTTGCTTGATCAGGCCCTGCGCCAGCATCTGCTTGATCAGCGTATCGAGCAGGGCCAACGCCAGCCTGCCGTTTCCCGGATTGCTTACACCCAGCATCGAGATCCCCCTTGAGACGCAGCGAACCTCGCCGCGAAGAAACCTTGTATGAGCCAGTCTTGCCCGAGCCAATCTTACCCCAGAGTGTCGCGAAATTATCCCGGAACTGTCGCAGCCGCCCTTTGCGTCCGGCATCGCTGCGCCTTACCTTTGCGTCATGGCGCGCAAGACCTTCTTCACCGTGGGATATGAGCATACGACGCTGGCCGGGCTGATTGCGGGGCTGCAGGCGGAGGGCGTGAAGCGCGTGATCGACACGCGCGATGTCGCCAATTCGCGGCGGGCGGGGTTTTCCAAGAAGCTGCTGTCGGCGAGCCTGGACGAGGCGGGGATCGGCTATCTCCACCTGCGCGCGCTGGGCACGCCCAAGGCCGGACGCATCGCCAACCGTTCGGGCAAGATGGACGAGTTCCGCAAGATCTACGAGGCCTCGTTCCAGCGCCCGGAAGCGCAGCTTGCATTGCTCGAGGCCGAGGAGCTGTGCCGGGCGCAGGCGACCGCCCTGCTCTGCTTCTGCGGCGATGAAGCCAAATGCCACCGCCACCGCATCGCGGAGGCGCTGAAGGAGAGGGGCCTGAAGCAGAGGGAAATCGCGTTCGGGGCATGAGGGATCATTCTCGCAGGTGAGGACGTGCGGGTTGGGGTGGGGCTGATTGTCGGGGGGAGCGCGTAGGGTGCATGCGGGCCGAAGGCCGGAATGCACCTTGGCACAAGCGGCACCTGTGCACGCGGCGCGATGGCGCCTATCGCTGCGCTCCATGCACCCTACGGCGGCGCGCGAACGCGCAAGCCGGCGCGTTGCGCGAGCAGGCGTGACGGGGCGGTAAAGCAGAAAAGGATGATGGGGGATGTGGCGGCGTTGCGCTCGCCGCGCGATGTGGCCTCGCTGATGAGCGCGGCGTGCGCGGGCTCGTCGAGCCGGATCTCGGACGGCTCCAGCAGGCGCGCGAGCTTTTCTGCGCGGCGCTGGGCCAGGCGCTCGATGTCGCCGAACCGGAGCGCGCAGGCTTCGAGGCGGACGAACAGCTCGGCGAAGGAGCGCGAGCGGCGGCGCTGCAGGGGCAGCTTGCGCGGCCGCTTCCAGCTGGCCTGCGGCAGGCAAAGGAGGGCCCGCGCCTTCTGGTAGATGAGGATGTCGATGGCTGTGTCGAGATCGTCCAGCATGCCCTCGAAGGTAGGGAAGCCGGATGGATCATCGGGGTTGGCCTCGAGCCAGGCGGGCCATCTCGGATCGGAGAGATGGTGCAGCAGCGTTGTGAGAAGATGGCGCGCGCTCTCCTGCGGCCGTCTCATCGGAGACAGCGCATGGAGGGCCCAGAGGATGATCGCCATCAAGCTCATGGGCTGAGTATCTCACGGGTTTGGGGACCTACAGTTTGAGAAGGCCAACGTGATGTCGATTGTGGATTTTGCTGAGGGATTGGAGGTGGCGGGTACGCCATAACGGTGGTGGGTTTTCGGAAAGTCACCACCAGTATGGGCCCCCAACGCTGTCATTCCGGGCGGAGCGGAGCGCAGACCCGGAACCCAGGGGCGACGATCGCAGGTGTTGCCGCAGGCGCTGTTGAGGCGGGCGTGTATGTGGCTCCTGGCGACTGTGTTGTGGTCAAGGGGCTGGGGGCGTCCAAGGTCTGTCCTGTTTGATCATGGCGTTGGCGGCGACGAGGAGTTTGCGGGCGATGGCGATGAGGGCGACCTTGGCGGGTTTGCCGGCGGCGCGCAT
>DASYKO010000443.1:0-4934 GCA_035995285.1 Hyphomonadaceae bacterium | reverse complement strand
GGATGAGGATTTCGTGGAGCAGTATTCCGCCCGTGAAGCCAAGAAGCTCGCCGACCGCGGCGTCGTCGTCACCATCGGTGCGCACGGCCAGGAAGAGGGCCTCGGCTCGCACTGGGAACTCTGGTCCTTCGTCCGCGGCGGTTGGTCTCCGCTTGAGGCCCTCAAGGCCGCCACGATTTCCTCCGCCCGCAAGCTCGGCATGGACAAGGACATCGGTTCGCTGGAGGCCGGCAAGCTCGCCGACCTCGTCGTGCTCAACGACAATCCGGTGACAGACATCCGCAACTCGGATCACATCGCCAGCGTGATGGTGAACGGTCGCCTCTACGATGCGGTCACGCTCGACGAGGTGGCGCCGGGGACGAGGCAGAAGCCGAAATATTATTGGGAGAAATAGCCGCTTCGCCGTCGGGGGCAGGCCGCCACAAAACCGTGCGCCCCAGGGTCAATTGCCTTTAGCGCTCATGCGGCTATCGTCCGCCCGGTTATGTTTTGGAGGGGACGGATGCGGTCCGGATTCGCGCGCCTGATTCTACCGGTGTTTCTGGCCATCATGCTCGCCGCGTGTGGTGGCGGGGGTGGAGGCGGCGGCGGTGGAAGCACGGGCAACCGCGCGCCTACAGCCGTCGCCGGGGCGGGGGTCACAGGCGTTGTCGGAGAACTGCTCACCTTCAACGGTGCGGCAAGTTCTGACCCTGACGGCAACACTATCGCCTATGTCTGGGCGATCACCTCGGCGCCGTCGGGCAGCGCGGCTGTTCTCAGCAGCGCCACGACGCCTACGCCGAAGCTTAGGCCGGACGTGAGCGGCACGTATGTGCTTTCGCTCGTGGTCACCGACGGCACGCTTGTAAGCGCGGCTTCGACGACGACGGCGACCGTAACGCTCGACGCCGCCAACCAGTCGCAGCAGAACGCCTCCAGGGTCACCGCGACCACGGCGGTGCAGACCCAGACGACGCTCCTGAACTGGGCCGATGGCTTTCCGTCCGGCACGACCTACCGGATCGAGCGCCTCAACAACAGCGTCTTCTCCGAAATCGAAACCATTGTCGGGCTGGGCGGGACAACTGCGCCCATGCAGTGGAGCCGCCCCTACACCGGCCCCGTCACCTACCGCGTGATGGCGCTGACCGGCGGCCGTGAGATTCCGCTCGTGACTCCCACCGGCAATGCGACCATGTCCGTGACGCTGAGCGCGCCCATGGATATTCAGCTGACGGCCTCTGAGCCCGTGTTTGGAACCGTGCAGGCGTCGGTCAACAATGCGCCCGCGGGCTCAACGGTCGCCTGGTTCCAGAACCTTACAAGTATTGGAGCCGGCAACCCTGTGAACTGGATCACCAGCACGTTGCCCAACGGCCCGCGTCTCCTCCAGGCGATCGTCAACATGGGGGACGGAACCTTTGTCGATCTGCGGCGCACCGTCGCCGTTTTGAACACGCCGCTCGCCGCCTCGTTCACGCAGTCGCTCACCCTCAACCAGCTAGAGGTGATCGTCGATGCGAGTTCCTCCGCCGGCATCTCGTCGGTGCAGGTAAAAGCCGACACCGGCGGGGGAACGCAGACGCTGACCGCGCCGAACCATTGCGTCAGTTGCACGCCCGGCGCGCCGAACAGATATCGCTTCGTGTTCACGTTGACGGGGCCCAGCGGAAACATCTTCGTCGACGTGGTGGATGGAGGAGGGGCCGAAAGGCACCTCTCCGGAACCTTCTCGCTTGCGCCCGTTACGCTGACGCTCGCCACTCCCCACGCCGGCGCCTTCCTGTTCGGAACCCTGAACGTATCCGGCACGACGTCGAGCCAGCCGGGAAACGCCGTCACCACGACTGCCGCGCTGGGGGATGTGACGTTCCTCAACACGACAGCTTCGAATTTCTCGGGCGCCTTCAGCCTCGCAGGGATTCCTCCGGGAAGCTACACGCTCACGGTAAGGGCCACGGGCGCCAATGGATTCCAGGTCTCCAAACAGCGCCAGGTCTTCGTCACATCCAGCGCAGCTTTCGCATACCAGCCCATGTTCACGGTCAGCGCACTCAATCCGTCGCAGGATCTGCTCGGCCTCGACATTCGGGACGCAGACGACAGCACCGTTCTCTATCGGGCGACCTTTGCCAACTCGTCGCCGCTCTTCACCTACCGGGTCACTCCCAACGCGCACGCCGCGCTGGCGACGACGAGCGGCGGGGCGCCTATGGCGCTCTGGCAGAACAGCGTTTTCGGCCAGGTGAACGGCGCGGGCATCAATCCCCCCGACGCGGCCTGCACCACTGCGGGCCGATGCATTTACACCTGGTCCACTCTCACCGGGGCCGCAACGAACTTCTCCGACCCCGCTGGAGTTCCTGTGCCGGCCACGTTTGGAACTTCTACTCCAGTGGTCAAGGTTCGAGGAGACTATCTCCTCTGGGACCACGTCCCCGCCGGCGTGAGCTCCCGCGACATCGTGGTTTATAACCTGTCCATGAATACGTTCCAGATCATTGGCCCAACGACCGCTCCGGTCACCCCGGAGAATAACGTGACTGGGAACGCCGACTTGGCGGTCGTTGGCGGTCGTTGGCGGTGTTCCTGTGGTCGTGTACTTCAAGACTTTCCCCCTCATCCAGTCGCCGGCAACGCGCTGCGAGCTTTACAAGTGGACTGCAGCGGGAGGGGAGGTGAAGCTGGCTGATATTGGCCTCGACCAATTGTGCGGTACGCTTGCGACCGACGGCGTGACAGTGGCCTGGAGCCAGGCGCAGTGGCTGGTTACCCCTGGGACCCCCTCCTACCGCATAAAGTCGATGCCGCTTGCCGGCGGGGCCGTGACGACACTGGATACAGCTGCGGCTACTCCCACGGTGCTACTGAGGGGCGGCGTTGTGGCATGGCATGTGCTGTCATCCGACAAGATCACCAGCAAGCTGTGGTCGCAGTCCCAGGGCGCGGTGGTGCTGTCTCCTGCGGGCTCGACCGTCTCGTCGGTCAACTCGGGCTACGCACTTTACAGCGACGGAACCAGCACCAGAACCTGGCAGGGAACCACGGGCGCATCGACCGTGCGCATCGAAGGCGCCGTCTCCAACACCCAGATAAGCAACAACTGGATCTACTTCACGACCGGCGACGGGATATACAGGATCCCACTCAGCTAGGCCGTTTCACTGGATCAGGCCCCTACACGTTGAACCGGAAGTGCATGACGTCGCCGTCTTGCACGACGTACTCCTTGCCTTCCTGGCGGGCCTTGCCGGCTTCCTTGGCGCCAGACTCGCCGTTGTATTTGACGTAGTCGGCGTAGGCGATCGTCTCGGCCTTGATGAAGCCCTTCTCGAAGTCGCCGTGGATGACGCCGGCGGCTTGCGGGGCTGTGGTGCCCGCCTTGATCGTCCAGGCGCGCGCTTCCTTGGGGCCGACGGTGAAATAGGTCATGAGGCCGAGCAGTTCATAGCCGGCGCGGATCACGCGGTTGAGGCCGGGCTCTTCGAGGCCGAGGCTTTCGAGGAATTCCTTCTGCTCTACGTCCGACAGGACAGCCACTTCGCTTTCGATCTTGGCCGAGATGACGACGGCGGCGGAGCCTTCGGCTTTCGCGTGCTTGACGACTGCGTCGGAGAATTTGTTGCCGGTCCCGGCTGAGGCTTCATCGACATTGCAGATGTAGAACACCGGCTTCGACGTCAGAAGCTGGAGCATCTTCCACGCTTTCTGATCTTCGGCCTTCACCTCGGCGCGGCGCGCCGGCTTGCCGGCGTTGAGCTGGTCGAGGGCGAGCTTGGTGAGCTCCAGCGTCTGGATCGCTTCCTTGTCGCCGCCCTTGGCTTTCTTCTCGAGGTTCTGCTTGCGCTTCTCGAGGCTATCCATGTCGGCCAGCATCAGCTCGGTTTCGACCACCTCGAAGTCGGCGAGAGGATCGATCTTGCCGGAGACGTGCGTGATGTCGTCATCGACGAAACAGCGCAGCACATACGCCACCGCATCGACCTCGCGGATGGTGGCGAGGAACTGGTTGCCGAGGCCTTCGCCCTTGCTCGCGCCCTTCACCAGGCCGGCGATGTCCACGAAGTTCATCCGCGTCGGGATGATCTCCTTCGAGCCCGCGATCTTGGCCAGCACATCCAGCCGCGGCTCGGGCATCGCCACGTCGCCGACGTTGGGCTCGATGGTGCAGAAGGGATAGTTCGCCGCCTGCGCCGCCGCGGTGCGGGTCAGCGCATTGAACAGGGTCGACTTGCCGACATTCGGCAGACCCACGATTCCGGCCTTGAAGCCCATAGGAATTCCTCGAGAGATTGCGTGAGGCTCTTAGCCTGCTGGGGCCAAGGCCGCCATGGCGAAAAACTCCAGCAAAACCGGCGGATTGACGCGGGGCGGGGCTGGGCTGAGGGCAGGTATTGGTTCGTCGGGCATGAGGGTGCGGTCTCTGCGGCGTGGGCCGAGGGTTGGAGTGGGGCTGATTGTCGGAGGGAGCGCGTAGGGTGCATGAAGGCCGGCGGCCGGAATGCACCATGGTGCGGCGAGCATCCGTCAGCGCACGCGGCGCGATGGTGCATTGCGCTGCGCTCCATGCACCCTACGGCGGGGCGCGAACGCGCAGGCCCGCGCGATGCGTGAGCAGGCGTGACGGGGCGGTCAAACAGAAAAGAATGATGGGGGATGTGGCGGCGTTGTGCTCGCCGCGCCATGTGGCCTCGCTGATGAACCCGGCGTGCGCGGGCTCGTCGAGCTGAAGCTCGGATGGCTTCAAGAGCGGCCTGAGCTTCTCGGCGCGGCGTCGGGCCAGCCGCTCGATGTCGCCGAACCGCAGAGCGCAGGCTTCGAGCCGGGCGAAGAACTCGGTGAAGGAGCGCGAGCGGCGGGGCTGGAGCGGGAGCTTGCGCGGCCGCTTCCAGCTGGCCTGCGGCAGGCAAAGGAGCGCCCGCGCCTTCTGGTAGATGATGATGTCGATG
>DASYKO010000442.1:0-9008 GCA_035995285.1 Hyphomonadaceae bacterium | reverse complement strand
TGGATGGGATTGGCGCGGTTCTGCCGCTGCCGGCCCGGAGGAACGCACGGGGATGACCCGGCGCCGACCCTCACTAGCACCGGCGCGCGCTGGTACGCGCCCTGGCGCTATGGCGTCTGGAGCGTGGCCGGGTCCGAAGCGTTGCGCCACTAGCTTTTAGGGCCTTCTGAAAATCAAACCTGGAGTGCGGGCGTAGCCCCATTCTCGGTGTCATTCCGGAAACGGCGCAGCCGTTATCCGGAACCCAGGGGCCGCGGCTCCGACGGCGCATGACGCCCCTGGGTTCCGGGTCTCCAGCGCTTCGCGCCTCCGCCCGGAATGACATTGAGAAGATGGGTTCAACCTAAAGCAAAATCGCCCTACACCTCCGCCAACGCTACGAAAGATACGACGATGATCAACGTCTCATTCCCCGATGGTTCCAAGCGGGAATATCCCGACGGTTCCACGCCGCTCTCGATCGCCGAGGCGATCTCCAAATCGCTGGCCAAGCGCTCGGTGATCTCCAGGGTCAACGGCCAGCTTTACGACATGAAGCGCCCGCTCGAGGGCGATGTTTCTCTTGAGCTGCTCGACATCAACTCGAAGGATGGCCTCGACCTTCTCCGCCACGACGCGGCCCACGTCCTCGCGCAGGCGGTGCAGGAGCTTTATCCCGGAACGCAGGTGACGATCGGTCCGGTGATCGAGGATGGCTTCTTCTACGACTTCGCGCGCAAGGAGCCGTTCTCCACGGAAGACTTCCCCAAGATCGAAGCCAAGATGAAGGAGATCGTCGACCGCGACCTTCCCATCAACCGCGAGGTCTGGGCGAAGGACGACGCGATCAAGCACTTCAAGTCGATCGGCGAGGACTACAAGGCGCAGATCATCGACGACATTATCCCGCCGGGCGAAGCCATCACGCTTTACGCTCACGGCGATCAATGGTCCGATCTCTGCCGTGGCCCGCACTTGCCCTCCACGGGCAAGCTGCCGAAAGCGTTCAAGCTGACGAAGCTCGCGGGCGCCTACTGGCGCGGCGATCATCGCAACGAGATGCTGCAGCGGATGTACGGCACGGCCTGGGCCAACGAGAAGGATCTCGAAGCCTATCTCAAGCGCGTCGAGGAAGCCGAGAAGCGGGATCACCGAAAGGTGGGCCGCGAGCTCGATCTCTTCCACATGCAGGAAGAGGGCAAGGGGATGGTGTTCTGGCATCCCAAGGGCCTTACGCTGTGGCGCACGGTCGAGAACTATGTGCGCCGCCGGCTTGATGCGGCCGACTATATCGAGGTGCGCACGCCGCAGGTTCTGGATCGCAAGTTCTGGGAACAGTCGGGCCACTGGGAGAAGTATCGCGACAACATGTTCATCGCCGAGACGGCGGAGGATGAAGTCCTCTCGCTCAAGCCGATGAACTGCCCGGGCCACGTGCAGATCTTCAAGCAGGGGCAGAAATCCTATCGCGACCTGCCCATGCGCATGGCCGAGTTCGGCGCCTGCCATCGCTACGAGCCTTCGGGCGCGCTGCATGGCCTGATGCGCGTGCGCGCGTTCACGCAGGACGATGCGCACATCTTCTGCCGTGAGGACCAGATCGAGAGCGAGACGGCGCGCTTCATCAAGCTCGCCTATTCGATCCATCAGGATTTCGGGCTGGTCACGGATCACGTGAACCTGGCGACGCGGCCCGAACTGCGCGCCGGGAGCGATGAGTTCTGGGACAAGGCGGAAACGCAGATGATGTCCGCGGCGCGCGCCGCGGGCGTGGAGCCTGTGATCGCGCCGGGCGATGGCGCCTTCTATGCGCCCAAGCTCGACTTCGTCATCAAGGACGCTATCGGCCGCGAATGGACGATCGGCACGATCCAGCTGGATTACGTCCTGCCGGATCGCCTAGACGCCGAATATGTCGGCGAGGATGGCGGCAAGCACCGTCCGGTGATGCTGCACAGGGCCATTCTTGGCTCTCTGGAGCGCTTCATCGGCGTGCTGATCGAGCACTATGCCGGCGCCTTCCCGATGTGGCTGGCGCCTGTGCAGGTGGTGGTGGCGACGATCTCCGAAGCGGCCGAGGGCTATGCTCGCGAGGCCGTGGAAGAGCTCAAGGCCGCGGGCCTGCGCGTCGAACTCGACACGCGCAACGAGAAGATCAACTACAAGGTCCGCGAGCATTCTCTCCAGAAGGTTCCGGTCATTGCGGTTGTCGGCGCCAAGGAAGCGGAGGAGCGCAAGGTGGCCCTGCGCCGGTTCGGCTCTCAGGGCAACGAGGTCGTGCTGCTCAGTGACGCGGCGAGGTTCCTCGCCGACGAAGCCCTGCCGCCCGACCTCAAGCGCGCCGCCGCGCTCAAGCAGGCGGCTGAATGAACCACGACGACCTCATGGCTCGTGAGGCTCTGGACTTGAGGCTGCGCCTCGAGTTCGGCCTTGCGAGCCTTGAGGAGATCGAACTCTGGGCCGATGCTTGGCTGCTGGCCTTCGACAAGCCGCGCGATGAACTGGTTGATCTCGCTTTCGCCCAACGCATGGGCCCCGATACAAGCTTTACGCTTCTGAGAACGCTCGGCGTAGCCGAACCGCAACCGGCAGACATACTTCGGGTTGTTGGACAGTTCGCCGGCGCCGGCCTCTCGGCTCCGCAGCTAGAGAAACTGGCACGCCATGTTCAGCGCTGGGCCTTGCCGGCCTCGGAGGTTGAGGACAGCCCGGCGGGCCGATTGCTGCTGGAATCGCTCAACCTCGTCGATGCCTTTTATCTCGCTGATGCGGGCCATTGGGGAGCGCTTGACAAGGCCTGCGCCCTCACACGGCGTTTCCTTGATGAAGCCAGACTGTTCAACGCCGCTACAAGAGGCGGCGCATGACCACCGCGGATGACATCCGCAATCATGCGCGGGTCCTGAACCTGCGCCTGAGGCTTGGTCTGGTCGATCTTGCCGTCATTGAACGGTGGGCCGACCAGGCGATCCTCACTGACAATGGAGTTCATACCGAACTCGTCGATCTCTGCCTCGCCGGCAAGAAAGGCCTGAAGACGACGCAGGCGCTGCTCTCGCTTCTCGGCGGGCCCGCAACGTCGGACGACCTGATGAGCGCGCTCTACGCAGCGAAGGTCGATGGCCTGACGGGCGATGAGATGCGCCGCCTCGCCGACAATCTCGATCCTGTGCTGAAGGAGCTGCAGGCCGCGGGCGACCTGCCGGAGATGCTGAAGCCGGCGCTCACCTTCGCCACCGATTTCTGGCACGCCCGCATGCAGGGCGACGAGACGCTGAAGCGCGTCGAGGATGAGATGCGGAGCCTGCTGCACGAGCTGAAGGAGCACGCCGCCGAACTGCCGAACGAGCTTGCCCCCGAAGAGAGGGACGCTGTTGAACTCAAGGGCGTCTCCGCGATCGTCGTGAGCTACCGCACGGGCGACGTGTTGTTCGAATGTATGGCCGCGCTCGAAGCCGATCCGCAGATCGACGAGATCGTCCTGGTCGACAACGGCAATCCGGAAGAGGTGAAGTGGCGCATCGATGAGGTCGCCGGCGGCTCGAAGAAGCTCAAAGTCACTGGCGGCGGCGTGAACCGCGGTTTTGCGGCGGGCGTCAATCTCGGCGTGAAAGAGTCGAAGGGCCTGCGCCTTCTCATCATCAATCCCGATGCCGTGCTCCAGCCCCGCTCCGTTGGCGCGATGGAAGCCGCCCGCGCAAGTTTTGCCGAACCGATCATCGTCGGCGGCCGCATCTATGGCGAGGACGGCAAGGAACAGCGCGGCGGGCGCAGGCGGCGCCTCACCATCGCATCCGCCGCCGCCACCTTTCTCGGGATGACGTGGCTGAAGTCGGTCAGCCCCGCATTCGTCAACTTCAACCGCAATCAGGAGCCGCCGCCCGCCGGCCCGACGCCGATGGATGCTGTCTCGGGCGCCCTCATGTACATGTCGCGCCAGGGCTTCAACCGGCTGGGCGGTTTCGACGAGGGCTATTTCCTCCATGTCGAGGATGTCGACCTGTGCCGCCGCGCCGAGGCCGACGGTGGCACGGTGATCTACACGCCCCTTGCGTCCGCCCTGCATCATGGGGCCAGCAGCGACGTTCCCGCCATCGCGGTCGAGCGGCACAAGGCCTCGGGTCTGTCGCGCTATTTCAACAAGTTTGCAGAGACGCCCAGCGAGCGCCTTGCGGCCCGTATCCTCGCGCCGGTGATTACGTGGGCGTTGCTCCTGCGTGCGGCAGTGCGCGGCCGCTAGTTCTCGAGTTCCTTGGCGGCCGGATCGTCATCGTCGCCCTGGCGCAGCTCCGGCGGCTCTTCGCCCGATGCCGGGCAGCCCGCAGGCTCCAGCACCGCCGCCACCAGGATCGACGGATCGCCGTTTGAATAGTTCGTGGCGTAGCGCCGCGCAAAGCGGATGCAGCGATCGGAGGCGGCAGCTTCCTGCACAAGCTTGTCGAGCGCCTCGCGGCCCTCTTTCTCGCCGGCATTGATCAGCCAGGCCGGGCGGTTGTCCACCTCCACCGCCGGGATCTCGGGGCTGGATACCGGCGGCAGGTCAATCTTGTTGCCGAGGGCAAACACGAAGCTCGGCTCGCCGAATGCGATGGACCTGATCTTCTTGGGCGCCTTCAGCGGCTGGCCGTCCACCACTTGTCCGGCGCAGCCAGACTTGGCCCACGCCGCCGTGCCCTCGGGCAGCGCGCACAGCTCCTTCAGCGCTGATAGCGCCGCCTCGCTCGACAATACCCATGACTGGTTGGGCAACACGATCGCGCGATAGCTGACGCCAACCACAAGCGCGGACGCCATCAGTCCGCCCAGCATCAGCAGAGGAAGCTTCTTCCACACGGCATAGGCCGTCGCCAGCGCCGCCACGCCGATCAGGAACGTGACCCAGATGCCGACGCCCGTCGCAGCCCACGCCTGATCCCACGTGAACTTCACACGCTCGGCCAGCTCCGGCCCGAAATCGTTCGCCGCATCAGCGCGTATCATCGCGAGCACCTGCGGGCTGGCGATTGCGCCGAACAGCACGGCGCCGACCAGGAACAGCGCCAGCGAGATCCACCGGCCCTTGTCCCACTGGTCCGTGTCGAGCCAGCGGTCCATCGCCGCGCCTGCCATTAGCGCAAACGCCGGATAGAGGGGCAGCACATAGTGGAAGAGCTTTGTCGGCGCGAGTTCGAACACGATCCACGAGGGCACGACCCAGCACGCCAGGAACCGCCACGCGCCGGCCTCGCGCGTTCCCCACGCCAGGCCCGTCGATCCCACTTTGCGGAACGAGGAGTTCTTGCGCATGCCCAGAAGGTTCGACATCGCCAGCCACAGCCCCGGCACAAGCAAGAGCGTTCCCGGCCAGAACAGGATAGGCAGCGCGGCCAGGTGCGTGCCCGGCAATCCCTTGTGGCCTTCCGCTGCACTCACGAGCTTTGGCGCGAGGTCGACATTGACGGCGTCGACCATGAACTTGCCCTGTGTCGCCACCTGCACGGCGATGAACCACGGGATCGTCATGATGCAGAACAGGCTGAGCCCCGGCCAGTAGAGCAGGGGCTTGGCCCACTGCGCATTCCACTTGCCGTCCTGCCGCTCCCAAAGCAGCAGGCCGATGACAAGGAACCCCGCGATCATCGGCGCGATAGGACCCTTCAGCAGCACGCCCCAGGCAAGGCAGAACCAGAACAGGACGCCCATCGCGTTGCCGCCGCCCTGCCGCATCCGCGCGAGTGCGCCGATGGCGACCATGATCAGCCCGCACTGCGCCGCATCTGTCTTGGCGATATGCGCTTCGGTCGTCAGCAGGAGACATGTCGCCAGCACGGCCGCCCCGATGAAGGCGGCCCGTCGCGTGAACAGGTTCGTCCCCGCCCACAGCGTCGCCATCGCCGCCAGCATGGCGCCGAGGAGAGAGGGCAAGCGGATCACCGCGATGTCGCGCGCCTGCGCGCTTGAGAGCACGCCCATGGTCGCGGCCTGCATCCAGTGGATGCCGACGGGTTTCTTGCTCCGGAGATCATCGTGATAGCGGATCACCACGAAGTCGCCGGTTTCCAGCATTTCGGACGAAGCTTCGGCAAAGCGCCCCTCGTCGCGGTCCATCACCGGCATGCGCAACAGGCCCGGCAGGCTGAGCACGAGCACGATGAGCGCAAGGGCCGCATAGGCCCAGCGGGTCTCGATGAACTCCTCGAAAGACCTCATGCCGCCGGAAAACCCTTACTTGAACCAGGCCCAGATCTGACCAGGGCGCCTGGCCCGAACACACGCATTCCCGGCCGATTCGAGAGGTTCCCGGGCCAAGCCGGCGGACCATATAAGCCTTTGAGGACCCCGTCGCCGGGATTGTTCGCCTCACCGTTGAGGCCTCTCTAAGGCGTGTGGAATCGCCCCTCGCATCCCCCGCCCGGGGCAGGTATAGGGAACTCATGGATGCACGTGTGCTGACGGACAGGATCATGGCGAACGGGGTCGAAGGCCGCCCGGAACTCAGCGTCGTTATCCCGGTGCGGAACGAGGCCGACAATGTCGATGCGCTCGTCACCGAGATCACGCAGGCCCTCAATGGCCGCGCCTATGAGCTGATCTTTGTCGATGACAGCTCCAGCGACGATACGCGCGCCAAGCTTCACGCCCTCAAGCCGAAATACCCGCAACTGCGCGTCCTCGGCCACCGCAAGCAGGCGGGCCAGAGCCGCGCCGTGCGCACGGGCGTGCTGGCTGCGCGCTCCAACATCATCGTCACCATTGATGGCGACGGGCAGAACGATCCGTCCGATCTCACCGGCCTCGCCGGACAGCTCATCCGCGCCGATGCGCCGGGCAATCTCGGGTTGGTGCAGGGGACAAGAGCAAAGCGCGCCGACTCAGGCTGGAAGAAGTTCGGCTCGAAGCTCGCCAATTCTGTCCGCGGCGCAATGCTCGCCGACAAGGTCACCGACTCAGGCTGCGGCGCCCGCTCTTTCCGGCGCGATGCTTACCTGCAGCTTCCGTATTTCGACCATATGCACCGTTACCTGCCGGCCCTGATGCAATCGGACGGATATGTCGTGGAACCGCGTGCAGTGTCCCACCGGGCGCGGCGTCATGGCCGCTCGAATTACACCAATTTCGGCAGGCTGGGGAACGCCTGGTCCGACATGCAGGGCGTCATGTGGCTTCGCAAGCGCCGCAAATCGCCCGGCGGTGTCGACGAAATCTAGAAATCCGTGCAGTCTGGGTCCTAAGGGGATTAGCCAGTGGGCCTTGCCTACTGGTCGGAGGGCTTTCAATTGTCGGATTCTTTAGCTAGCGCTTTTGCAGCTAACCAAGCAGTCAGTCGCTCCCGCCGTGCGCGGGGCGGCGGTGGCGGATCAAACAGGGGATCACCTATGGGCGCGATTTTCGGGATCTTCCCGCTGCTTTCCATCCCGGTCATCATCTACAACCTGATGGCGTTCACCTTCAGCGGCAAGGATGGGTCCGGCACGCTTCTCACCATGGCCCAGCAGATGGGAGATCCGGCGCACGCAGTCGCCCGCATCCCGATGGTCTCGGAAGGCGCGGTCTGGGCGGTCACCTCGGGCGACCTTCTGATCATCCTCTCGATGGCCTTCTTCTTCGTCGAGATCCTGAAATCGACCTCCACCGGCACGGCCACGATCGCCAACCACGCCGTGTCGATGATCGTGTTCATCATCTGCCTGATCGAGTTCCTGCTGTTCAAGAACTTCGCGACTTCGGTGTTCTTCATCCTCACCATCATGAGCCTGCTCGATGTCCTTGCCGGCGTCGTGGTCACCATCATCTCGGCGAGGCGCGACTTCACGGTCGGCGATGGGGTCGGCAGCAACTAATCCTTTCCGACTCTCCCTGCGGAGCTAGCTAAGGCCCATGGGCATCTTCTTCGACCAGGACTGGTTCGATGCGCGGCTGGCGCACGTTGGCCTCACGCGCAACGCAATCGCGCAGGCTGCCGGCATGAGCATCGACGAAGTCGACATGGTGTTCCGTGACCAGCGCGAGCTTGAGGGCAGGGAAGTCTCCGCCATCGCCCGCATCCTTCGCGTCGATCCATCGGAAGTGGCCACCCGCTCCGGTTCCGCCGACATCGGGCCCGACCGGATGGACCGCATGGGCGCGTTCGACGACATGGTCCCCGCCAATCCGCGCGGCGGCGGTTCGGCCGCGTCCAGCGAGGGCGGCTTCCAGGTCACGCGCGAAGTCATCGCGGGCCTGCACGAACGCATGGACCGCCTGGAGCGCATGCTCGAAATGGTCTTGAGCAAGCTCGACCGGCGCTAGTCTTACTTTTCCCCCGCCCTTCGGGCGAGGGAAGAAAAGGCGCTAGGCTCTCTCTGCCAGAATACTCGGCGTGAGCGGCGTCTTCGCCTCGGGCTGCTGATACGCCCGTACCGCCGTTTCGGGCGAAACCGTCTCCGGCATCATCTGTCCAAGAATGTGTGCGCCGAACGCCGGCTCGAACCAGCGATGGGCTGCATGTCTCGCGCGTCGCTCAGGGCGTTCCTTGCGGCGGCGGTCGGAGCTTTCATGACGCCGTTCGGTGAACCGCTGGCGGCGGTCCGATGAAGCGACAACAGAGCTGCACCCCTCAATGCGCATGACATGGCCGCTGCAAGAGCAGGGCCAGCCAAGGCTAATTGTTGTTAGGGTTAATCAGCGCCGCGACGGGAGCACTCGGACTCAGCTGTCCTTGGGCTTCTCGCTTGAGGGCGTGTAGGTGCCCGTGGCCATCTGGGCCAGCTGGCGCTGCATTTCCATCATCTGCATCTGCATGGCGCGGATCGCGTCCATGCCCGTGGGAAGGGCAGCTCCGTTGCCCGCCGCGGCGGTGGCGGACGGGGGAGGCGACGACGAGCTCACATCCTGCGGAGGGGTCTGGCCCGGAACCGCCGGCACAAAGGGGGCGAAGAACTTCATCGTCTCTTCGATGTTCTTGCGGACCTGCTCCTCGAACTGCTTGGCTTTGTCCTCGCCGACGGTGGACGCCATGTAGTCGCGCCACTTGTCCTGCTGCTGCGCGAACGTCTTCATCGACAGCTCGA
>DASYKO010000441.1:0-1945 GCA_035995285.1 Hyphomonadaceae bacterium | reverse complement strand
GAAACGCCTGTGCCTTCGAGGCGGCCGGATTCGATCGTGAAGCGGCCCTCGCGCACGACGCCGGTCATGCGCACGTTGGGCGTGGCGCCGGCGAGATCGGCCAGAGCCTGGATCTTGGAGGAGACGTTGCGCCCGGTCGCGTCGGCGCGCACGCGGATCGGCGCGTCGTGGTCGGCGCGGGTGACTTCCCACTGGCCACGGGCGGAGCCGGTAAGGGGCGCGACATCGGCCAGGCGCGCGAAGCTGGCGGCGCCGGAATAGCTGAAGCCGCCTGTGCCGATCATGTAGGTTCCGCGGCCGGAAGCATCGCCCGGCTGCCCGCGGATATCGGCTGCGGAGACTTCGACGATGTGCGTGGCGAGATTCACCTCCCCGCGGGTGGCGGCGGCGTAGTCGGCTGGCGCGAGCTGTTTGAGAGGCGTGACATAGCCGCCGCGGATCAGGGCGGCGGGCGCTTCCCAGTAGATGGTGGAGCGGTCCCGGGCGATCGTGACCGGGCCGCTGATCTCGCGGGCGCCGCCGGAGGGCCAAGTGACGCTGGTGACGGTGGCCTGACCCTTCCATTCGAAATTGCCGATGCCGATGAGGCGCGCCGTGCCCTCGGCGTCGACCTTGCCGGTGACGGGCGGGGCGATGAAGTGGAGGTCGAGGCCGCGGGTTGAGAGGCTCAGCGGGGCGAGCAGCTTGGTATTGTTGAGATCGGCGGTGGTCGTGAGCGTCACATGCCCGGCTGGCGCATCGAGCTGCAGCGTGATCGGCGCGCTGGCGAAGTTTTCGAGGTTTGCTTCACCCTTGAGCGTGACGGCTCCGCCTGTGCGGCGGGCGATGGGTTCGAGGGCGGGCCAGAGGTCGGCGTCCAGTGTCGCGTTGAGCTCTGCAACATTGCCATCACGGCTCATGTCGATGGCGGCGACGGACTGGCCGCTGAAGCCCAGCCGGGCTTCGCCAGCGAATTTCTGGATCGTGCCGTCGATGTTGGCGGCGAAGGTGACGTCGGCTTTTTCAGGCGCCTGAACCAGCGTGGCGATGAGACCGCCCATAGGGCCGACGGCGCTGGCCTCGGCCTTGAGCGCGCCTTCTGCTGTCCATTCTGCATTCGCGGTGAGCTTGTCGCCCGGGCCGGTGAGGGGTGTGAGTTCGAGGCGGGCGAAGCCTGAGCCTTCGCGTGGGCGAGATGCAGCGGCGGCGATCCTGTACTTGGCGACGGGGCGGAACAGCGTTTCGGCGATGTTCAGCTCGTCGATGACGATGTTGTCGAGCTTGAGGCCGATGTCCGGCGGGGGATTGTTCTTGCTCTCATAGGTCGAGTGCGGGGCGCGCAGCACGTCGACCGTTCCGATCTGGATGGCGGCGATTTCGAGTTCGCCGCTGAACAGGCGCTGGGGTGTCCATTCGATGCGGGCGTTCTTCGCGCGTAGCCAGACGCCGTCGTCATCCACCAGCGCGATGTCGGCGAACGTCGCGGCTTCCAGCGGGTCGCCCTTCAGGCCCTCGACGCGGAGCGTGCCCAGCGGGCCGACGCGGCGGCCGTCGATCTGGCTCACCAGGAACGCCCGGCCGCCATCGCTGGTGATCCAGTAGCGCAGGCCCACGCCCGTCGCAGCCAGCGCCGCGATCGCCACGACGACGCCCAGCGCAATACGCGCCCAGAGCGGGATCCTGCGCCGTTTGCGTGGCGGCGCAGTCTCCGCTTTCGTTTCAGGTTGCGAGTCCGCCATCAGAACGCCTGTCCGATGGATATATAGATCTGGAAGTCGGCATCCCCGACCCGCTTGTTCAGCGGAACTGCAAGATCCGCCCGCAATGGGCCAAACCCCGCATAGTATCGCAGGCCGATACCTGCCCCGGCGCGCATATCCTCGATCGGCGGCTCCGGGCTGTCGCCCGCAGCGCCTGCGTCGAGGAAGGCGACCCAGCCCAGCGAGTTGCTCTGGCGCCAGCGCAG
>DASYKO010000440.1:0-4172 GCA_035995285.1 Hyphomonadaceae bacterium | reverse complement strand
AGCTTTGCGATCTTCGCCAGCTTCGAGACGCCCCAGAGCACCAGCGCCAGCAGGATCACCGAGCCAGCGATCTTTGCCCCGCTGACCGCCCACGCGTTCACTTCACTTCCTCGATCACGAAGTCGGAGTAGAAGAAGGCCTTGTCCTGAGGCTTCAGCTTCGATTCCAGCTCACTGTTGGTCGCAACCTTCTCGGCATGCTCCTTCGGCGCCCGCCGGGGGGCCATCATGTTCCAGTATGCGATGCGTGCGCCCGGGTTCGACGCCGCAAGGATCGTCTCATATGCCTTGGAGTGGGCCTCGGGCGACATGTACTCGAAGATGTCGGAGAGGTTGAACGCATCCGCTTTCGTCCCGTCCTCGGCCACTGACTCTACCGTGCCCAGCCGCACTTCCAGCCGGTCCAGCCGTCCGCGGATCGTTTCGTAGCGCTCTTCCTGCCACGCCCGCGGAAGCGCATCGCCATGCGAGCCGCGCAGGATCCAATGCAGGTAGGGGTTCGCGGAAGGATCCTGGTCGATCAGCGCCTTCCTCGTCAGCCCCGCAACATGGTCCGACGGACTGCCGCGCACATGATCGAAGAAGGCGGGGTCCCGCCCCAGCTTGCCCATCACCGTCTTCGAGAAGAACACCTTGAGCATCATCCGCCAGCCCCAGATGTTCCAGTACTTGTCGTAGAACGCCTGACGCTCCGGCTGCTCGCGATGGCGCAGCAGTTCGTCGATGGTCTCGCGGTTGTGCACAAAGGGCAGCATCCATTCGCGGAACATCTTGAAGTAGTTCTCGAACTTGCCGACGCCGCCCGCGCCGAATTTCGAAACGAGATCCTTCTTGTCCGCCCAGAACTTCTGGTCCTCCGCCGACATGTTCGGCGCCACCTGCTCAAGCAGGAACTGCCGCCGGCCAGAGACGCGCGCGCCCATTAGCTCCAGAAAGTCTCCATGCGGCAGCGTCTTGATCGCCGCCACGCGCAGGCGCACGCACGCCAGCTGTGCAGGGTTCATGTCCACCGCGATCACCCGCGCCGGCCCTTCGGCCAGCAGCGCCAGCGCATTGTCTCCCGCCGACGCAATCGACACGACCGTATCCGTGGGCTTCAGGCGCAGAGCCGCTGCGAGGATGTCCGCATCCTCCCACACCTGCGCATAGCGGATGAGATCGAAGCTCGCGCGTTTGGCGATGTCGGTATCGGCCATTAGCTGGGGACGCCCTCCGAGTGCTCCGCTCGCGCCGTTCTTTCAACTGTTCCAGCCCCGCCGTCCAGCCTCACGATATCCCCCGTTTTCAGCCATTGCGTGACGGCCTTCAGCGAAACGACGCACGGCACGCCCATTTCCCGCGCAACAATCGCCGAATGCGAGAGCAGGGAGCCGCGCTCGGCAATCACCCCCGCCGCATTGGCGAACACCGCGATCCAGCCCGGATCGGTATGCCGCGCCACCAGGATCTCGCCGGGCAGCAGCGCCTCGACGCGCGGATCCTCGATCACACGCACCTTCGCCGTCACCAGCCCCTTGCAGCAGGCGAGGCCTTTGCGCATCTCCCCGCCCACGGTGGCGGCGCCCGCCTCCGCGGCCAGATTGGCGATGCCCGTGATATGCGCCCCCCGCACCGAGAACCGCTCCGGCGGATCCGGCCGCGCGAGCTGGGCCTTCAGCTCCGCTTCGCGAAACTTCGCCAGCTGCCTCAGGTCCGTCGTGATACCAGCCCCCTCGACCGCGCCGAGCAATTCCTCGACCGTCAGGTTGAACACATCGCGCCGGTCCGACAGCACGCCCGCCTCTGTCATCCGCGCCCCCATGGCGAGGAAGATGCGCCGCACGCGCCCGAACAGCCGCGTCCGCTCGAAGCGCAGATTTTCCCGATCCCGCACCCGTGCCTTGGCCCATTTGAGCAGCCAGCGGCCCAGCATCCGTCTGCCCGGATCCTCGACCAGATCCTCAAGCTCGCGCTGGACCTCCGGCGCCTCATTGCCCGCAGCCCGTGGTGCGGCAGCCGCCGCAATCGCCATCAGCACCTGCGCCGGGTCTTCATGCAGCGTGCGGCTCTCGAGCTTCAGCTCCTGCGTGCACCGATCGCCGAACTTTGCGATGTAGGCGTCGAACGCGCGTCGCAATTCCAGCGTCGCGTCGACCGCAGACTCGTCGCCCGCCGCCAGCCGCTTCACGATGTCCGGCTTGTCTCGAACCATCGCGCCCATCTCACGGATCAAGCGAGCAGGCTCTGCCGAGATGATATCGCCCTGGCCGATCAGCATGTTGGACAGGAAGGCGAGGCCATCGTCTCCCGTCCAATTCGTCATCACCTTCTGAGCCGCGCCGAATGCGATCATGCAGAGGAAGTCATTGACCAGCGGCGCATCCCACTTGGCGAGCAGCTGCTGTTCCAGGCGCCGGTACTCGGCCGCCAGCGCCGTTGCCGACATCGCGTCGATCTCGGCATCCGGTCGCGCCAGCGCCTGGTTCAGCCGCTGATAGAATTCCGCAATCGTCTTCTTGATGACGATCTCATGCCAGATCAGCCCGGCGCCGACCCGCGCCAGATTGAGATTGTCCGCGAACTTTTCCCACGCATCATCCGTCGGCGGCGCGATGGCGTCGGCCATCTCCTGAGGCAGCGCCTCGGAGACGCCCATCATGCCTTCCATGAACTTCCGGTTCGCCTTGAACCCCGGAAACAGGGCCAGCGCGCGATACCAGTTGAGCAGGTTGTAATAGACCCGCCCGTCGACCATCCCGAGCATGTTCTCGAAGACGGACCGATGCTCCTCCACCTTGCTCGCCGGAACGCCCATCAACTTGGAGAACGCTTCATACACATGGCGATAGCTATATCGCGCGAACGAGAACGTCAGCGGCGAGGTAACACCCGGATAGCTCTCGACGATATTGGAATTGTCCCAGATGACGAGATCGTCTTGCTGATCCTTAGGCGGCTCAGCAACCGGCCCAAGCGTCGTGATCGGCCGCGACTGCAGCATGTGCAGGCCGCTCTCATCGAACGCCCACTCGATATCCTGCGGCTTCCCGAAATGCTCCGCCGAGCGCCGCGCCATCGCAGCCACCTCGCCACGCTCCGCCTCGCTCAGCACCGGCGCGCCGTCGACAAGCTGCGCATCCAGCGTCTTCCCGTCGGCACCAATGCGATAGCTGTCGCCATCTTCCTCGCCACCGACCAGCTTGTCGGCCAGCCCCAGGATCGCACTCACCACCGCCACCGACCGATCACCGGAAACCGGATCCGCCGAGAACGCGACGCCCGCCGCCCTCGCGCGCACCATCCGCTGCACCACCACAGCCGGCGGCTGCGGCGTACCCGACAAGCCCTTGGCCTGCCGATACTGCGCCAGCGTCTCCGAGAACCCAGACTTCCACACGCGATGGGCAGCCGCCGCCACATCACCCGCCGCCACATTCAACTCCGTCTCGAACTGCCCGGCATGCGCCGAATCCGCGCCATCTTCCTCACGCCCAGACGAGCGCACCGCAAACGGCCCCACGCCCAGCTCGGCCAGCGCCGCCGACACTTCCGGCACCGCCGCAACCTTCAGCCCCGCCTCATCAAACGCCTCGGCAGGGATCACAAAGAAGGCCGGCACCGGAAACTTCGCCGCCAGCTTGGCCAGCGCCGACCCTTTGCCGCCGGCCGTCGCCGGCGACATCGCGGCGTCACCCGTCAGGATAAAACTCTCGCTCACGTCATCACCGACGCGATCAACGGCAGCACGCCCAGCAACAGATAGTTCGCCGCCACATAGATGCCCGACGCCGTCTCCATTGCCTTGGCGCTCTTCGTCTTGGCGCCGCCCGCATACTCGATCGCCATCCACGCCGCATAGGCGCCCACCGCCAGCAATCCCGCCAGAAACCACACGCCCGCGCCCGAGCGCACATTCACGAACGCCGCCACCGCCAGCCCCGCAAGGATCACGCCCAGCACAGCCGCGCCGGCGACACCCGGCCCCCACAACTTCGAATACGTCTCGACACCTTCGCGCTCGTCCTCCGTCGCCCACGACTTGCGCGCAATCTCGATCACCGTGCCATTGACCAGCGACAGCAGCAGGAATGCGCCCAGCGTCAGGCCAAAGCCTTCGTGCGAGCCGACGCCAGCCGGCAGCCAGTCACACGCCGTCGCATAGAGGTCGATCAGCGGCATGATCGCCATATGGCT
>DASYKO010000439.1:0-7826 GCA_035995285.1 Hyphomonadaceae bacterium | reverse complement strand
CCTTCCATGTCGTCGGCGGAGAGATCGCCGGTGATGCTCCACCAAGCCTTCGTGTCGTCATCTGTCCGCGGAGGCGGCGTCTGGACGCTACTGCAGGCGGCGACCAGGCAGGCTGCCGAGGCGAAAGCGAAGCGGGTCAGGGTGGCTGGCATTCGATCCCTCAGAACAGGTCGCCCTGGTCGCCATCGCGTTTGGCGCGGCGGATGCGCGGGCGTGGCGGCGGTTCGGATGGCGTGGGTGGCTCGGGCTTGCCCTTCGCGGGTTCGGCTCGGGCTTTGGGCGGCGTGGAGGTTCCGGCGCGGGCATCGACTTCGCCGTCAGCAAAGCGGAGCTTCAGGGCGTCGCCCTCCGCGATGGCCGATGCGGATCGGACGAGCGCACCGCCGCGGGATACGAGCGCGAAGCCGCGGGCGAGGACGCGTTCGTAGGAGACGCTGTCGAGCACCCTCGCCTGCGCTGCGTAATACTCTCTCAACCTTTGGATCCGCCTGCCCATTGCGGGCGCAAGGCGCGCGCCGAGGCGCTGGACCTCTGCACGCTTCTGCGCGACTTCGCGTTTCAGGGTAGCAGGGCGGAGGCCCCCTGCCGCCTTGTCGAAGCGCTGGCGCTTGCGGGAGACCATGCGGGACAGCGAGCCGCCGAAACGCTGGGAGGCGAGGTCGAGGCGCTGCCTCGGTTGCTGCAATAGCGACTCCGGTCTCGGCAACCTGCCCGTGGCCGATTTCAGTTCCAGCCGCGCCCTCTCGACATGTCGCGTGAGAGACTTGCTCATGCGGCCCGAGAGGCTCGCGATATTGGCGATGAGTTCGGAGCGGACCGGCAGCGCGATCTCTGCGGCGCCGGTGGGCGTGGGGGCGCGGCGATCGGAGGCGTAGTCGATCAGGGTGGTGTCGGTCTCGTGGCCCACGGCGGAGATGAGCGGGATCACGCTTTCGGCGGCGGCGCGGACGACGCGCTCCTCGTTGAAGGGCCAGAGGTCTTCGATGGAGCCGCCGCCGCGGGCGACGATGATCACATCGGGACGCGGGATCGGGCCACCGGGCTTCAGCGCGTTGAAGCCGCGTATGCCGGCCTCAACTTCCGCGGCGGCCTTCTCGCCCTGCACCAGGGCTGGCCAGATGAGGACGTGGCAGGGGAAGCGGTCGCGCACTCGGTGCAGGATGTCGCGGATAACGGCGCCGGTGGGGCTGGTGACCACGCCGATGACGGAGGGGAGATAGGGGAGCGGTTTCTTTCTCTCTGGAGCAAACAGCCCCTCCGCCGCCAGCTTCTTGCGGCGCTCCTCCAGCAGCTGCATCAGCGCGCCAACACCGGCGGGGCGCAGCTTGTCGGCGATCATCTGGTAGTTGGAGCGGCCCGGATAGGTCGACAGCTTGCCTTCGGCCACGACCTCCAGACCCTCTTCGGGCTTGAATGGAAGTCGCCCGGCATTGCCCTTCCACATGATCGTGTTGAGCGTGGCGTTCTCGTCCTTGATGTCGAAGTACAGGTGGCCGGATTTCGCCAGCACCACGCGCCCCAGTTCGCCCTTCACGCGGACGAAGGCGTAGTTCTCCTCGACCGTGCGCTTGAGCGCGTTGGCGAGTTCGGAGACCGTCATCTCCGGCATGTTGTCGCCGTGGGGCGGCGGCGGGGTCTGCGATTCGACGAATTCGTCCATGCGCCGGATTATAGGGCGCTCAGCGCGGTTTGAAATGCACCACGTTAGAGCCGTTTGCACGGCCATCCCATCCGCGGCCCTCTTTAAGCCGGGCCTGGACCCAGACACAGAGTTCGTCGAGATCGGCGAAGTCCGCGCGGATTTCCAAGCCTGGGCTGAGGCCGCATTCCAGAAACCAGCGTCCTACGCGATCGCCATGTTCCTCGGACAGCTGGGAGGTCACGCCTACCAGCACATCCTCGTCAAAGATCAGAGCGCCGCTTCTGTCCGAGACGTATCCCAGGCGGACGTGCTGGACGGTCAGCGTCATGCCGGCGCCAGCCGTTTCAGGTGCAGGTAGCCAGGATCGAAATCCGCTGTCTCCTGCAGCATTTCCCAGTTCGAGATGCTGTGGACTTTCGCCACTGTGCGGATGAGTTCCAGCCGACGCAACTCCTTCAGCGTCCTGTTGACGTGCACCAGCGACAGACCGGTCGAGTCGCAAAGTTCGGATTGCGCGAGCGGCAGTTCGAAGTCGGCTTGCTTGGCCAATCCGATGGCGCGCATCCGCACGAAGCACTCGCAGATCATGTGCGCGACGCGCTCGAGAGACGAGCGACGCCCGATGCTGACGATCCATTCGCGGTAGATCGATGAATCGATCAGCGTGTGCCGCAGCAGTGCGTCCGCGATGTCAGGACGGGCGCGGATGATTGTGCGCATCGCGTCATGCGGGATGAAGGCGACACGTGCAGCCGTGACGCTCGCCAGCGAGTGATCCATCGTCTTGAGATAGATGCTCTGCAGGTCAGGCACGTCGCCCGGATAGTGGAAGGAGACGATCTGGCGGCGTCCACTCGACAGCATCTTGTAACGACAAACCACGCCTTCGAGGACAAGGCAGCTTTCCACCGGCCGGCTGCCTTCGCGGACAAGGTCACGCTTCTCGGAGACGGATTTCAGTCTCAGCGGCAACGCCGCCAAGGCGGCCCGGTCGTCGTTCGACAGTTGAACAACGCCCTCCAGCTGCCTGATGAGCTTTTGATGATCCGGTGACGGAGCATTGGACATGCGGCTTCCACCCTTGCGGCGGGAGCTCGCGTATCTCTCAGCCAAGGGGCGCCCGAAGTCATCCCTTGATGCCTCATACATAGGGCTCGCAATTCCAATTGCCTTATCAATTGATCTATCAATTGACGCAAAAGCAGCGCATGATGAAGTTATCGCGCGCTGAGGAGTTACTCCGGCATTGCGCGCGCTGCCGCGGACTCACCTGATCTTCCCGCTTTTCCGGATGGCGAGGGCGCCCCCCCCCCGGCATTATCGAAGATCAGGTCCAGATGGCTCCGCTGTCGCCAGCGAACCGGCCCATGATTGGGAGTGGCCGGTACGGCCCGCGATGAAAAATTTTCCTGCGGGTTACGCTTGAGCTGCGATCCGGCTGGCCTTCTGCTTCCCGGCACTCGAACTCCGCGACACGTCGTGGAGAAAGCCGAACCTGCATGCGTGCAGCATTTGCACCGACGAACGATCTGCTGGCTTCACGCTTTGGCGGACTTAGCCCGCTGAGCGATCATGAGCGCGGCGTGTTGCGGCTGATCGAATCCCGCGCCAAGCAGGGTCATCGCGCGGACACGCATCTGCTAACCGAAGGCCGAGAAATCCGCTCGCCGTGTTTCATCATCAGCGGATGGGCGTGCCGTTTTCGCGAGCTGTCCAACGGCCGAAGACAGATCGTGAGCATACTCCTTCCGGGTGATGCGATCGGCCTGTCTTACCGCGCTCACGCGCTTTCGCTGACGCATGTCGTGGCGCTGTCGCCGCTTCGCACGGTGGACGCGCCTGAGATCGCTGTGGCGTGGCGGGAGCGATCGTGTGTGCCGGGGATTTCCGCTGCGCTTGATCTGGCGGCGGCCGAGGATGAGTTCTTCATGCTGGCTCATATCGTGCGCCTTGGGCGGCAGACGGCTTATGAACGCATCGCGCACTGGATCATGGAGTTGGAGTACCGGCTTTCTTCCCGCGGCCTGTCAAACAACGGCGCTTTCCCGATGCCGCTGACCCAGGACACACTTGGGGATGCCGTTGGCCTCAGCGTGGTTCATGTGAACCGCAACTTGCAGCAGATGCGCCGTGAGGGCCGGATAGAATTGGCCCATGGGCGATTGGCGATACTCGACCGGGAAGCGTTGAGTACGGCCGGAGAGTTTGCTGCACCCATGCTTGCGGTGTCTGCCATGCAGGCGACGTCGATTGCAGATGCCCGGCGATGAAATACCGTCGCTGGCACGGCGTGACGCTCTGGATGGCGATCGGCCTGACGATCGCGGGCTTAGCTTTTGTCACCGCCTTTGGCAGGGCGTGACGCGGCGGAGAAAGCCTCTAACGCTTGAGTTCCAGCTCAAGCTCACGCGCTTTCGCGACCGCCTGCGCGCCGCGCGAGAGGCGGGTCAGGATGAAGCGGCCGGTCGAGGGAACATATCCGGGCGGCGCGTAGCGCCACTCGCCGTCGACGATCGTGAACTTCGGGTCGATCGTGCCGATATAGAAAACCGGCTCACGTTTCACGCCCGGGGCCGGATGGTAGAGCTTGTTCCACTGCACCGTCAGCTCGCCGCGCGAGCCGGAGATATCCGCAGATAACTCGATGAGCCCGGGATGGGCGAAGGTGTTGGGCTCCAGCGTCGTGCCGGTGATGGTGCCGCCGACATCCACCAGATGCGCCGAGAACGGCACCGGGGCCATGCCGAGGCCGACATACCAGTACTCCCCGGACCACAGTCCCGTGAGGTCGCTGTCGCGTGAAAACTGGGCTGATTTAGTCGTCAAGACGATGACCCGCCGAACCGCTTGTGTTCCCTATCCGGGCCGTACTAATGCGGACATTGGGATAAACCAAGGCCAAGCGCACAGCTCAAATTCGCATGAAAATTCTGATAGTTGGCAGCGGCGGGCGGGAACACGCCCTGGCGTGGCGCCTGAAACAGAGCTCCCGGGTGACCGATATCGTCTGCGCCCCCGGCAATCCGGGTATCGCGGAGGTTGCGCGGTGCGAGAATGTGGCGGCGGATAATATCGAGGGGCTGGTTGCGCTGGCCAAGCTGGAGCGGCCGCATCTGGTGATTGTGGGGCCGGAGGTTCCGCTCGTGATGGGCCTCGCCGACAAGCTGCGCGCGGCGGACATTCCGGTGTTCGGGCCGAGCGCCAAGGCGGCGATCCTCGAGGGCTCCAAGGGCTACTCCAAGGACTTCATGGCCAAGTACGGCATTCCGACAGCCGCCTATGGCCGCTTCACCGATACTGCGAAGGCCAAGGCCTTCCTCGACGGCTTCAAGTCGCCTTACGTTTTGAAGGCGGATGGGCTGGCGGCGGGCAAGGGCGTGGTGATCGCGGCCACGCGCGCCGAGGCGGAGGCCGAGATCGACGCGATGCTCGGCGGCAAGTTCGGGACGGCGTCTGCTTCTCTCGTGATCGAGGAATTCATGGAGGGCGAGGAGGCCAGCTTCTTCGCGCTCTGCGATGGCGAGACCGCGGTGGCGCTGGCCGGCGCGCAGGACCACAAGCGTGTGGGCGATGGCGACACCGGCCCCAACACGGGCGGCATGGGCGCCTATTCGCCTGCGCCGATCCTAGATGCGGCCATGCAGCGGGTCGTAATGGATACGATCGTGGAGCCCACGGTGCGCGGCATGAAGGCCGAGGGCCGGGCCTATAGCGGCGTCCTGTTCGTCGGGCTGATGATCGCCGACGGCAAGCCTCGTGTGGTCGAATACAATTGCCGCTTCGGCGATCCGGAATGCCAGGTGATCATGGCGCGGCTGAAGGATGATCCTCTGCCGCAGCTTCTGGCCTGCGCCACTGGCGGGCTCGCCGGATGCGCGCGGCTGGAGCGGTTCTCGGACCCTGCGGTGACCGTGGTGATGGCCGGCGCAGGCTATCCGGGCGAACCTAAAAAAGGCGGCGTGATCGGGGGACTGGAGGACGCGGGCAAAGTTCCAGGCGTCACCATCTTCCATGCCGGCACCGCAAAAAAAGGCGACGACATCGTCGCAAACGGAGGCCGCGTTCTCAATGTGACTGCTACAGGTCCGACCCTGCGCGAGGCGGTGGATCGGGCCTACCAGGCGGTAGCCAAGATCGACTGGCCAGACGGTTTCTGCCGGAAGGATATCGCCTGGCGGGCGCTGGCCCAAAAGTGATGGACAATGCCTTCACAGCCCGGCGCGCGTTCGCTTAGACTCTCTCAAAATCCGTTGGGGGTTTTATGACAAGTAGAGTTCGCGCTGGCCTTCTTTCAGTTCTTGTTCTTTCTGCTGCAGCCTGTGGCGGCGGAGGAGGTGGATCGCCGAGCCCGCCGCCGCCCCCGCCACCTCCTGCGGTCAACAACGCTCCAGTGTTCAGCTCTGCAGCGACGCTGAACGTGGCGGAAAATGCGCAGGGCGCCGTCTACACGGTTGCCGCCGCGGACCCGGAAGGCGCCGCCCTGACTTACGCCGTTGCGGCCGGGGCCGATGCGACCCGGTTCTCCTTCAATGCAACGACGCGCGAGCTTTCCTTTGTCGCCACGCCGGATTTCGAGTCTCCGGCCGATGCGAACGCAGACAATGTCTACGAGATCCGGTTTTCAGCTTCGGACGGCGTCACGTTTGCGACGCTGGACCTTCGGGTCACCGTGACGGATCAGGCAGATTCCCTGCGCGTTCGCCGCATCAAGAATGGCCTTGTTGAGCCCGTGTTCGTGCACGGAATTCCCGTCAACAACTCCGGCCCGATCCCCGAACTCGTGTATGGCGAGCGGCGCGGCATGATCCGCGCGATGAATCCGGAAACCGGCGCTGTCTCCGGCAGCGACTTCCTTGATCTGACGGCGGAGGTCAGCACAACGAACGGCCAGGGGCTGCTGGCCATGGCTTTCTCGCCGAACTTCGTCACCGACCACACCTTCTTCGTCATAATGAGCAACACCTCGGGAAACACCGAGATCCAGAAATATCTGACCTACAGTAGCGTCTTCGATCGCGCCGATCCGCTGACGGCGCATACGATCCTCACCATCACGAACCATCCGGCGCTCTGTGGAACAACCCGCAGGGGCGGCTTCATGGCTTTCGACAAGAACAATTTCCTGCTGATCGGACATGGCGATTGCGGCAGCCCGACCGACGCGCAAGGCCTCGGCTTCAAGGGCGCATTGCTGCGCATCGACCCGTTCAGGGATGATTATCTCGCCGATCCTTTCAAGAACTATGGCATCCCTTCCACCAATCCCTTTGCAAGCGTAGGCGGCGAGCCGGAAATGTTCGGTAGAGGTCTTCGCGACCCCTATCGCGGCAGCGTGGATTCGCTGACAGGCGACATCTACATCGGCGACATCGGTGAAGACGCGCTGGAAGAGATCAACCGCCGGCCGGCATCCTTGACCGGACTGATCAATTTCGGATGGAACCTGCGGCAGGGCACGCAGGCCTACAACAACGGCGCCAACAGCGCGAATTTCACGGCGCCTGTCGCACAATACGCCCATGGCGCCGGTCAACGGGAAGGATCAGCGGTCATCGGAGGACTGGTGATCCGCCAGTCGACGCTGACGGGCCTGCGGCCACAGCCGCCTTCTTTGATCGGCCTCTACATTTTCGGCGACCGGGTTTCCAGGAACATCTGGACCGTGCCGGTGTCGGCTCTCACCAGCGGCGGCACCGTGCCGTCCAGCCAGTTCAATGTTCGAACCGCCGAGTTCACGCCGGATGCCGGTACGATCGACAGGATCGAGGCCTTCGGGACCGATCTTTTCGGGACCGTCTACATTGTGGACGGGGATGGCGAGATTTTCCGGATAGAGCCCGCCAACTGAATTTTGCAATGGAACGGGCTTTTCCGGCCTTTGGCGGGATAGCTTCCGCTAAGACAAGAAAACTCTCGACCTTGGGCGGAACCCTGCTTAAGCGTTTTGTCGAAAGACCGGTACTCCGGAGTTTACACCGGCTAACCGGCACTAAGGGCAGGACATGGCTGACACGAACCCGACCGAACAGTTCAGCGGCACGAAGGATGTCGTCGAAAGCCACAAGTTCGACGAGGCGAAGCTCGCCGCGTGGATGGAAAACAACGTCGAGGGCTATAAAGGCCCGCTGACTGTTCGCCAGTTCAAGGGCGGCCAGTCGAACCCGACCTACCAGCTGATCACGCC
>DASYKO010000438.1:0-14464 GCA_035995285.1 Hyphomonadaceae bacterium | reverse complement strand
CCTGAACTCGCCGGCGTTTGTGTCCGAAAAACACCACGCTCCAGAACTCGAGACCATGAATTGTTTGTAGGTTCACAGTTATCGCGGCGTCAGTACTTGGAATCACCTTACATGCGGTTGCAACTGACATCGGCTGGGCGCGTTGTTGCCTTTATCGTCGTCGATGCAGTCGCCGCGAACGGTGACTCGCGCCGTATCGATTTGACCAGGGAGATTTGAATGACCCGTGCATTTGTATTCGCTCTTTGCGCGTCGGCGCTGGCCTTGCCTTCACTGTCCGCGTGCGCGACGGATCCCGTGACGGGCCAGGCGATCGCTGGCCGTACCGGCACCGGCGCCGCCATCGGCGCAGTCGTGGGCGGCCTCGGCGGTCTCTTCGCCGGCGGCAAGGATAGCCGCAACGTCGTCGTCGGCGCTGCTGTCGGCGCGCTCGCCGGCGGTGCGGTCGGCCGCTACATGGACGGCCAGGAAGAAGACATGCGCCGCAAGGTTGCAGCGCGCGGCATCGGCATCCAGCGCCAGGGCGACAACATCGTCCTCGTGATGCCGTCCGACATCACCTTCGCCAAGGGCAACGCCACGCTCGACCCGGGCTTCCTCTCGACGCTAGACTCGGTTGCGGAGTCGCTGAACCTCTATCCGAAGACGACGATCGACATCGTCGGCCACGCTTCGACCGAAGGCTCCGACCAGGCCAACCTCGATCTCTCCTATCGCCGCGCTGAATCGGTGCGCACCTACCTGCAAGGCAAGGGCGTGCTCGGCCAGCGCATGGCGACCGGCGGCATGGGCGAAGCCCAGCCGGTGGTCTTCCCGGACGACACGGAAGCCAAACGCTCGCAGAACCGCCGCGTGGCGATCACGCTGCGTCCGGTCACTGGCTGAGCTAATTACAATCTGAACTGAACAGGACGCCTTCCTTCGGGAAGGCGTCTTCGTTTGTGGGCTCACTTCACCGCAACGAAGCTCTTCACCTGCGCGCCAAGCACCTGGTCCACCAGCGGCGCAGCTTGTCGAGACCCGACAGCGATGATCCCACCACCACCATATCGACCGTGATCGCCGTGCGCCCCGCAGCGGATCCATCCGCCAGCGAGAACGTCACCACGGCATTCACGCCCAGCCCCTGCAGCGGACCCAGTGGCGCGTTGTAGCGGATGGCCTCGTTGCGCTTGAGATAGACGACGCGCCCGTGTTCGACCTCCCCGCCCTCCCACAATTCGCACCAGCATCCGCCCGCAACCGCGTCGATCGACAGGTTCTTCGAGTCCCCCGAATAGGTATGGTCCTTCACCCACCACGCGCTGGGATTGAGCAGCCGGCTCCACGCATCATCGCGCGACAGCGCCACTTCGCCCTTGAACTGCAGGATCATGCCGTCCGCGGCAGCCGCCTTCACATCGGCGTGCGCAGGCAAGGCCGACCCCACCACAGCCAGCGCACACGCTGCAAACAGCGCTTTGAAATTCATTACGATACCCCACCGACTGACGAGCCCCACATTTGCTCAGGGCCAACACGTCCGTCAATGAGACCGAACGGCATCAACGCCCCGCGAATGATTTTTTGCTTCAAACCAGACCGGCAGCGCGGCTAGTCTCGCGCGAGCAGTTTCGTAAGGGGGGACTTCACCGTGCTTGCACGCTTTACCGCCATCATAGCCGTTCTGTTCGCGCTCGCCCTGCCCGCAGCGGCCAAGCCGCCGATCGAGGCGTTCGGCGACGTGGCGGAAATCCGCTCGATGGACCTCTCGCCGGATGGATCGCGCGTCGCCTTCATCCAGCGGATCGACGGCGTCGACTTCCTGGTGAACTACGAATTCGCGACCAAGACCGGGAAGCCGCTTGTCTCCGTGGCGGACATCCGGGCGCGCAGCGTGCAGTTCGCCGGCAACAACTTCATCCTGCTCCGTGCGTCGAAGAACCAGCGGCTGTTCGGCTATCGCGGCACGCACGAATTCTCCGCGGCGTTCGCCTATGACCTGTCGAAGAACAAGATCGTCCAGCTCCTCTCCCGGACCGAAAAACTCTATCCGGCCCAGTCTGGCCTTGGCCGGATCGTCGGCATCGATCCGGGCGGCAAGCATGTCTACATGCCTGCCTACGAGATCACGGCCGATCCATCCCTGGCGCTATGGCGCGTGAACCTCGAAACCGGACGCGGCGAAATCTACGCCCGCGGCACGTCCAGCACGATCGACTGGATAGTCGATGCCAAGGGCAAGGTCGTGATGCGCGAAGACTTCAGCGAAAAGCGCAAGGTGCACGAAGTGCGCGCCGGCGCCGACGGCAAGCTGCAGGTGATCTATACCAGCGAAGACGACGACCTGCCCGCGATCGGCGTCGTCGGCGTCTCGCGCGACCAGACCCAGCTAATCGCAACGGCGGAAAACGATTCCGAATTCGACTCCGTCTTCACGATGAACCCGACGACCGGCGCGCTCACCGGCCCCGTCTTCACGCGGGACGATGCGGACATCCAGAGTGTAGTGATCGATTCCAACCGCATCGTCCACGGCGTCGTCTATTCAGGCATGCAGCCGCGCTACGACATGTTCGACGAGGCGCTCGAGGCGGACGTGAAGGATGCGCAGGACCGCTTCCCCAACTCTTCGGTATGGCTGACGTCCTGGACCGACGACTGGTCCAAGCTTCTTTTTCTCGTGGAAGGGGGCACATCCTCGGAACGCTATCTGGTGTTCGATCGCGCGGCGAAGAAGCTGACAATGATCACCACCGGGCGCACGCTGATCAAGCCCGAGGACATCGGCGAAGTGGTCACCATCGAATACAAGGCGCGCGATGGGCTCAAGATCCCCGGCCTCATCACCTGGCCGGCGGGCGTGCCGGAGGACCAGCGCAAGAACCTGCCGCTCGTCGTGATGCCCCATGGCGGGCCGGAATCCTATGACTCCATCGGTTTCGACTGGCTGGCGCAGTTCATCGCCAACGAAGGCTATGCCGTGCTGCAGCCGAATTTCCGTGGCTCGTCCGGCTTCGGCGGCGCCTTCCGCGATGCCGGCCGCGGCCAGTGGGGCCGCAAGATGCAGGACGACATCACCGATGGCGTCAACGCCATGATCAAGATGGGCTGGGCCGACAAAGAGCGCGTCTGCATCGTCGGCTGGAGCTATGGCGGCTATGCGGCCCTCGCCGGAGGCGCGCTGACGCCGGAACTCTACAAATGCGTCGTCTCCGTCGCGGGCGTGTCCAACCTGCGCGAGATGATCGCCACGGAAAAGCGCAATCACGGCCCGCAGAGCATGAGCGTGATCTACTGGGAGATGCTGATCGGCGATCCGGACAAGGACGCCAAGGCGATCGACGCCGTCTCCCCCGCAAAGCTCGCCGACAAATTCCAGGCGCCGGTCCTGCTGATCCACGGCACGGAAGACACCACCGTGCTCGCGCGTCAGAGCGACGCCATGAACGACGCCCTCAAGGCTGCCAACAAACCGGTCGAGTACATCCGCATCAAGGGCGACGACCACGGCCTCGTCGACAACGACAGCCGCCGGATCGCCCTCACCAAGGTCGCGGAATTCCTGAAGACGCATATCGGCCCGAAATAACTTCGCGCCCCCTGGTAGCGCCTGGCCCTGCCGCCTTTCCTCCCTCGCCGAAGGCGGGGGGGTGGATCGCAAGCAAAGCTTGCGAGACGGAAAGGGGCAACCGCCAGCCGCGCAACAACCGCGACCTCGCCGCTCAAGCGCCAGCCGCGCAAAGGGAGCGCCGGGCGCCCCTTTCCGCACATCCCGAACGCCACCAAATCCCCCACGGGGAAAACCCTGGGTTTGAGTCAGAACCACCCTCAAACCCCAGCAAAACACGGCCCGAAAAGTTATCCACCGGCTAAAGATTCAACACCTCCAAACCCATGAGATACTGCTCTTTGTCGCCTCTGCATGGAGGGCAGTCGCGATGTTCAACGGCGCGGAGGCGATGCGTATCGAGCGTGGAGCCCCCCGAGTCCTCAGAGGGACTGTGACGGGACAAGCCCAGCTCTTCCGTATGCGGAAAAGAAGATCCGCCAAGGGAGAGGGATGTCCAGGGACCATGGGGTGAACACCCATGGCCTGCACGCCGGCGGCGCTGCCTACGGCAGAGGTGTGAAACGACCGCCTTGTCCGAGGCCGCCGGATAACGACACGCGGGGACGCAGGGTGCTGCGTTTCTTTATCTACCGGTAGCCGCCAGCGATGGCGGATGCCCAATCCACGCAGGGCCATCCTGCGTCCCCGGCCCTCCTTATGGAGCGCCACCGAGTTCTCGCGCCGAAGCCCGTAGGGCGAAGGCGGATCCGCACGGCCCGAAAGGGAAAAGCGGAAGGCATCCCAGGCAGCTGACGCTGGCCTGAATGCGAGATCGCGACTGGATGTTTGAAATCGACGGGCACGAACCCCCCTCCCCCGAGCGGGGGAGGCGCAACGCTCACCGTCATCAGCCAAGTACACAGCTCAGGTGGGGGACCGCCCCCTCGTCCAACCACTGAAGCCAACCGCGCCGCCGGTCCCCCACCGGATCGCACACGCAGACACACCGCCCTCGTGTCCCTCCCCCGCTCGGGGGAGGAGGCCGGCGAATGCCCTAAGCCGCCGCCTTCTGATCCTTCGGCGGGAAGCGCGAATAGAACGTCTGTCCCTTCGCCGCCATGTCGCGCAGCAGCGCGTTGGGACGGAAGCGCTCGCCGTACTTCTCGGCCAGCACATCGCACTCCTCAACGAACTTCTTCACCCCGACCTTGAGGTCCATGAACGAGCACACGCCGCCCGAATACGGCGCAAAGCCCCAGGCGAGGATCGAGCCGATGTCCGCATCGCGCGCATCGTTGATGACGCCCTCCTCGAAGCAGCGCGCCACTTCCACACACTGGCGATAGAGGAACCGCTTGGTGATCTCCGCCTTCAACTCGGGCGGGCACTCCGTCACCTTCGCCTCGATCTTCTTGCCGAGATCCGGGAAGAGGCGCGAGACCCTGCCCTGGTCGTTGTAGTCGTAGAAGCCCTTGCCCGCCTTGCGGCCGACGCGCTTCTGGTCCTCGACGATCCAGGCGACGACATCGCCGACCGGGTTCTGCTCATACGAGCGGCCGGAAGCCTTCGCGGACTCGCGGCCGATCTTCAGGATGGTGTCGATGCCCACGCTGTCGGACACTTCGAGCGGACCCATCGGCATGCCGGCCATGCGGCCGACATTCTCGATGATCGCCGGCGCGATGCCTTCCGCCAGCATCGTCATGCCTTCCTCGGGATACGTGCCGAACACGCGGCTGGTATAGAAGCCGCGGAAATCGTTCACTGCCACCGGCGTCTTCCGGATCTTGAGGACGTAATCCATCGTCTTGGCGAGCGTCTCCTCAGTCGTCTCCTTGCCTTTGATGATCTCGACCAGGCCCATCCGCTCGACCGGCGAGAAGAAGTGGATGCCGATGAAATTGGCCGGGCGCTTCGAGGCCTTTGCCAGCCCCGTGATCGGCAGCGTCGAGGTATTGGTGCCCATCACCGAAGTCTCGCCCAGATGCTCCTCGATCTGCGCCGTGACCTTGGCCTTGAGCTCGGAGTTCTCGAACACCGCCTCAACGACAATGTCCGCGCCCTTCACTAGCGAATAATCCGTCGAGGGCGTGATCAGCGCGAGCAGGGCCTCGCCCTTCTCCTTGCTCATCTTGCCGCGCGAGACATCCTTGTCGACGATCTTGCGCGAATAATCCTTGCCCTTGTACGCGCTCTCCTGACTTACATCGAGCAGCACAGTCGGAATGCCGGCCTTGGCCTGCACATAAGCGATACCCGCGCCCATCAGCCCCGCGCCGACGACAACGGCCTTTTTGATCTCGAACGTCGGATACCCAGCCGGACGCGATGCGCCCTTCGACAGGTCCTGCATGGACAGGAACAGCGAACGGATCATGCCGCGCGCTTCGGGCGTCATCAGCGTCTTGACGAAATACCGGCTCTCGATGCGCAGGCCCGCATCGATCGGAACGCTGAGACCCTCATAGACCGCCGAAAGAATATGCTTCTGCGCCGGGTAATTCCCCCAGGTCTGCTTGGCCACCATCGCGTTGCCGAAGGTGAAAACGGGAAGACCGCCGGGCGAATTCGGTCCGCCGCCCGGAATCTTGAACTTGGCGTCATCCCACGGCGCCTTCGCGTTCGGGTTCGCCTTGATCCATTCCTTGGCCCGGCCGACGAGCTGAGCCGTCGGCGCAAGTTCATGCACGACGCCAAGGCCCTTGGCCTGCTCCGCCGTCATGCTGTCGCCCTGCAGCAGATACGGAGCTGCGGCCTGCGCCCCGATAAGCCGCGGCAGCCGCTGCGTGCCGCCGCCACCGGGCATCAGGCCGACCTTGGCTTCCGGCAGCCCCAGCTGCAGCTTCGGATTGTCATTGGACGCAATGCGGTAATGGCAACCGAGCGCCACCTCAAACCCGCCGCCGAGCGCCAGCCCGTTGATAGCGCACGCCACCGGCTTTTTGCACGTCTCGAGATTGCGCAGGATCTTGTTCATCTGGAACGAACGATCGAACATCGCCTTCAGCTGCGCTTCGGGATCCTTCGAGGCGCCCGCGCCGCCGCCGGAACCGCCACCGAGTTCGCCGAGGTCCGCGCCCGCGCAGAACCCGCTGGTCTTGCCCGAGGTGATCACCAGGCCCTTGATGGCCGCGTTCGATCCGACCTCGTCCGCAATCGAGCCGAGATCCGCGATCGCCTTGGCGGTCAGCGTGTTCATCGACCGGCCCGGTACGTCGAAGGTTGCGACCGCGATGCCGTCTGCATCCACGTCGAACGAAAAGGTTTCGAGGTTCATTGTCAGTCTTCCTTAGGCGGCTTCTTGCCGCCGAACTTGAGATTTCCGAGCCCGAGCTTTTCCAGGCCTGCCTTGATCATATCGCTCGACAGCAGAAACAGGATGCCGGCGAGCACGAGCGTGGCGGGCGCCGTATAGCCCAGCGTGATCCAGAGATTGCCGACCGCCCTGTCGATCGCCAGCGTCAGCATGCCGCCCGTAAGCAGGGCGACAAGTGCAGCCGCAATGGCGTTCTCGGCGATCATGCGCTCCTAGACCCGCTCGATGACCGTGGCCGTGCCCATGCCCGCGCCCACGCACAGCGTGATCAGGCCAAGTTCCTTGTCCGAGCGCTCAAGCTCATCGAGCATCGTGCCGAGGATCATGCCGCCGGTAGCGCCCAGCGGATGGCCCATCGCGATGGCGCCGCCGTTCACGTTCATCTTCTCGTGCGGGATATCGAGCGCCTGCATCATGCGCAGCACCACCGAAGCGAACGCCTCGTTGAGCTCGTAAAGATCGATGTCCTCAGGCGTCATGCCGAGCTTTTTCAGCAGCTTCTGCGTGACGAAGGACGGGCCGGTGAGCATGATCGAAGGCTCGGAGCCGATGGAGGCCATGCCCCGGATCTTGGCGCGCGGCTTGAGGCCGAGGGCATCGCCCATTTCCTTGTTGCCGATCAGAACGGCAGACGCGCCGTCCACGATGCCCGACGAGTTGCCGGCGTGGTGGACGTGGTTGATCTTCTCGATCTCGGGATAGCGCTGCTTCACCACATCATCGAACGCAGCCACGCCCATCTGTTCGAACGACGGATTCAGCGCCGCGAGCGTCTGCATCGTGGTGTCGCCGCGGACGGTCTCGTCATGCGCGAGGATGGTGACGCCGAGCTGGTCCTTCACCGGCACGACCGATTTCGAGAAGCGGCCTTCCTTCCAGGCGCGCGCCGCGCGCTTCTGGCTTTCGACGGCGAAGGCGTCCACGTCGTCGCGCGAGAAGCCGTACTTGGTCGCGATGAGGTCCGCGCCGATGCCTTGCGGGGCAAAGTAGGACTTCATCGCGATTTCGGGGTTGGTCGACCAGGCGCCGCCGTTCGAGCCCATAGGCACGCGGGACATCGCCTCGATGCCGCCGCCAATCGCCATGTCGGCCTCGCCGGAGATGACTTTCGCCGCCGCGATGTTGCAAGCCTCGAGGCCCGACGCGCAGAAGCGGTCGACCTGCACCCCGGCGGTCGTCTCAGCATAGTCGGCATTGAGCACGGCGATCCGCGCAATGTCCGAGCCCTGCTCGCCGATCGGCGTAACGCAGCCAAGGATCACGTCATCGACCTTCGAGGTGTCGAGATTGTTGCGGTTCTTGATGGCTTTCAGCGCCTGCGTCGCGAGCGACAAGGCAGTGATCTCATGCAGCGAGCCCGTGCTCTTGCCCTTGCCGCGCGGCGTGCGGACTGCGTCGTAGATATAGGCGTCGGCCATCGCGGCCTCCTTCGTGTTGTTCGTTAGAAAGCATCTGCGCTCAGGGCCATCACGGGGCCGGCGCCCGTCTTTACCTTTGCGAGATGTGACGTAGCGTCAGGCAAGACCCGGTCAAAGAAATAGCGGGCAGTAGCAAGCTTATCCGAATAGAAGCTGTCGCCCGAGGCTTCCTTGTCCAGCGCGGCCTTGGCCATCTTCGCCCACATCAGGGAAAGCGCCGTCAAACCAAAGAGCTGCAGGTAGTCGTGGCTGGAGGCGCCGGCATTGTCGAAGTTCGACATGCCATTCTGCATCAGCCACATCGTGCCTTCGCGGAGCTGGGCGGTCGCCGACTGAACGCCTGCGACATAGGGCTTCAGCTTCTCATTGCCCTCGTTCGTCGTGACGAACTCTTCGAGGTCGGAGAAGAAGCCGAACACGGCCCGGCCGCCATTGGCTGCCAGCTTGCGGCCGACAAGATCGAGCGCCTGGATGCCGTTGGTGCCTTCATAGATGAGGGCGATACGCGCATCGCGAACGAACTGCTCGACGCCCTGCTCTCTCGTATAGCCTGTGCCGCCGTGAAGCTGCAGCGCATCGGACGCCGCCTTGAAACCACGGTCGGTGAGGAACGCCTTGATCACTGGCGTCAGCAGCGCCATGCGGTCTTCGGCTTTCTCGCGCACATGCGCATCGGGCGATACGACTTCGAGATCGCCCTGCAGCGCCGTCCAGTAAGCAAACGCACGGCCGCCTTCGATGAACGCCTTCATGTCCATCAGCATGCGGCGCACGTCGGGGTGCACGATGATCGGATCGGCCGGCTTGTCCGGCGCCTTCACGCCGGTGATCGAACGGCCCTGCACGCGATCGCGCGCGAAGTCGGCAGCGTTCTGGAACGCGACCTCGGCCTGCGCGAGCCCCTGCATGCCGACGCCGAGCCGCGCCTCGTTCATCATCACGAACATCGTGCGCATGCCCTTGTGAGCCTCGCCGACGAGATAGCCGGTGGCGCCCTCATAGTTCATCACGCAGGTCGAGTTGCCGTGGATGCCCATCTTCTCTTCGAGACCACCGCACTGGAATCCGTTGCGGGCGCCCAGCGAGCCGTCCTTGTTGACCATGAACTTCGGCACGATGAAGAGCGAGATGCCCTTGATGCCTTCCGGCCCGCCTTCGATGCGCGCGAGCACAAGCTGGATGATGTTCTCGGCAAGGTCCTGTTCGCCGCCGGAGATCCAGATCTTCTGACCGGTGATCTTGTAGGAGCCATCCGGCTGCGGAACCGCCTTCGTGCGGATGAGACCCAGGTCCGTGCCGCACTGAGGCTCGGTGAGGTTCATGGTGCCGGACCATTTTCCGCTCACCATGTTGGGCAGGAAGATCTTCTTCTGCTCGTCCGATGCGCCGACGTGAATGGCTTCAGCAGCGCCGCGCGTGAGGCCCGGATACATGGAGAAGGCCATGTTCGCGGACGAACACATCTCCAGGAAAGGCATTGCAACAACGCGCGGCAGGCCCTGTCCGCCGTATGCAGGATCGGCCGAAATCGCCATCCAGCCATCGTCCGACATCTGCTTGTAGGCTTCCTTGAAGCCCTTGGGCGTTGTCACGGAACCGTCACTGTTCCGCTTGCAGCCTTGGCGGTCGCCGATGGCGTTGATCGGCTGCAGCACGCCGCTCGCGAATTTCGATCCGCCATCCAGGACAGCGTCGACCACGTCCTGCGGAGCTTCCGAAAACCGCGGCAGGTTCGAGTAGGAGCCGATCTCAAGCACGTCATAGAGCAGGAACTTCATGTCCTTGAGAGGCGCCTGGTACTTGGGCATGGGACAGAACCCTTTGGTCTGCTCGATTGGGGTCGAGTCGTTTGGCCGCGGCAGGTTCCTCACATAGGGCAACGTCCGGCCAAGCGGAAGCTCTCGGGCTTCCGCCAAGTCCGATCATGACGCGCATGTCTTCGCGTCAGGCTCTCTTAAAACAGAGTAGCTCCCCCGCCCCCAACAGATCGCCGCCGAAAGGCGATCAGTGGTCCAGATGCGAGTCGTCGAGACCTGCCCTAGCGACACGCTCGTAAGCGCGGGCAGATTGTTCGACTTCTGCTCCAGGTCCCATTTCCTGCAGCTTCTCTTCCGCCCACTTCACGCCCTTGTGGAGCGCTTCGAGTGCGGCTTCGATGTCTTCGCGCTGCTTTTCCAGATTCTTGATCTGGTCGCGGGACTTCTTCAGAGACAGCTTCAACTGGGCGCGATGACCTTCCAACGTATAGAGATCGAGGATCTCGCGGATGTCGGAGAGCGAAAAACCAACGCTCTTGCCCTGCAGGATAAGTTTCAGCCGTGCGCGATCGCGCGTCGAATAGACGCGATTGAGCCCGTCACGTGTTGGCTGGAGCAAACCCTTGTCTTCGTAGAACCGCAGCGCGCGAGGTGTGACCTGGAACTCGCGCGCGAGTTCACTGATTGTGTAAGTCTTCAATCTCGTCCTCCCAATGTTCTGTATGCTCTGCCGTTTAAGCAGGCCGCGTTTTTGTTAACGCTCAGTAATACGTAGCGTTACCTGACCCTTAGGTCAATTCGCCCCCATACCGGCTTTCGGAATAACCGGCGTCATCGCAAAAATTAACCTTAACCGGCCATTAAGCGGGTCATTGCCAAGTGGAGGTTGCTGGCGGGTTGCGTGATTGCGCGACTCGATTTGGAGCGTGTCCGATGACACAGGGGCCCTGGAGCGTGAAAGGAATCGACCCGAAAGCTCGGTCGATTGCCCGCGAACGCGCACAAAGCCGCGGCGTTACGCTGGGGCAATACCTCAACACGCTCCTCATGGACCCCGACGACGAAAGCGGCGGTTCCATTCAGGATATCGAGATCGACGATCCGCCGCCGCGCTCGGCGGCTGATTCCGACCTGCGCCGGATGTCTGTGGAAATCGACCAGATCTCCCAGAAGCTGGAAGCGTCCCAGACCCGCTCTGCCCGCGCCGTCTCCGGCCTCGACAAGGCCATTCTCGGCCTGATGGGCAAGGTGGACGTCTCAGGCAAGGCCCAGCTCACCGCCCTGGAACGTGTCACCCGCGCGCTCGGCGAAATCGAAACGACCCAAGCCGCATTGCGCTCGCGCATCGAAAGCGTCGAAGGCGTTTCCGCCGGCAGCGCGACCGTCTCAGCCCTCAAGACACTGGAGTCCGCGCTCGGCCGCCTCGCCGAGACAGTGCAGGAGCGGCTCAACTCTTCGGAGCAAGACAACGTCGAGCACCGCAACGACATCAACGACCGCGTCGCCAGCTTCTCCGACCGCGTCGACGAGATGGCGCGTGGACTTGAGCAGGCCGTTACCACCACCGTTCGCAACACATCGACCGCCCTCACGACACGGCTCGATGCGATGGAACAGCAGCATTCCGCGGCCGAGCGCCGTATGGAAGGCGCGCTGGGCCGCATCAACGACGCCACCTCGCGCCTCGAAAACCTCGAGACCAAGCACGAGCGCTCCACGCACGAGTCGGGCTGGAAGCAGGAACGCGCGCTCGAGAACAATCTCGCCAAGTCGCGCCAGATGTCCAAGGAAGTCCTCGACAAGGTCGAGGGCATCGAGGAAAAAACACGCGAGGCGATGAACGGGCTCAACGATGCGGTCAACCGCATCACCGAGCGGATCGCGCGCGCCGAGCGCAAATCCGACAGCGCCGTCCACATCCTTGAGCGTTCAGTCAACGAGATCGACGACAAGGTCACGCGCGCCGCCTCGACCCGCGGCCAGGTCGAAGAGTTCGCCCAACTGCAGCAGGCGTTCCAGAAACGCCTCGACAGCCTTGCCGAAGACATCCAGCGCCCAATCCACGCCGTACGCGTGGACCTGGAGCGCAAGCTCGACGAAGCCATCCGCACCAGCACAGTCAACCCCGAGAAGGTTGAACGCCTGGAGCGTTCGCTGCGCCAGGTTCAGGAGGTCGTGCAGGCTTCAGAAGCCCGCCAGGCCGACGCCGTCGAGGCGATGAGCCTGCAGATCGAACGCCTCACGCGCGCCGTTGACGACCGCCTCCGCTCCGTCGAAGCCGCCAAGGGCGACATGCGCCCGGTCGAGGAAGTGCGCCGCGAGATGCTGCGCCTCGCCGACGTGATCGACGCGCGCATGGGCGCCGCCGAGACTTCCAGCCGCTCCGCCACCGCCGGCGTAGACTCGCTACGCAGCGACATTGGTCGCCTCAACACCACGGTCGACGATCGCATGAAGGCGCTGGAACAGCGCAGCGCCAGCGCCATCGACCTGGTCGGCCAGCACGTCGGCCAGCAGATGGGCATCGTCTCAGACCGCCTGCAGCGCCGCAACGACGAAGCTATCCAGCGCCTGTCAGACCGCATGTCCGACCAGTCGCTCGAAGCGCGCCAGCTCGACCCGGCCGAGATCGACCGCCTTGCCGACCGCCTCGACGAACGCGTCCGTGACAGCGAGCGCCGCAGCGCCGAAGCCATCGGCCAGATCGGCGAACAGGTCGCCCGCGTCGCCGACCGCCTGCAGAGCCAGCATCAGGAATCGCTGCGCTCGTTCGAGACCAAGCTTGCCGAATCCGGCCGCAGCCACGAAACGCGGCTTACCGAACTCATGGCCGACATGCAGCGCCGCATGGACGATGTCGGCGAACAGTCCGTCTCCTCGCTCAAGCCCATGCACAACACGATCTCCTCGCTGGCCCGCCGGCTTGAAGAGATCGAGGACGGCTCGCGCGACAATCGCCGCCTGGCCGAACCCGCCGTGTCGCGCGACATTCCGGCGATGCAGGACGATTTCGTCGTCCTCGACGACGACATGCCCGCTCCCCAGGCCCCGCCTGCGCCCGCCGCAGGCGCAGCCGTGGAAGCTGCCGAGAGCGGCGACGTGATCGGCGTCGAGCCGCCGCCCTTCGACCGCGCCCGCGACAACCTGCTGTTCGAGGACGGCGCCAAGTCCAAGGACGTCATCGTCCTGAAGGCGGAGCCCGCCAACACGGTCGACGACCTTCTGGACACCGACGACGTCATCTTCGGCGCGGCCTTCGGCAAAGCTCAACCCCGCGAGAACAAGGCCAGCGAGTTCGTCGCCGACCTGCCCTCCGATGACAATCGCGGCCAGCCGAACGCCACCTATATCGAGGCCGCCCGCCGCGCCGCGCGCGAAGGCCGCCGTGTCGATGCCTCCACATCCACCCCACGCAAGGGCATCGGTAAGGGCCCGCTGATCGCCTCCGCCGCTCTCGCTGTCGCCGTCGCCGGCGGCGGCGCCATCACCGTCATGCGCGGCAAGCAGGACGCCAAGCCCGACGACTTCGCCAAGCTCGCGCCAGCTGCGCCCACCGCGTCCGCCGGCAACCCCGACGCCGCCGCCGCCGATCTCTTCGCGCCTGACACCGCCTCGCACACCGAGGCCCCGCCCACTGTCGCCTCCGAGGCCGCCACCGCCGCCGAGCTCTTCGGCGCCACTCCCACCAAGCCCTCCACCTCCACCACCCCCTCCACCGGTAAAGCTCCCGCTCCAGCTAGTGCTCCAGCTCCCGCGCCGGGTATCACGCTCGATGACGCCGTCCGTAACGGCGATCCGGTTGCCCTGCACGACAAGGCGCTCGAACTCCTGCAGACCGGCGAGAAGCAGCGCGCCGTGCAGATGCTCAAGGACGCCTCGAACCGCGGCCTGGTGATGGCCGAATACCGCCTCGCCAAGCTCTACGAAAAAGGCGAAGGCGTGCCGCGCGACATGGCCGCCTCCCGCTCCTGGACCGAGAAAGCCGCGATCGGCGGCAACGCCAAAGCCATGCACGACCTGGCCGTGTTCTACGCCGAGGGCGATGCCGGCCCGCAAAGCTATGCCGCCGCCGTGGAATGGTTCCGCCAGGCCTCCGACCATGGCCTGGTCGACAGCCAGTACAACCTCGCCGTGCTCTACGAGCAGGGCCTGGGCCTCACGCAGGACAAGGACGAGGCCGCCTACTGGTTCGAAGTCTCGGGCCGCGCCGGCGACCAGGATGCCCAGCGCCGCGCCCGCGGCCTGTTTGCCGACATGCCGGCCGCCAAGGCCGAGCAGATCAAGCGCCGCGCCCGCGCCTTCGCGCCCAAGCCCAACATCGCCCGCGCCAATGGCGATTTCGGCCGCCGCCCGTGGGATGTCGCCTCGCCTGCTCAGATCGCCGAAACGCAACGCCTCCTCGACCGCCTCGGCTACAATCCCGGCACCAGCGACGGCAAGA
>DASYKO010000437.1:0-1588 GCA_035995285.1 Hyphomonadaceae bacterium | reverse complement strand
TAGGATCGCCTCCCGTAGCCCGGATGCAGCGAAGCGAAATCCGGGGTCCTGTTTCCCAGAAGCACAACAGTACGAGTCCTCGCCCATGACCGATTCAGAAAAAGCCGCCAAAGTCCTGGAAGCCCTGAAAGCCGCCGAACGCGAGCCCGCGCAAACCGCGCTGCCGATGCTGAACGAATTGGTCGGGCTGGTTCAGGGCAGCGGCGAGCAGCCGCTGGAAATCGAGGAGGCGCGCGCGGGCGCGTTCCTGGCGATCTGCGAAGTCGGCAAGGCCCTGCATCGCGGCCAGCCCGCGGAGAGGATGTGGGCGGCGGCGATTGCCGCGGCGGAGAAGTGGAAGGTGTTGGCGGGGTGAGGCGGGGGTGAATAGCGCCCGGCGGGCTGTAAAGCTGGCGGCGTCTAGGCTATCATGATGCCCATGAAGCGCGATGAGATCATACGGAAGCTGAGGGATCGTGAGGCCGACTTGCGCGCGCGAGGGGTTGCCCATGCCGCGCTTTTCGGTTCATTCGCCCGCGGCGACGATCGCCCGGAGAGCGATATCGACATCATGGTCGAGATCGCGCCCGAGGCGCACATCGGCCTGTTTCAATATGTCGGTATCGTCCATTACCTCGAAGATATGTTTAGCGGACGCGTCGATGTGGCCAACCGCGAGGGTCTCAAGCCGCTGGTTCGGCCAGTTGTCGAACGCGAAGCGGTCTATGCTTTCTAGGAAAGCTCATCTGGCCTTGCTCGATATCCGCGACTGCATCCTTCTGGCGCGCGAGTTTACCGCAGGTCTTTCATACGAGGCATTCGAGCAATCGTGACTCCATTTCTTCGCCGCGACTCGGGCGCTCGAGATTGTATCCGAGGCGTCGCGCCGTCTTCCCGACGACGTCCTTGAAAGGCATCCGGCGCTGCCGTGGCGTGCCATCAGGGACGCCGGAAACATGTACAGGCATTCCTACGATAATGTGGTCGAGACGATTGTCTGGAAAACGATGCAGGAGGATCTAGCCCGCTACTGGCAGCGGTCATGGCCGAACTCCAGGCGCATGAATCGGCTGATGGGGCGGATTAGCGTGTAGGATGGGTTTGAGCTCTTCGCAAAACCCGTCAGCATTAAAAAGGAAAATTGATGGGTATCGCTTCCGCCTTCGCTCTGCGAGCTACGGCGGACAAGTCGCTCCACCCATCCTACGAGACCTTCCCCATCGCATACGGCTTCAGCATCGCATACATCACCCCGTGCGTCGGCGTCGGCACGCCGAGCTGCCGGCCGAGCTCGGCGACCTTGCCGCCGAGCCATGGCAGTTCGAGGCGGTTGCCGCGTTCGAGATCGAGCGCCATCGAGGCTCTCATGGTGGGCGGCGCGTGGCGGTTGAATTCCAGCACCCTGTCGAGCGCATCTGACGGCAGCGTCACGCCTTTGGCGCGGGCGAGATCGATCACTTCCTGATAAGCGGCGATGAAAACCGGACGGATGTCCGGGTCGTCGCGCAGCAGGCCGATCGGCTGTCGGGCCAGCGCGGTGATGCTGGCGTTGGCGGCGAGCAGGATGAATTTCATCCAGAGATCGGTGATGATCTGATCGCTCAGCACC
>DASYKO010000436.1:0-5019 GCA_035995285.1 Hyphomonadaceae bacterium | reverse complement strand
ATCATCCAGGGTCACCTCGACAGCCGCAACTCTACCAACGAGAACGTCACCGACGATGCCCCCGGCGCAAATGATGATGCTTCCGGCGTCGCGGCCGTGATGGAATCCGCGCGCATCCTGTCGAAGCGCAAGTTCGGCGCGACATTGGTGTTCGCGGCGCTGTCGGGGGAAGAGCAGGGGCTCTCCGGCGGCACGATCCTCGCCGCCTATGCCAAGGCGCAGGGCTGGGAAGTGCTGGCGGTGCTCAACAACGACATTGTTGGCAACTCCAAGGGGCTCAACGGAAAGGTCGACGACAAAACAGTGCGCGTCTTCTCCGAAGGCATCCGCGCCACCGAGACGCAGCAGATGGCCTCAGCGCGCCGCTCCAATGGCGGAGAACTCGACAGCCCCTCGCGCAATCTTTCCCGCTACATGGCGACGATCGCCGAGCAGCATATGAAGGACTTCAGGGTACGGATGATCTACCGCATGGACCGCTATGGCCGCGGCGGGGACCAGACGCCTCACCAGGAGGCCGGCTTCCCCGCCATCCGCGTCACTGAAGGCGCCGAGAACTGGAACCACCAGCACCAGAATGTGCGCACCGAGAACGGCGTCTTCTTTGGCGACACGATCGAGTATGTGGACTTCAAGTATCTCGCCAACGTCACGCGCCTGAATGCGATCACCATGGCGAGCCTCGCCTCGGCTCCGCGCCCGCCGTGGGAAGTGCGTGTGCAGGGCGCGCTGTCGGATGATACCACCGTTCGCTGGTCGCCGGGCAAGGGGCCTGCCGCTGCGAGGTATGTCATCTGGTGGCGTGATACGACTTCGCCCGTCTGGCAACACAGCCAGGACGTTGCGGGCACTGCGACTGAAGCGGTGGTGAAGGACGTCGTCCTCGACGACCACATCTTCGGCCTGCAGGCGGTATCCGCCGAAGGCTATGCCAGCCCGATCCAGTTCGCGGGGCTGCTGGGCGCTTTCATCCCGGGCGCGCCGGCGCCGGCGCCGGCGCGGACGAACTGATTACTTCCTGGCTGAGCTATTGGGCCGGCCCCCAGATGCGCGTCGCCGAGGCAACTCCCGCGTCGTGCACCTTGTTCTCCAGCGGCGTGAAGTCGGACATGCGCGCATTGGCGTCGATGGTCAGGTAGCGGGACGATGAGGCGGTCACCGGCTCCCATTTCGGAGCGCCATTCCCATTGGGATCGCCTGTCTTTGCGAAGTTGACCCAGTAGTCGCCCATCAGCTTCGAGACCTTTTCGTCGGCCGCATCCCAGGTCTCGGCGTTGAGCTTTGTGCCGAACAGGTAGCTCAGCTCTCCGCCGTGTTCCGAGCCTGGCTTGATGGCGCGCTCGCTCGCGGGCTGCTGGGTGAAATAGTATGTGTACGCCTTCTGGCCTTTCGCAGCCTGGCGTTCGGCGAGATAGCGTGAGGGTTGGATCGCGACAGCCTGGATCGCAAGGTCGCCTTCTGCGCCGACGCGCGTTTGCGGCGCCGCCTTGTACTCCGCGAGCAGTCCCTTGTAGGCGCCGCCGAGTGTTAGGTTGGCGGCTAGCGTGAGGCCTCCCAGCGAGAACTCGTTGGAGTTGCCGCCGATCATCAGCGGCACGTTTGCCTGGGTCTTCTGCACGAACGATTTTGCGGGGCTGTCCTTGAGCACGCGGCCATCGATCACGGCGCCGGTCAGCGCTTCCGCCGTCGCCACCTTGTCCACGGGCAGGGCGCGAAGCTGGTCCGGCGTTGCATCCTGCAGTCCTTGCTTCGCGGCCCATTGCTGGCCCGCTGTCTCCCCTGCCTTCAGCGTGGGCGCGACCGAGAAGCCGCCGCCGGATTCAGAGATCGCTCGGTGGAACAGGCCGTTCGCTTCGGGCGAGGCCATCAGCGCCTGCACAGAGACGCCGCCGGCGGATTCGCCGAAGATGGTGACGTTGCCGGCGTCGCCGCCGAACTGGGCAATGTTATGCTTGACCCAGCGCAGAGCTTCGATCTGGTCCATCAGCCCGTAATTGGCGAGGAGGCCGTCGGTGTTTTCCTTGCTCAGCGCCGGATGCGCGAAGAAGCCGAGCCGGCCCAGCCGGTAGTTGATCGTGACGATCACGGCGCCGCGCTTTGCCAGCGCGCCGCCGTCATAGAGAGGCACGCCGCCTGAGCCTGCTCGGAACGAGCCGCCGTGGATGAACACCATGACCGGCAGCTTTTCGGCCTTCGCCGGTCGCCAGACATTGAGATAGAGGCAGTCCTCGCTCTGCGGCCCGACCCGAGCCCATGGCTCGTCGCTTACATGCGGCTGCGGACAGGCGGCGCCGAAGGCGGTCGCGGGGCGAACGCCATCCCAGTGCGACACCGGCTGCGGCGCGCGCCAGCGCAGCTTTCCTGCGGGAGCCGCCGCGAATGGGATGCCCTTGAAGACCACGAGGTCTTTGATGGTCTCGCCTTGAACGACACCAGCATCGAGCTTCGCCGTCGGCTCGGCGCTGACGGGCGCGGATACGCAGGCGGCCACTGCCATTATCGCAACAAGAGCGGAAACACCTGCCTTGAGCCGCATCGCCATCTCCTTGCTATGAGCTTGGATGCGATCATGCCCTCCCGCCTGACTCGACGCCAGCCTGACGTGGAGGCAGCAGGTCCGCCGCGGGCAAATTCGCGGGTTCCGCGAAACCTCCTGCCGGATTGTGCATTCTCTCCATCAGGCCGGAAAGAAGGTGTTGCGCATGCCCCACGTCACCTCGTTCCCGGCCCCTCGCGGATACAACATCAGCGATTGCGCCCTGCAGGATGTGCTGTTCGGCCTACCTCTCGCCGACGAGACGCCGGAAGGACCGACCCGCACATGGATCTATCAGGAAGGTTCGGCGGACGACGTGGGCTGTTTCGAGCCGATGCTGTCGCCTGACCCTCAATTTGGCGGTAGACTCGAAACCAAGCTGGACTTCATCCGTATCGAGACGCACGCCGGTCCGGTAACGCTGAGCCGCGCCAAGCCGTCCTCGGCCGAGGGCAGCTGGGTGATCAAGGAGTTCTAGCGTCTATCTCGCCGCGTAGATCGGCGTGATCAGATCAGGCTTGCCGGCGATGCGCTCCAGGTTCGGGTATTTGTGTCCGCCATTGTAATCGAGCTTGATTGTCTTGAATGTATCGCCTTGGCGATAGAGCAGTTCCACGGTTTTGTTCTTCGATCCGCCCACAGCAGCGCGCAACTTGTCCGCCGAGAACGCCTCGCCGTTTACGCCGGTGATGGTGACAGCCGTCGTGAGACCGGCCTTGAACGCCGGACTATCCCACTGCACCTGTGCGATCTTCCCTGTCATGTCGACCTGCAGGCCGATGGAGTAGAGCAGGTTGGCGGCGCGCGAGCGCATCTCGCCGTCGCGCCAGACATCGTTGGGCCGGTCGGAATAGACGAGGCGATAGCCGCCACGCTCCAACCCCGCCAGCGGCGCCTTGGGCGCCACGACGTCGACGCGCTCCTTGAAGAACTTCTCCCAGTCGTTGGGCTCGACCTTGTTGAGCGTCGAAACCAGCTCCTCGCGTGTATAGGTGAGCGCGCCCCAGTCGCCATCGTTGACGCCGAAGAAGGCCTTGGCGAAATCATCCAGCGAACGCTTGCCGCCCGATTTCTCGCGGATCAGCGTGTCGACATCGAGCCAGATCAGCTGGCCTTCGGAATAATAGTCCTCGCTGCGCTGCCAGTTGCCCCAGGGCAGCGAGCGGCGCGCGGCGATCACCGGGTCCAGCGTCGTATCCGCCAGCGGGCGCCAGTCGCGGCCTGTGCGCTTGTCGTACTGCGCCGCTGTCTGGGCGAGCAGGTCGAGCGCCTGGTCCTTGGTGACGAAACCGGCGCGAGCCGCGACCACATTGCCGTAGTATTGCGTCTGCCCCTCATAGACCCAGAGCAGGCTGTTGCGCATAGGCGTGTTGAAGTTGGCGGTGAACAGGTCGGCGGGACGGCGATACTTGCCGTTCCACGAATGGTTGTATTCGTGCGCCAGCAGGTCCTTGGAGACGAACGCGGAATCCCAGCCGCGGAAATACTGGCTGCCGACGCCGTTGTCGCTGGAGCGCTGGTGCTCGATGCCCGAGCCGGCGAGCTTGTCGCTTACCGAAAGCAGAATGTCGTAGTGGTCGTAGTGGCGCGCGCCGTAGAGCTTGTCCATCTGCTGCACCAGGCTGCGCATGGTCTGCAGCACATCCGGGCGCGCATCCACCTGGCCTGCTTCATCGCCCATCGTGTTCAACGTCACGCGCGAACGGCCGCCGGGATCGAGGTCGTATTTGCGCATGTACCTGCCGGCGATGAGCGGTGAATCGATCACCGTCTCCCACGACGCCGTCTTGAACTTCACCGTGTCGCCGCTCTTGGATGCGGTCTCCAGCGCCGTGGCGTAGTCCCAGCCCGAGGGCAGCTTCACCGAGACGTCGAAATTGACCTTCCGCGAGAAGTGTCCTGCCGGGTAGAGCGCCCCGATATACCAGTTCAGCCTCAGCATCTCCGGCGTCATCATCACCGGGCCCTGCGCCGCCTCGATGGCGGAGAGGAATTGCGCTTCGACGTTCAGCTCCTTCACGCCGTTCGGCACATCGACATGGAAGGCGTAGACATTGGCAGGATCGCGCGTCCACTCGACCGGCTTGCCGTTCGCGGTGAACCGGAGACCCGAATAGTTGTAGATCGGCCCGCGCGGGGCGTGATTCCCCATGATCCATTGCGAATAGAGCAGGGTCACCGGGCCGGGCTTCACTGGAATGGTCTGCTTGATGCGGAAGATCCGCCGGTCAAGGTCGGTCGCGTCGATGTCCAGCGTCAGCGTACCCGGATAGGCGACATCGCGTGGCGTCGGCAGGGCGGGCGTGGCGGCCAGCGGCTGGGGCTCTGAGCGCTTGACCTGTGCATCGGCGAGCGGCGCGATGGTCAGCAGGGCGACCAGGGACAGGAGAGCTATTTTCACGGAATGATCCCGCCGTAACTGAAGTGTTGCATGAACTGCCGCTGAGTTAGAGCGAGCCTGCCGCCGATTGCAACGCCTCAAG